>JAQVCQ010000009.1 GCA_028689715.1 Lachnospiraceae bacterium
CTTAGGAGGACCCTGTTATATCCATTTAACTAAAGGAACGCATTACAGATTGCCATACATTGCTATATGGCAATCCAATTATTCATTTGGAAAATTAATATAACCCTGTAACCAGATTACACCTTTAAATCTTCTTCCTACCATTGGTTCACCATAGAGATCCAGACGGTTAATTGCGACTTGTAGTGTGATTTCGTTACAACTAATTTTCAGCTGATATACTTCTTCACCTGTCATACTATTCTGAACAAGTACATAATCCGATATTTCACCTAAAATAGAATATTGATCACACTCTACTCCGTATGGCATAAAATAAGTATCAACAAGACTAAAAACATCCTCTTTCTGAATTTTCCTGGATATGACTGTATAAGTATCCATATCTTCCAGCGTGAGATTTTCTATTGCTTCTTCATCACCTTTTCTGGCTGCTTCTATCAGATGATTTCTATTATTAGATACCTTTTTTATTTTTTGCTTTTCTGTCTCATTTTTAACAATCGGCATCATAATGATACCTTGTACAGACAGTCCTGTCAAGGTCAGAGTTGTACCTTTTACAGGAAGCTGATCCATATTTCTTACCTTAATATAATCAATAATATTCTGAAGATAGAAAATAAGAGAAACACCTACTTTGATATCATCACAGACTCCTGCATAGGACTCTTTTTCAGCTTGTCTCTCAACTGAAACATCTTCTTGTGAACTGATTTCATTCCCTCTAAAATAAGGATAGTAATATTCATATAAAAATTCATCTTCATCAAATTCACCGCGAACTGCAAGTCCAATGTTCTTAGCAAATTCTTTGCTGAATTCAGCAAATATAATATCATTTTCTAACGATGTATATTGTCTGTTCTCAGCATCTTTTATAATATCGAACAAAATGGAATTTAGTTCTTTTTTTGTTTTTAACTGGCTAAAACCAATTGCTCTAAGATATTTGTGCATAGAAATCACCTCTTCCCGAATTATACTTCAACAAAAGAGTGTGTCTGCTATCTGATTTCTGTTTTGCCTCCCATATAAGGCCTTAATGCCTCTGGAATTTTAATGGAACCATCTTCACAAAGATTGTTTTCAAGAAAAGCAATCAGCATACGTGGAGGGGCAACTACTGTGTTATTTAGTGTGTGCGCATAATACTTCCCATCATCACCATTAACACGGATCTTTAATCTTCTTGCCTGAGCATCACCTAAGTTGGAACAGCTTCCTACTTCAAAATATTTATTCTGTCTTGGAGACCATGCCTCAACATCAACAGATTTCACTTTCAAATCTGCAAGATCACCAGAACAACATTCAAGTGTTCTGACCGGTATATCAAGTGTTCTAAATAAATCTACTGTATTCTGCCATAATTTTTCAAACCAATAATTACTATCTTCTGGTTTACATACTACGATCATTTCCTGTTTTTCGAACTGATGAATTCGGTACACGCCTCTTTCTTCCAGACCGTGTGCTCCTTTTTCTTTTCTAAAACAAGGAGAATAACTTGTAAGTGTTTGAGGAAGATTTTCTTCTTCTAAAATTGTATCAATAAATTTTCCAATCATGGAATGTTCACTTGTACCGATCAGGTAAAGATCTTCTCCTTCAATCTTGTACATCATAGCATCCATTTCTGCAAAACTCATTACACCGGTCACAACATTACTTCTGATCATATATGGTGGTATGCAATATGTAAAACCTCTGTCTATCATAAAGTCTCTTGCATAAGAAATCACTGCAGAATGTAATCTGGCAATATCTCCCATCAGATAATAAAAGCCATTTCCAGCTACTTTTCTAGCACTTTCAAGATCAATACCTTTTAGTTTTTCCATAATCTCTGTATGATATGGAATTTCAAAAGAAGGAACCACCGGATCTCCATATTTCTGAACTTCTACATTTTCACTATCATCCTTACCAATTGGCACAGAAGGATCAATGATCTGTGGAATTCTCATCATGATATCCGTAATCTTTTCTTCAAGCTCTTTTTCTTTTTCACTTAAAATTGTAAGTCTCTCAGCTTCAGCAGCCACCTGAAGTTTGATTTTTTCAGCAGCTTCCTTTTCACCTTTTGCCATCAGACCGCCAATCTCTTTAGAAAGCTTATTTCGGTCAGCACGTAATGCATCCGCTTCCTGTTTTGTGTTTCTGCTCTCAACATCAAGTGCAATTACCTGGTCGACCAGTTCGAGTTTATGATCCTGAAATTTATTTCTGATATTTTGTTTTACCACTTCAGGATTTTCTCTTAAAAATTTAATGTCTATCATAATAGTTCCTCCTCGTGATTACATGATAACTTCTTCAATAAAAATATCATGTATTTTCAATAAATCAATATATTTTAATCCTTCAAAAGGATTTCCATCTTTATCTTTGATGATTTTAAGTACTGGTCTTTCAGGAAATTGTTTATTCTGTCTGATTACGATTCCTGTCTCTCCTTCGTTAGTTATAACAATAGAATTTGTTGGATAAACAGCTGTAATCTGTAAAAATGACTCAACAAAATGTGGATCAAAATATTGTGCAGCATATGATTTTAAAAATTCAACTGCTTCATACACTTTTATTCTTGTATATCCAATACCACTGATCATTTCATCAAAAGTATCACATACATTTACAATCATAATTTCTTTTGAATAATCTCTGATTTTTAAAGGAAATCCACTACCATCTTTTCTTTCATGATGGTAAAGTATAATATTCTTACTTAATTCTGTTAACCAGTCCTCTGTTTCAATCGCATAATAACCATATATTGGATGCTTTTTATATTCTTCAGCATGATATTTAGGCATTTGATTCAGACTTTTATTATCAAAATCAGAAATAATATAACGTAGACCAAGTTCGTGAAGTAAGCATCCTACACCAATATCATGAATGATACTTTTAGATAGATTTTCTTTTATTGCGATAATGACCGAAAAAATACAGACGTTTAGAGAATGCTCATAAATATCTGCACTTCTCTCCCTTATGTCAAATATACGCTCCAAAACTTTTTCTTCATTCAGAATCCCATCAATAATTGAATCAGCTGCTTCACTAAGCTCCTGAAGGTCAGAGTTATCCTGATGAATATGACTTTGCAATATGTTTTGGATCTTGTCTTTCATAATTGATGTGGACGTTATTTTTAAATGAATTATTTCTTCTTCATCATATATTTCACGTTCTTTAATATAGACAAGATCTATTGCAAATTCTTTTAATTTTACAATATACTCTTTTTTTAATCTTGTGTTTTCAGCCAGTAATTCTCTATATTTATCTATCATGACCGGCCTTGCGAGAATATCATCTTCCTTTAATTCATCCACTCTACGGGGTATCATCTCTTATCCTCGATTCACTCTGTTATTACTGTTCAGTGCAATTTCAAGTGCTTTCTTTTCTTCTTCTCCCAAAGATATATCTGACATACCATCTTTGACTTCTTTGGTATAAGAATAACAACCATCGCTGCTATGAACAGAATTAATAATAAAGCCATTATCTTGATCATTTAATAGTGCAAGACTAAAACTAAGCATTCCACCCATTTGTTTAAATGCATCATATTTTACCAAACCAAATTTTTGAAAAGCATATTCTTGATTTTTATTTATTTTCCTTAATTCTTTTCTGTTCTCATCAACTGTTTCTTTTAAGGATTTATTATCATCAAATAATTCTGCGATCTTTTCTTCTAAACTTTTAACATTTTTTCCCTGCATAAACTTCAAAAAACGTTTTTTCATTTTTCTATTCTGTGCTATTAATACTATAACAAGAATAATGAATACAATCGTGATCGCAGCACATGCAAGAAATAAATATCCAATATCTATACTACCTAAGCCAATACTACTTAATATTTCACTGCTCATATATGTCTCCAATATTATTTTGCCAATAGTTCATATATTCTATCCATCTCTTCATTGGAAAAAAATTCTATTTCTATTTTTCCAGAACCACTTCCCTTTGATACAATAGATACTTTTGTTCCAAGTGACTCTTTTAATTTATTTTCCATATCCTGATAAATAAAAGATAGATCCTTTGGTTTTTCTTTTTCTTTTTTATCTTTTGCTGGTTTGATAAGACTCTTCACAAGCTTTTCTACTTCTCTGACGCTGAGTCTTTCATCAAAAATTTTCTGTGCCAGAATATACTGCTGATCTTTATCTTCAATTGAAAGTAAAGCTCTTGCATGTCCTGTAGAAATCATTTCAGAAATTACCATTTGCTGTACTTCATCACTTAACTTCAACAATCTCATGGAATTCGTTACAGCTGTTCTGCTTTTTGAAACTCTTTCTGCAACTTCATCCTGCTTTAAGTTGAACTCAGTCAACAATCTTCTAAATGCCTGAGCTTCCTCAATTGGATTTAAGTCTTCTCTTTGGATATTTTCAATCAAGGAAATTTCTACGATTTCCTGTTCCGTATACTTTTTAATAATGACAGGAACTTCTTTTAGACCGGCAAGTTTTGCTGCTCTCCATCTACGCTCACCTGCTATGATCTCATAATATGTATCTCTATCCTGTACAAGTATTGGCTGTAATAATCCAAACTGTTTAATAGATTCAGATAATTCAAGCAATGCATCTTCATCAAAATTTTTTCTTGGCTGTTCTCTGTTTGGTTCAACTTTTGTAATTTTCACATAGCTATCAGGTCTTTCGTTCACCATAGAATTTTGATTGGAGTTTTCTTTCTTTTTTGATTCACCAATTGTATTTGGTATTAATGAATCCAGCCCTTTTCCTAATCCTCTAACCGCCATACTATATTCCCTTTCTATTTATGATTTCATCAGCCAATTGAAGATAACTTTCAGCTCCTGCTGATTTTGGATCATATAGATTGATCGGAATTCCAAAACTAGGTGCTTCAGCAAGTCTGATATTTCTAGGAATAACCGTTGTGTATACATTTTGTTTGATGTTCTGTTTTACATTTTCAACTACCTGCATAGAAAGGTTTGTTCTTGAGTCGTACATTGTAAATACAACACCATCAATATCCAAAGATGGATTTAATCTTTCTCTGACCAGATTTACCGTATGAATCAACTGACTCAGTCCTTCCAGTGCGTAATATTCACACTGTATTGGAACTAATACACTATCAGCTGTTGTCATTGCATTGACTGTCAACATACTGAGTGAAGGAGGACAATCAATTATAATGTAATCATAATCATCTTTGATCCATTCTATTTCTTTTTTCAATATGTATTCTTTTTTTTCAATACCAATTAATTCAATTTCAGCAGCAGCAAGATTGACATTTGAAGGTAGTAATGATACATTTGGCACTACATCTTTAATGATACTATCCTGTACACTACATTCTCCCAGAATCAACTCATAAATTGTATTTTCAAGATTATTCTTTTCAACACCAAAACCACTTGTTGTATTTCCCTGTGGATCAATATCGATTACAAGAACTTTCTTACCTCTTGCAGCAAGAGAGGAAGATAAATTAATAGAAGTAGTAGTTTTTCCAACTCCTCCTTTTTGATTTGCAACAGCTATAGCTCTTCCCATTTTGTTTGCCCTTCTAACTTTCTAATACTGTTTTGTAAATTACATACGCAAATAACAGTATACCACTTTTTGAAAATAACTTCTATATCATTTTTATT
Organism: Lachnospiraceae bacterium; assembly: GCA_028689715.1. Classification (GTDB taxonomy): domain Bacteria; phylum Bacillota; class Clostridia; order Lachnospirales; family Lachnospiraceae; genus SZUA-378. The sequence goes on from JAQVCQ010000009.1 coordinate 5,666, forward strand.
TCTAAATATAAAATATGATATTTATTTATAGTATATTTTATCCCTAAACAACTGTTTTTCAATGTTTCACAAGTTTATTCTCTAGCAATTAAGTAATGTTTCACGAAGGGAACACTATATATAGACTAATAATGTTTCACGTGAAACATTATGTTGTATTATACAGGAGTTATAGCAGACAAGAAACCTCTATGTTTCACGTGAAACATAGAGGCATATATCAATATAGTTTAATTAAATTGTTTCTGATTGCAAAAACTGCTGCTTGTGTTCTATCAGATACATCAATCTTTCTAAAAATACTGGACATATGATTCTTTACAGTTCTTTCACTAATCAATAAACTATCAGCTATTTCTTTATTGAACATTCCTTTTGCTACTTGAATTAATACTTCCCGTTCTCTTTTTGTTAAAGCATCTATTTTTTCTAAATCATGATCTCTTTTAATAAGTCTTGCATTAAGTAATGGAATTAAATCAGGTTGTATAAAATTCTCACCACTTATAATTGCAAAAATCGCCTTTTTTAACTCTGAAGATTCTGAATCTTTTAGAATATATCCATTCACACCTATATCTACTGCTTTCACTAAATACTCAACTTCATTATGAACTGTTAGAATTAATACTTTCAATTCATTATCTTTTTGTCTTATTTCCTGTAATACTTCAATTCCATTTTTAACAGGCATGTTAATATCCAGTAATAAAATATCCGGATGAATTTTTTCAAGAATAGATAAACACTCACTTCCATCTGCAGCTTCAGCAACGACTTTTATTGTTCCATCATATTCCAATAATTTCTTGATTCCTTCCCTCATCATTGCATGATCATCTGCAATCACTATATTAATACTCATATACTTCCCCTTTCAAAATCATTTTATTGGAATAGTAATCTTAATCTTTGTACCCTTATTTAAAGATGAATTAATATCCAAAGTGCCTTTTACTAATTGCAGACGTTCCTTTGCAATCTGTAAACCAAAATGTCTGTCCTTATTTCCTATTTCATTTTCATGATAACCCATTCCATTATCTTCAATTTGAACGGTTAATATATTCTTTTCAGAACGAATCAGAATATCAAGCATGCTCCCTTTTGAATGCTTAACTGCATTTGCACAAAATTCCTGTATGACCTGAAATAATGACAATGCTACTGACTGGTCTAAAAAACTAACATCATCAATTTTATAAGTAACTTTCATCTGTGAATTCATCTCAATTGAATCCAATAATTGTGTCAATGCACCTTTTAATCCAAGATCATCAATCTGCATTGGTCTTAAATTAAAAACAATATCACGCATATCATCAATAATCTTTTTAATGGTAGGGATTAATTGATATATCTCAAGTTTTGCACAATTAATATCGTGATCAATGTGCTTTGTTGTAAGATCCACTTTGTGAATCAACATTGTCAAGTCCTGTATAGTGTGATCATGCAAATCTCTGGCAATTCTTTGTCTCTCAACATCTTGTAATACCAATGCATTAGAAATATAATCATCTTTATTTTTATTACTTACTGGAATCCCTTTAAGTATCAATTGAAGTTTCTTGCGCTCATCGTCCACTTGAAATAAAGACTGTTCCAAATTATTCTTCTTTGTTTTAATTTCTTCTAATTCATTTAATTTCTGATCAATAAATATCGGATCAGTAGAATAGGAATGTCTGGGTGAAAACACCTCATAACTATCCGTCTCCCTTTTTGTTTTTACAGACTCTAAATAATGATTTATCTCATCAATTAAATTAGAATAATTTTCAAGATTTCTTTTCATTTCATCTATCGTAAGCTTCTTTTCCTTTATCATTTCTTTTAGTAAAAGAATACTTCGATTATCATCAACACTTCTGTTCTTCAATCTTTTTTCCACTATTTATCTCCATTAAAGCATACTTATATAAATAATATATTATTTACATCAATATGGAAAGAAAAAAATTACTTCCTAATAAAATATTAATTTTTAAATTTGAATTGTAACTACAGGATTATTTTATTATAATAACAATATAAACCATAAAGTTTTTTAGAATAGAAACTATTGTGTTTTAAAATAAACTCTGCAGCATGCAGACAAAAAAGGGTGTGGATCATAAATGAAAAATAAAATAAAAAATTCAATTATTTTCATTTCTTTTGTTGGTATAACGATACATGTTATTAACAAAGTTATGGAAACAGTATCTTTATTTAGTAACAGGCTCAATAATCAGGATAACCAGTATTATGAATGGAGATTTGGAAAAATACGCTTTATAAAAAAAGGAAATGGTTCTCCTATTTTATTAATTCATGATCTGATACCTGGAAGCTCACAATATGAATTTAATGCCATAATCAATACCTTATCAAAAACAAATGAAGTCTATGCCATCGACCTTTTAGGATATGGCTTATCTGATAAGCCAAATTTAACTTATACCAACTACCTATATGTACAATTGATTAATGACTTTATTAAAAAGATAATTGGAAGAAAAACAGATATCATTGCGACCGGACATGCTTTTCCAATTGCTATCATGACGTGTCATAACAATCCTGAAGTTGTAAACAGAATTGTTGGTATTAATCCTGAAAGTTTGTTTAATTCTAATATGATACCTTCACGCTATTCAAAACTTTTAAAATTAATCCTTGACTCACCAATTATTGGAACTTTTATATTTAATCTTCTTACTACAAGAAGCAATATAGAAATGGATTTTAAAGAAAAATATGTTCATAATTCTTTACTCATTAGTGATGATCTTATAGAAGCTTATTTAGAATCATCGAGATTAGATAAAAGTGCTTCAAAATATGCGATATCCAGCTTTCTTGCAAAATATACAAATGCAAATATTATTCATGCTCTAAAAGAAATTAACAATAGTATCTATTTAATATGTGGAAAAGAAGAGTTAAATATAGATACCATTGTTAATAACTATGAATACTATAATAGTTCCATTGAATCCTTTACCATACAAAATACAAAACATTTTCCTCATATAGAAGAACCCAAGGAATTTATTAAAATTTTATCTGACTTTATTCACTGATCAAAGAGGCTCTTTTGAAGGAATTCCAGCTTTTCTGGGATAGAAGGGTGGCGTTGATTTTATTTTTTCGATAACAATTAAATTTCTATGAATATCAGAACCAGGCAGAGTAAATTCTGTCTGGTTCTTTATTTTTCCACCTAACAGCTTAATTCCCTTTTGTGCTGTCATCACTTCATCATTCCCTTTTTCGGATTTAAAAGATACAAAACATCCTCCTACTTTAACATAAGGAAGGCAGTATTCAGATAAAGTAGATAAATTCGCTACAGCTCTGGATACACAAATATCAAATTGCTCACGATACTTATCATCACGAGAATAATCTTCAGCTCTTGCATGTAATGTATTAACACGTTGAAGTGTTAAACTATCTATTACTTCATTCAAAAAATTAATTCTTTTATTCAATGAATCAAGCAGAACAACCTGAATGTGTGGAAAAACAATTTTTATAGGCAATCCTGGAAAACCTGCACCTGTACCAATATCGATCAAAGAATTAATTTTACTCATATCCATAACTTTAACAATTGAAACACTGTCTACAAAGTGTTTTATCACAACATCTTCATAATCTGTAATTGCAGTTAGATTCATAACCTTATTTTTTTCTATCATAAGATTATAGTAATTATTGAACTGCTCAAACTGATCAGAACTTAACTCAATACCTATATTACGCATACCTTCATACAGTAGCTCTTTTTTATTATCTAACAAATAATCACCTTATCTTTCATCACTCTTCTTCATACTCTCAATATAAATCAATAATACAGAAATATCCGCAGGTGAAACACCGGAAATTCTGGAAGCCTGCCCTACAGAAACAGGTTTATGAATAATTAGTTTCTGTCTTGCCTCTTTACGTAGACTCTGAATATTATTATAATCCAATGATTCCGGTATTTTCTTATGTTCCATTTTTTTAAATTGTTCTACCTGTTTTAACTGACGTTTCATATATCCTTCATATTTGATATTAATATTGACCTGTTCTAAAATATCCTCAGACAATATGTTTTCTCTTGAAGGGTCTATTGGTGATAGTATTTCATAGGAAAGCTCAGGTCTGCATATCAATTCAGCAAGACTTGCTGCAGTCTTCAGAGAAGAACTACCTTTGGAAGCTAAAAATTCCTGTATTTCTTTATTTGCTCCAACTGAAATACTTTTTAATCTCTCAACTTCCTTTTTGATTGCTTCTTCTTTATAAATAACATAATCGTATTCTGACCTGCTTACCAGACCGTGTTCATATCCATACTTGCGAAGTCTTAAATCTGCATTATCCTGTCTGAGAAGAAGTCTGTATTCTGCCCTTGAAGTCATCATTCTATAAGGTTCTGTCGTTTCTTTTGTTACAAGATCATCAATCAGAACACCAATATATGCATCTGATCTGTCTAAGACCAGATAATCTTCTTTCAATATCGATTCAGCAGCATTGATTCCCGCTACAAGTCCCTGTGCAGCAGCCTCTTCATACCCACTGCTCCCATTGAACTGACCTGCACTAAATAAGCCACCTATTTCTCTGAATTCAAGTGATGGATATAACTGTGTTGCATCAATACAGTCATACTCAATTGCATAAGCATTTCTTACTATATTACATTTTTCGAGACCTGGAACTGACCTGTACATTAAAATCTGTACGTCTTCTGGCAGAGAAGAAGACATACCCCCTACATACCATTCATTTGTACTAATTCCTTCCGGTTCTAAAAAAACCTGATGCTTATTCTTTTCTGCAAACTTAACAACTTTATCTTCAATAGAAGGGCAGTACCTTGGTCCTGTTCCTTCTATTACACCTGAATATAAAGGTGATCTTCCTAAATTATTATTTATTATATTATGAGTCTCTTCGTTCGTATATGTCAGATAACATGAAATCTGATCCTTCTGAATCATCTCAGGATCCGTTGAAAATGAAAAAGGTACAATTCTTTCATCACCTTTTTGTTCCTCCATTTTAGTAAAATCAATTGTTTTACCATCCAGTCTGGCTGGAGTACCCGTTTTAAAACGTCTTATCCTGATACCAAGATCCAGAAGTGAGTCTGTTAGTGAATTTGCTGCCTGCAGTCCATTAGGCCCGGTATGTGTGATAGATTCCCCACAAAGACACCTGGCCTTTAAATAGGTCCCTGTACAAAGAATCACTGCTTTACACAAATACTCAATACCAGTATTTATTCTAACTCCTGTAATAATTCTTTTTCCCTCATCATTTACAGTGCTTAATATCTGTGTTACTTCAGCCTGTTTTATTGTAAGATGATCCTGATTCTGCAAAACCATTCTCATTGATTTAGAATATTCTGCTTTATCAGCCTGAGCTCTCAAGGAAAAAACAGCAGGTCCTTTTGATGTATTTAACATTTTAGACTGTATAAAAGTACGATCTATGTTTTTCCCCATCTCTCCACCAAGTGCATCCAATTCTCTAACTAAATGACCTTTTGAAGTTCCACCTATGTTGGGATTACATGGCATTAATGCAATACTTTCAATGTTTACTGTAAATATAACAGTTTCTAATCCTTTTCTCGCACATGCAAGTGCAGCTTCACAACCTGCGTGACCTGCCCCAATAACACATACGTCTACATTCTCAACTCTGTTTGTCATAACCATTTCCAACTTTCATTATTTGCCCATACAAAATTTTGAAAAGATCTCATTTACCAGATCTTCACCTACTTCTTCACCAATTATCATTCCCAGTGATGTATATGCACTCATTAAATCAATAGAATAAAAATCTTCCGGCATTTGATCAGATATACTTATCAATACCTGTCCTAAACTTTCAACTGTATCATTTAATGCTTCGATCTGTCTCAAATTTGTAATATAAACTTCATCGTTATAATTAATGTGTCCATTAAAAAACATCATTTCTATATACTTTTCAAGTTCGTCCAAACCAAATCGATTCACTGTCGAAGTTCTGATCAGCATACCAGAAACATCTTCATCTATCAGATCTTTTACCTTTTTAATAAATTCTTCCTCATTTAATGCAGGTTCTAAATCTGTTTTATTCCATAAAATAACTTTTTTCTTTTTTGATACAATTTTTATAATATCTTCTTCATCATGATCCAATGGAACAGAAGAATCTACCACATAAATAATAAAATCTGATTCCTGCGCATATTTTATTGCTTTATCAATACCAATCTTTTCTACTTCATTATCAGCATCACAAATTCCTGCAGTATCAATTAAATTCAACTGTATTCCATTAATATGAATAGTCTCTTCAATTGTGTCTCTGGTGGTACCTGCAATATTCGTTACAATTGCTCTTTCTTCACCTACCAGTCTATTCAATAAAGATGATTTTCCCGCATTTGGTTTGCCTACTATAACAGTATTAATACCTTCTTTTAAAACTTTACCATTATTTCCAGACTGAATTAATTTTGTTAGTTTATTTACCAGATCTTTAATAATATTATTTAATCTTTCAGAATACCCCTCTAATGAAATGTGTTCAGGATCATCTAATGCAGACTCTATAAAAGCAATTTCATACAAAATAGACTGTCTTATTTCAATGATCTGATCACTAATGTATCCTTTTAACTGATTCACAGAACTTTTTAGAGCATAATCATTTTTTGCATGAATAATTTCTGAAACTGCTTCAGCTTTTGATAAGTCTATTCTGCCATTTAAAAAAGCTCTTTTTGTAAACTCACCAGGTTGTGCAATTCTTGCTCCATTTTTTATAACCGTTTCCAGAACTTTTTTTACCACGTGTACACCACCATGGCAATTAATTTCAACTGTATTCTCCGCTGTGTAACTTTTTGGTCCCTTCATGATCATAACTAAAACTTCATCGATCAATTCATTTCCGTCATAAATAAAACCATAGTGAATCGTATGAGATTTAACATTCTCTAAATTACTCTGATTTTTTTTATTTTTAAATATTTTATTTACAACAGAAATGGATTCATCTCCACTCACTCTTACAATTCCAATTCCAGAATTGGAAAGAGCAGTAGCAATTGCTGCGATTGTATCACTTTTCATATCTACTCCTAAAAAAGAGGATGGATAGAAATACTTCTATATCCACCCTCAAAAAAACAATTAATAAATTATCTTTTTAAAGAAATAACAACTCTTCTAAATGGTTCTTCACCTTCACTATGAGTTGTAACATATTTATCATTTTGGAGAGCTGAATGAATAATTCTTCTCTCATAAGGATTCATTGGTTCCAAAGAAACAGATCTCTTTGATCTCTTTACTTTATAAGAAATATTTTTAGCAAGATTTTCAAGTGTATCTTTTCTTCTCTTTCTATAATTCTCTGTATCAACTTTTACTCTAATATAATCTTCACTTTCTTTATTCACTACAAGTGAAACTAAATATTGAAGTGAATCAAGTGTTTGCCCTCTTTTACCAATCAATACACCCATTTCTTCACCACTAAGATTAACATCCAGAGTATTTTCACTTTTATCAAATACGAGTTCTGTTAAAACTGTTAAATTCATTGCAGCAAATACTTCATCAAGAAATTTTTTCGCTTTTTCTTCTAATGACTGAACTACTATTTTTTCTTTTGCTCTGATTACGGCTTTTTTTGAATTAAATCCTAAAAACCCTGCAGAACCTTCTTCTATTATTTCATACTCAAGTTTATCGCTTGTAATACCAAGTTTCTGACATGCTTCTATCATTGCATCATTTACAGTTTTTGCAGATATTTCAATGTAATCCATTTCTATACCCCCTATTTATTGTTTTTCTCGTTAAATTTTCTTACCATGTTTGCTTTGGCAGCAATACTATTTGAATCAACATTATTACTATTGTAATATTCAGATGCTTTCTTTAAAGCTGCATCTTTTTCTTCCTGAGAAAGTGATTTTTCAGATCCTGAAGTTTTTGTGGATATTTTTGCATTACTTGCCAGACTCTGTGACAGTACACTTACTTTCTTTGGCTTTTTATTATTTTTCTCAATATTTTTCTTGATCAACTCATTAATATCCATTTTATCGATATGTTTATTAATTGCAATCTGCTGAATACTTCTTACCACAGCACCTGCTACCCAGTATAATCCCAGACCTGTAGGAAGTGTAAAACAGAAAAATGCTGACATAAGTGGCATTACAGTGTTCATTGTTTTCATAGAAGAAGCCATTGGATTATCAGGATTTGCATTTGCATCAGCCTGTGGCATTAATTTTACATTCAGCCATTGTGTAAGAGCAGCAAGTAAAGGAACTATGAACGCTGCAACAACCATTAGAAAGGAACCATTTGTAAAAGCTTCTTTCATCATAAAAGATGGAGAATCAGCCATATTCATTCCTAAAAAATTATTATACTCATTTAATTTTGTCAGAGTATTTGTTACATCTGAAGATAAAACACTAAATTTATCACCGATACTATTCCATTCAGTAGTAGAAGCCTTATTTAAAACATCTATAAATGTATTTTGAATATACTCAGTATTTCCTGATACAAATAATTCATTTTCAAAATGTTTTGTAAACATATTTGCATTTTTGAATGTTTTAATAAAATCAACACTTCCGTTTTGTGAAATCAGGTTATCAACAAGCGGAAAAAATGCATTCTTCATCGTTGTAACATATGCCGGCATATTATAAATTACACGATATAATGCAAATAAAATTGGCATCTGGATCAATAACTGAAGACAACTTCCTGTTGGTGAAACACCATATTTAGCATATACTTCTTTTGTTTCCTCATTCATGGCAACCATCGAGTTATTATCTTTTTTATTTTTGTATTTTGCCTGGATTGCCTGAATTTCAGGATTCATTTTAGCAGACAATTTTGAAAATTTCTGCTGTTTAATTGTAAGAGGCATTAATAATAAATAAATTACAATTGTAAATAAAATAATTGCCAGTCCTACATTTGGAATACCAATCAAATTTAGAAAATTAAAAATGGCATTCATAATCAAACCCAATATTTCTGCTACAGGTCCAATAATAAATGTTGTATCTTTTGTCAATAAAATTCCAGACATTTCATTTCCTCCTAGTAAAACCCCTTATGGAACAGGATCATATCCTCCTTTTGAAAAAGGATTACATCTTAAAATTCTCCACGTCATCAACAAACCGCCTTTAAAAAAACCATACTTTTGCACAGCCTCCAAAGCATACTCTGAACAGCTTGGATAATAAGGACATTTTGTTGATTTTAATGGAGATAAATATTTTCTATAAAATTGAATGAATAATATAAGTATTCTTTTCATAATTTTCCATTCATATATTATATTAGAAATATAATATACTCTGAATCATTTCTAATTAAAAAAAATCTTAATGACACCATGAAGTTTGGCAAGATGTAATAAAGCACTTTCAATCTCAAAATAACCTACTGAAGCTGCTGAATTTCTTGCAATGACTACTATATCTAAACCACTATTAAATATATTTTCATGTAGTCTGTAACTTTCCCGAATCAATCGTGTTATTCTGTGTCTTACAACACTGTTTCCAACTTTTTTGCTAACAGAAATACCTAATCTGTTCTCATTACTATTATTTTCAAACACATACATAACTAAATATTTGTTAGCATATGATTTTCCATTGTTATAAACAACTTTAAAATCATGATTGCTCTTTAATGACTGTGAAAAACGCATTCATATTCTCCTTAATAAATATCAGAGAAAAAAAGGCCACAAAATTGCGGCCTATGCTGATAACTGTTTTCTTCCTTTAGCTCTTCTGGAAGCTAATACTTTTCTTCCTCCTGGAGTACTCATTCTTGCTCTGAATCCGTGTACTTTTGATCTTGATCTCTTTTTAGGCTGAAATGTCATTTTCATACTGTATGCACCTCCTCTTCTTAATACATAATACCCAATATCTATTATATAAGGTAAACGAATTTTTTATTTTGGACAGAAATAGCCCTGTGTTTGAAAATATCATTACGATTATATATAAATAATCAGGTATCGTCAAGTCCATTCCTTTCATTAAATTATAAATAAAAAATGAATTCTTTTTTATATTTAACAGTTATTCTATATATAGAAGTTATTCATTTTTCATTACTAGATGTAGATAAATAAAATAACACTATTATAATAATGAAAATAAAATAATATATTTTATTGATACCAAAATCAATCATTAACAAGAAAAAAATTTACATAATACTTTCCACATTATGTGTAAAACTTGTTTATAACAATATTTATCATGTTTATTTTTTTCATATATTTTACTTTATTATCCATAATTTCGATGGTTAAAATGTGAATATGATTTTTAACTTTTTCCACATATATTACATAATATCAATACCGTAATATTAATATCTCTTACTAAAATAAATATCTTTTGTTTAAAAGAGGATGACCAACCTAATTAACATTTGATATTTTGATTTAATTAGTTTAATATATAGTAGAGATATTTTTATTTAAGGAGAATTGAAATGGAAGATTTTAACATCATAAAAGAAAAGTGGGACAATATAAAAGATACTCTTCGTCTAGAGTACGATTTATCTGACATTTCTTATAATACATGGGTTTCTCCTTTAAGATTACATAATGTTGAAAATGATACAGTTACAATCTTAATACCTTCGGATCAGGCACATGCTTTAAATTATATTTCCAATAAATATAAGAGTTATTTTCAAGTGACTGTGACTGAAATGATGAATCATAATTATGATATTTCCTTTATTTTAGAGAAAGATGCTGATTTATCTGGATCCATATCAGGAGAATCCTCATTATCCCAGAAACCAATTGTATATAATATTAATTATGAAAACGCAAATTTAAATCCTAAATATAAATTTGATACTTTTGTTGTGGGGAAAAATAATACTTTTGCACATTCTGCATCTCTTGCAGTTGCTGAATCACCAGGAGAAGCCTACAATCCTCTATATCTATATGGTGGAGCTGGTCTTGGAAAGACCCATTTAATGCATTCTATAGGACATTTTATATTAGAACAAAATTCTAATATGAAAGTCATATATGTTACTTCTGAAGCATTTACTAATGAAGTAATTGAATCCATTCGAAGCGGTAATAGTGCTGCAATGACAAAACTTCGCGAAAAATATAGAACAGTAGATGTTCTTATGATCGATGATATTCAATTTATTATTGGAAAAGAAAGTACCCAGGAAGAATTTTTCCATACATTTAATGTATTACATTCAGCTGGTAAACAAATTGTACTTTCTTCTGATAAACCTCCAAAAGAAATGGAAATTTTAGATGAAAGATTTCGATCAAGATTCGAATGGGGACTAATTGCTGATATTGGTGCTCCTGACTATGAAACAAGAATGGCTATTCTTCGTAAAAATTCTGAAATCTATGAAAAAAAGATAGATGATGAAATCATTCAGTATATTGCAACTAATATAAAATCAAATATCAGAGAACTAGAAGGCGCATTTAATAAGGTCATTGCATTTTCAAAACTGTATAACAGGGAATTAAATTTATCTCTTGCTGAAGATGCATTAAAAGATATTATATATCCTGATAAACCTAAAGAAATTACTCCTTCATTTATAATAGAAGTTGTTTCTGAACATTTTGGTGTTAATAAGGAAGATATCACATCAACTAAAAGAAACTCTGAATTTATGCTACCAAGGCAGATCGTTATGTTCCTATGCCGAGAGCTGACAGATACTTCCTTAAAAAATATAGGTAAAATACTTGGAAAAAAGGATCATTCTACTGTTCTTCATGGAGTAAATAAAGTATCTGAAGAAATAAAAAATAATGATGATCTAAAAAATAAGATTGATATCATTAAAAAGAAAATCATTCCTTCATGATTTTTTAACATTTATATGTTAATAAAATGTTTTTGTCATGTTGAATTATTTTTTACGATTCTCTAAGAAAAATCAAAAGAAAGTGTCATGTTTAAAAACCATATCTTTTCCATGTTTTTTTCTTCTGGTTTGAACAAGATTTTCTTTTGTTTTTTTCGGTAAAATAAAGGGTTTTACCACTTCTTAACATTTCCACATCCCTTATTATTATGATTACTGAATTATTTATATATTAATAACAGTTCAAGATTCTATTTTAAAAAAATTTTTTGAAGGGAGTTTTAAACATTATGAAAATCATTTGTTCTAAAGCTAATTTATTAAATGGAGTTCAGACAGTATCCAAAGCCGTTCCAAATAAAACGACTATGTCAATTCTTGAGTGCATCTTGATTGATGCAACAAATAATAATATAAAACTGACTGCTAATGATATGGAACTTGGAATTGAAACAACAATAGAAGGAACCATAGAAGAAAAAGGAATGATTGCACTTGATGCAAAAATACTGTTGGAAATAGTTAGGAAATTACCTGACAGTACAATCACGATAGAAACAGATCAGGATCTGAAAACGAAGATTACCTGTGAAAAATCAAAATTCAATATTATTGGAAAAAAAGGAGATGACTTTTCTTATCTCCCATCAATAGAAAAAAATGATTCACTTGTCATTTCTCAGTTCACATTAAAAGAAGTAATCAGACAGACTATTTTTTCAATTGCAGATAATGACAATAATAAAATCATGACTGGAGAATTATTTGAAATAAATCAGGATGAATTAAAAGTTGTTTCTCTTGATGGACATAGAATTTCTATAAGAAAAATAAAACTTAAAAATACTTATGAAAGCAAAAAAGTAATTGTACCAGGAAAGACATTAAATGAAATTAGTAAGATTTTATCTGGAGAAACAGAAAAAGATGTAAATATCTTTTTTACCGATAAGCATATTGTATTTGAATTTGATCAGACTGTTGTTGTATCAAGACTGATCGAAGGAGAATATTTTAAAATTGATCAGATGCTTATGCATGATTATGAAACCAAGGTAAAAATAAATAAAAAAGAATTCTTGAATTGTATAGACAGAGCTACACTTCTTGTAAAAGAAGGAGATAAAAAACCTATTATCATAAATATAGGTGATGTTTTTATGGAGTTAAAAATTAATTCTACAGTTGGAAGCATGAATGAAGAAATTGATATAAAAAAACAGGGAAAAGATCTTATGATTGGTTTTAATCCAAAATTTTTAATAGATGCTTTAAAAGTTATTGAGGATGAAGAAGTAGATTTATATTTTGTAAATCCAAAAGCACCATGTTTTATTAGGGATGATGAAGAAAAATATGTATATTTAATTCTTCCTGTTAATTTTACGACTGTTGATTAATTAAATAATTCTGATTAAGGAGTTCTTATGATAGAAATTAAGTTAAGAGATGATTATATTAAACTGGGTCAGGCATTAAAAGCAGCCGGTTTATCTGAATCTGGTGTAGATGCAAAATTTGCTATTCAGGATGGTATGGTGAAAGTAAATAAAAATTTTGAAACACAAAGAGGAAAAAAACTTTTTGATGGTGATATAATAGAATTTGATAATCATATGATTAAAATAGTGAAATGAAAAAGAGATAAGGTGTAACATGATTATTAAATCATTAGAACTTCAGAATTTTAGAAATTATAGAGATTTGAAGATAGATTTCAGCAGTGGTACCAATATTTTGTATGGATTGAATGCACAGGGAAAAACTAATATTTTAGAAGCTATTTACCTTTGTGCAACAACAAAATCTCATAAGAACAGCAAAGATAAAGAAATGATCTGTTTTGGAGAAGAAGAAGCCCATATCAGGACTTTGATTTTTAAAGATGATATGGAAGAAAAAATTGATATGCATCTTCGTAGCAGTAAATCTAAAGGAATTGCTATTAATAACCAGAAAATAAAAAAAGCAGCAGAACTTCTAGGATTATTAAATGTTGTTCTATTTTCACCGGAAGATCTTGGAATTATAAAAAACGGACCTTCTGAAAGAAGAAGATTTATTGATATGGAGTTATGCCAGCTTGATCAGTTTTATCTTTATAATTTAAATAATTACAATAAAATTGTAAATCAAAGAAACAAGCTGATCAAAGATTTATATATCAATCCTGATTTAGGAGATACTCTTTCTATCTGGGATTCACAATTAGTTTCTTATGGAAGCCAGATTATTGAAAGAAGAAGAAAATTTATAAACCAGTTAAATGAAATCATTAAAGAAATTCATTTTAAGCTGACAGGTAATGTTGAAAATCTTATGATTCAGTATGAACCAGATGTTTTAGAGGATCAGTACGAAAATAAACTTAAAATGAATCAATATAAGGATATAAAGTTAAAACAGACTTCAGTTGGACCACACAGAGATGATTTTACATTTATTATTAATGGGAATGATGTAAGAAAATTTGGTTCACAGGGTCAGCAGAGAACAGCGGCATTGTCATTAAAGCTTGCTGAAATTGAATTGGTAAAAAGAACAGTTAAGGATACACCTGTTTTACTATTAGATGATGTACTATCAGAACTTGACAGTAACAGACAAAATTATTTATTAAATCATATCAGGGATATACAGACAATTATCACCTGTACTGGTTTAGATGAATTTGTAAATAATAGATTTGAAATTAATAAAATATTCCAGGTATTTAATGGAAGTATTGTAAATGATAACTGATTTTTATTGATAGATTTAGGAGGCTTAACATGAGCACTGAATATGGAGCAGATCAAATACAGATTTTAGAAGGTCTTGAAGCAGTAAGAAAAAGACCCGGAATGTATATAGGTAGCACATCCATCAGAGGATTACATCATTTGGTATATGAAATTGTTGATAATGCAATTGATGAGGCATTAGCAGGATATTGTGATAATATTCAGGTTATGATTAATGAAGATAACTCAATTACGGTAATTGATAACGGAAGAGGAATTCCGGTAGGAATTAATCATAAAGCAGGTATTCCCGCAGTAGAAGTAGTTTTTACAATTTTACATGCTGGTGGTAAATTTGGAGGTGGAGGATACAAAGTTTCAGGAGGTCTTCATGGTGTAGGTGCTTCTGTAGTAAATGCACTCTCTAATTATCTTGAAGTCGAAATATATCAGGAAGAAAAAATATATAAACAAAGATATGAAAAAGGAAATGTTGTTTATCCTTTAAAAGTGGTTGGATCTTGTGAAGAAGGAAAAACAGGTACAAAAGTTACTTTCTTACCGGATGATACTATTTTTGAAGAAACTGTTTATGATTTTGATATATTAAAACAGAGACTTCGTGAAATGGCATTTTTAACAAAAAGTTTAAAAATTTCTCTTGAAGATAAAAGAGAAGGAAAAATAAATTTAAAAGAATTTCACTACGAAGGTGGAATCAAAGAATTTGTAAGTTATTTAAATAAAAGTAAAACACCTTTGTATGATAATATTATGTATTTTGAAGGAAATAAGGATAATGTATATGTTGAAGTAGCGATGCAGCATAATGATTCTTATACGGAAAGTTCTTATAGTTTTGTAAACAATATTAATACACCTGAAGGTGGTACACATCTGACAGGTTTTAGAAATGCAATTACAAAAACATTTAATGATTATTCAAGAAACTCCAAATTATTAAAAGAATCTGAATCAAATCTTTCAGGGGAAGATATCAGAGAAGGATTAACAGCAATTGTAAGTATTAAGATCGAAGATCCTCAGTTTGAAGGACAGACAAAGCAAAAGCTTGGAAATTCAGAAGCAAGAGGAGCGGTTGATAGTATTGTAAGTGAACAGCTTACTTACTTTTTAGAACAAAATCCTGTTATTGCAAAATTAATATGTGAAAAATCTATCCTTGCTCAAAGAGCAAGAGATGCAGCCAGAAAAGCAAGAGACCTAACAAGAAGAAAAACAGCATTAGAAGGAATGGCTTTACCTGGAAAACTGGCAGATTGTTCAGATAAAGATCCTAAAAATTGTGAAATTTATATTGTCGAAGGTGATTCGGCTGGTGGAAGTGCAAAAACTGCACGAAGCAGGGCAACACAGGCGATACTTCCTTTGCGTGGAAAAATATTAAATGTTGAAAAAGCGAGACTTGATAAAATATATGGAAACGCAGAAATAAAAGCAATGATAACTGCATTTGGTACAGGAATCCATGATGATTTTGATATTTCAAAATTAAGATATCATAAAATAATCATAATGACAGATGCGGACGTAGATGGAGCTCACATCAGTACGCTTTTATTAACATTTCTATATCGTTTCATGCCTGAATTAATAAAGGATGGTTATGTATATCTTGCACAGCCACCTCTATATAAGTTGGAAAAAAATAAAAAAGTATGGTATGCATACAATGATGATGAATTAAATAAGATACTTGTTGAAATTGGAAGAGACCAAAATAACAAAATTCAGCGTTATAAAGGTCTTGGTGAAATGGATGCAGAACAGCTTTGGGAAACGACCATGGATCCAGAAAGACGAGTTTTATTAAGAGTAACAATTGATGAAGAAGCAGAATCTGAAATAGACCTTACATTCACAACACTTATGGGTGATAAAGTAGAACCTAGACGTGAGTTTATTGAAGAAAATGCGAAATATGTTAAGAATCTGGATATATAAAAGGAGAAAAAAATGGAAGACAATATCTTTGATAAGATACATGAAATTGACCTAAAGAAAACCATGGAAACCTCCTATATAGATTATGCGATGAGTGTTATTGCATCAAGAGCGCTTCCGGATGTAAGGGATGGATTAAAACCGGTTCAGAGAAGAGTATTATTTTCAATGATCGAATTAAATAATGGACCGGATAAACCACATAGAAAATGTGCACGTATCGTTGGTGATACCATGGGTAAATATCATCCTCATGGAGATAGTTCTATTTATGGTGCACTTGTAAATATGGCTCAGCCATGGTCTACAAGATATCCACTTGTTGATGGACATGGAAATTTTGGTTCTGTAGATGGAGATGGCGCAGCTGCTATGAGATATACAGAAGCAAGGTTATCAAAAATTTCTATGGAAATGCTTGCTGATATTAATAAAGATACTGTTGATTTCGCACCTAACTTTGACGAGACAGAAAGAGAACCATCAGTTCTTCCAAGTAAGTACCCTAATTTACTTGTAAATGGAACTACTGGTATCGCAGTTGGTATGGCAACAAATATCCCTCCTCATAATCTGAGAGAGGTCATTTCTGCTGTTGTTAAAATGATTGATAACCAGGTAGAAAATGACAGAGATACAGATATTGAAGAATTACTTGAAGTAATAAAAGGACCTGATTTTCCAACTGGAGGAGTTATCCTTGGTACAGCAGGAATTGATCAGGCATATCGTACTGGAAGAGGAAAAATCAGAGTCAGAGGTGTAACGGATATTGAAATGATGGCAAACGGCAAAAGCCGTATTGTTGTTACAGAACTTCCTTACATGGTTAATAAAGCAAGAATGATCGAAAAAATTGCGGAACTTGTAAGAGATAAAAAAATTGATGGTATTACTGATCTTAGAGATGAATCTGACCGCGATGGAATGAGGATCGTTATTGAACTTAGAAAAGATGTAAATGCAAATATTATGCTGAATCTTTTATATAAGCATACACAGTTGCAGGATACATTTGGTGTAATTAATCTTGCACTAGTCAATAATGAGCCAAGAGTCATGAATATTCATGAGATGCTTGTTCATTATCTGAATCATCAGAAAGAAGTTGTTACAAGAAGAATAAAATATGATTTAAATAAAGCAGAAGAAAGAGACCATATTTTACAGGGATTGTTAATTGCGTTAGATCATATAGATGAAGTCATTAAGATCATGAGATCCAGTCGTACTACAGCGGAAGCAAAAGAAAGACTGATCGAGAGATTTGGTCTAAGTGATGTCCAGGCACAGGCAATTGCCGACATGAGACTTCGTGCATTAACAGGTCTAGAAAGTGAAAAGCTTGAAAATGAGCACCAGGAGCTTATGAAAAAAATTGCTGAATTGAAAGCAATTTTAGGAGATGAAAAACTTTTATTAGCTGTGATTCGTGAAGAAATTATTTTAATATCAGAAAAATACGGAGATGAAAGAAAAACATCAATAGGATATGATGAATATGATATATCAATGGAAGATCTAATTCCAAAAGATAATACAATTCTTGCGATGACAAGACTTGGATATATAAAAAGGATGACTGTTGATAATTTTAGAAGTCAGCATCGTGGAGGAAGAGGAATCAAAGGAATGCAGACTATAGAAGATGATTTTATAGAAGATCTTCTAATGACTTCAACACATCATTACATCATGTTCTTTACAAATTTTGGAAGGGTGTATCGTTTAAAAGCATATGAGATTCCGGAATCCAGCAGAACAGCAAGAGGGGTAGCAATCATTAATCTTCTTCAACTGAATCCTGGAGAAAAAATTTCAGCGATCATACCAATCAAAGATTACGAAGAAGATAAGAATCTTTTTATGGTTACAAGAAATGGTATTGTTAAAAAAACCTCTATTCTTGAATATAGTAATGTTAGAAAAAAAGGACTTGCTGCAATTAGCCTGAAAGAAGAAGATGAACTAATTGAAGTAAAAGTGACTGATAAAAATGATCATATTTTCCTGGTTACAAGACAGGGAATGTGTATCAGATTTAAGGAAACAGATGTCAGACCGACTGGAAGAACCTCTATGGGTGTGATAGGAATGAATCTTTCGGATGGTGATGAAATTATTGGAATGCAGCTTGAACATCAGGGAGACTCTCTTTTGATCGTTTCTGAAAACGGAATGGGTAAAAGAACTTATTTAAATGAATTTAGTGTTCAAAAAAGAGGCGGTAAAGGTGTAAAATGTTATAAAATAACAGATAAGACCGGATTTGTAATTGGAGTAAAAGCAGTAAATGACCATCATGAAATTATGATGATCACCTCAGAAGGGATTTTGATACAGTTAAGAATGGAAGATATTTCTGTTCTTGGAAGAATTACTTCAGGAGTGAAAATGATCAATCTTGATGATGGAATCAAAGTCGCTCAGATTGCGAAAGTAAGAGAAAGAGTTTCTGATGGAAGACAGGAATTTGATAATATGGAAGATGCAATGGAAGATATTCCGGAAGAAACAACAGAACTATAATTGTAAAAATAATCTATATGGTTTTAAAATAAATGTTGGGGTGTATGATTGAAAAATCATACACCCCAACATTTATTTTAGAACCTTTTAAAACCGCTATACATTAAAAATCAAAATTTTCAAATTTAGAAGAAATATAAGGCTTGGATTTTCTTTTTATTTTACGACTCTTTGAAAAATTATAGTTATTGATCAGTGAATGAATCACAAAAATAGAAATTAGAATTCCGGATACACCAATTATGATAAATAATATTTTAGTTACATTGATAAATAGTATATTCTCTTCAGGCAAAATTTCACTTTCCTGTGTAATGGAAGGAGCCAAAGGTTTTTCAACAACGGGTTCTGTTGGAGAAGACATTGTAACATCAGCACTTCCAATAGGAATATTCTGGTAAGTATACTGAATGGTAGCAACTGAATCAGAATCATCTTCCTGATAAACCAATTCTGACTGAACTTCATCAAAAGTAACTGAATTTGGAAGAACTACATAGGCGTCTTCATCTATGTTCAATATAGATGAGGAATTTCCAAAGGAATTATTCTCGACCTTAAAAAAATCAGTACTGCTTACATTATAATCAGTTTCATAATCGGAAACTGTCATCTTTGTAAAATTACTAAAGCCATAATCAAATAAGGAAACGGTATCAGTAAACTGATTTGGTGATTCTTCTTTCATAATAACACAGATCAGAGTCAATCCATCTTTTTTGGCACATGACACCAGCGTCTGTCTTGCTTCAGATGTAAATCCTGTTTTACTTCCTACCAGATAATCATAGGTATATTCTCTGTCAGGAAGAAGCTTATTTTTAGAATGTATGATAATATCATCAGGCTGTGATGCTGTTGGTGGGATTTCATAAGTTGAGGTGCTTGACATTTTACAGAGAAGATCATTTGTAAAAAAGTGTCTGGCTATGGTAGCAAGATCATAAGCAGTTGTGTAATGATCTTCGCTGTATAATCCATTGGGATTCACAAAATTTGAATTCTTACAACCGAGATCCTTTGCTTTCTGATTCATTATTTCTGAAAAGGATGACACTGATCCACCTATATGCTCCGCCACAGCATTTGCAGCTTCATTTGCAGATCCTACCAGAACACCATATAAAGCCTGTTCCATGGTGATCTGCTCACCCACATCCATTCCCATATTTGAAGAGCCACTCTCAATACTAAAGACAGCATCATTTGAAAAAGTAACGACTTCATTCATTTCAGCCTGCTCCGCAGCAATCAGGCATGTAAGTATTTTTGTAGTACTCGCCGGATATAATTTTTCATCAATGTTTTTCGCATATAATATTGTACCGGTAGTTGCCTCCATAAGAATAGCTGATTCTGCTCCAACACAGGGACCCTGAGGCCAATTTGCTATTTCGTTGGTCTGAATAGTAAGTGATTTTCTTGCTTCAGCTTCAGCATTGTAATCAATTTCGGCGTTTACAGAAATTCCCTGCTGTAGAAGCATTTGTAAAGATAAGAAAGAAATCATTCCTATTTTTAAGTATTTCATTTTATTGACTTTAAAGTATTTCATAATTTAATCTCCACGTTTTTATATCAAGTTATATAATACACTAATTTAAGTAAAAACCAAAGACTAAAGTTGAAAAAACATACTATTTTTATTCATTGTTTAAAAATAATAAAAGTACTTATGATATAAAATAAACACATAAAAACACATTAATTTACATAGAATAAACATATTTTACATAGAATTTACATAGAATCTTTAAATAGTATTTACATCCACCTTGCAGAAATTTTACCTTTATTGTATGATGATTCTGGTCAAAATTTAAAATGAAAAATGAAAGTGGTAAATGAATATGTCAATTGGATTAGTAGATTTTATATCTCAGTTTATTTCAAATCCTGCACTTGCAATTACAGTAATATTAACATTAGCGGTTATTTTGGTAAATGGATGGACAGATGCACCAAATGCGATTGCAACATGTGTATCGACTCGTGCAATAAACCCCAAAGCGGCAATTTTAATGGCAGCAGTATTTAATTTTTTAGGTGTGTTTGTCATGACGCTTGTTAATGCAACAGTAGCACAGACAATCTATAAAATGGTAAATTTTGAAGGAGATTCCAGAAAAGCTCTTGTAGCACTTTGTGCTGCTATGGTAGCAATTGTAATCTGGGCAACAGCAGCCTGGGTCTTTGGAATACCCACTAGTGAAAGTCATGCATTGATCGCTGGATTATCCGGTGCCGCAATTGCACTACAGAATAGCATCTCCGGTATTAATCTGGGTGAATGGACTAAAGTACTATATGGTCTTGTTTTATCAACATTTTTGGGATTTTCTATGGGTTGGGTCATTGTAAAATTAATAGAGTTGATTTGTGGTAAGATGGATAAAAGAAAGACGAATGAATTTTTTAGAAAAGCGCAGATCGGCGGCGGTGCGGCCATGGCATTTATGCACGGCGCACAGGATGGTCAGAAATTCATGGGTGTATTTATGCTTGGAATGTTCCTTGCTCAGGGAAATTCAACAGCAACAGAATTTACTATCCCAATCTGGTTAATGATACTTTGTTCTTTAGTGATGGCGCTTGGTACATCAGTAGGTGGATACAGAATTATTAAAGCAGTTGGAATGGACATGGTAAAACTTGATACTTACCAAGGATTTGCAGCAGATGTTGCAGGTGCGGGATGTATATTATTATCTTCAGTTACTGGAATTCCTGTCAGTACGACTCACACGAAAACAACAGCTATTATGGGTGTGGGTTCTGCAAAAAGACTATCCAGTGTTGATTGGGGAATTGTAAAAGAGATGGTTCAGACCTGGGTATTAACATTCCCTGGCTGTGGATTGATTGGATTTTTAATGGCAAAACTTTTTATGTGGATATTTTAATCAGAATAGTGGAGGAAAACTATGAAAAACGATAAAAAGAAAGAAAAAGATGAATTAAAGAGAAAAGATAAGAAAAAAGATAAAAAAGAAAAAACTTATAATTATTTTAAATCATTATCAGTTCTTGCAGATTTTTCAGGTCAGGCAGCAGAGTTATTATATGAAACGATCATGAATTTCAGTGCAGAAACAATTGAAGATCAAATGAAAAAAATGCATGAGATCGAACATGCGGCTGATCTTGCAAAACATGAAATGATGGGACATCTGTTAAAAGAATTTATTACACCGATAGACAGAGAAGATATTTCAACGATCGCTCAGGAAATTGATAATGTGACAGATACCATCGAAGATGTTCTGATGCAGATGTATATGTTCAATATCAAGAGTGTAAGGGAAGAAGCAGTCGAATTTTCTAAAATCATTGTTTCATCGTGCAGAGAATTAAAGAATGCAGCTGATGAATTTTGTAATTACAAAAAGTCCACTAATCTTCTAAAATATATTATAGATATTAATAATATGGAAGAAGATGGAGATAAAATGTATATGAAGGCAATCCGTAATCTGCACACATCATCTAAGGATGCAATTGAAATAATGTCATGGACAAAGTTATTCGATTATCTTGAAAAATGTTGTGATGCAACTGAAAATGTAGCGGATGTCATGGAATATGTTATTATGAAAAATTCATAAAAAATTCCCGTCAGAAAACTGACGGGGTTTTTGCGTTATATATTAATATAGTAAATGAGGTCAATATGAGATTAAGAAATATACCAGGTTCAGAAGAAGTGTTAGCAAATTCAGATTATGTGATCAATGATCCAAAAAATTATAAAGATAAATGGAAGTCAGTTTTTAATAATAATAATCCTGTTCGGATAGAGATTGGTATGGGAAAAGGGAAGTTCATTGTTAGTCTGGCAAAACAAAATCCGGAAATTAATTTTATTGGGATAGAAAAATATTCCAGTGTACTCTTAAGAGCAGTACAAAAGCTGGAAGGTGATGAAGAATTAAAGAATCTCAGATTGATCTGTATTGATGCGAAAGAGTTAGAAGAAGTTTTCGGAAAGGAAGAAATTGATAAGATCTATCTAAATTTTTCTGATCCGTGGCCAAAAGACAGACATGCGAAAAGAAGACTGACGTCAAAAGAATTTTTGAAAAGGTATGAGGCTATTATCGTAAAGAATGGTATTATTGAGTTTAAAACGGATAACAGGATCCTATTCGATTTCTCGCTTGAAGAATATAAAGAATCGAGTTGGGAACTGGATGCAGTTAGTTTTGATCTGCACAAAGATTCTGTGTTAAATGTAAATAATGTCATGACTGAATATGAAACAAAATTTTCACAAAAAGGAAATCCTATTTTTAAAATGATTCTTAAATTAGGCAAGGAGATTTAAATGGATACAAAAGTACTGGTACTTGATATTGATGGAACATTGACTAATTCAGAGAAGAAAATCAGTGATAAGACCAGACAGGCGATCATTGATGTAATGAATAGAGGGCATAAAGTGATACTTGCATCAGGCAGACCGACTCCTGGAATGATTGAATATGCAAAGGAACTTGAATTAGAAAAATATGAGGGATATCTTTTATCATTTAATGGTGGAAAAATCATAAATTGTAAAACAGGAGAAATTTTATTCCAAAAAACGCTTCCTTCATCAGTAATTCCTCAGTTATATCACTTTGCAGAAAAAAATGATTGCGGGCTTGTTACTTATTTAGGTGATGATATTATTTCTGCAAGAAGAATGGATCCCTATCTTGAAATAGAATCAAAGATCAATGGAATGCCCATTAAGATAGTAGACAATTTTATTGAATATGCTGAATATGATATGAATAAATGTCTTATGACTGCAAATCCAGAACTGGCAGAAAAATATGTGGAAGAATTAAATGAGAAATATCATACAATATTAAGTGTTTATCGGTCTGAACCATTTTTTATCGAAATAATGCCTAAAAATGTTGATAAAGCGACATCCCTTGATAGAATGCTAGACAGTATTGGTCTTACTGCTGAAGATGCGATCTGCTGTGGAGATGGTTTCAATGACATGACGATGATCAAATTTGCAGGTGTTGGGGTTGCGATGGGTAATGCTCAACCTGCAGTAAAAGAGGCTGCAGATTTTATTACTACTACAAATGATCAGGATGGAATTGTAAAAGTAATAAAAGAATTTATTTTATAAAAAAACTGCACCTTACGGTGCAGCTTTTTTCATAATGCGACATCAATATTTCCACCAAGATAAGGTGTTACTGACTGTTCCATCATTTGTTTCAGACCCTCACTCATATCCTGAGTCAGATTCATGGATTGATCAAGTACAGCTGTACCCACTTCCGTCTGAAGCTGAGTTTGAGCAAGGTTCATTGATAAAGAAATTATATCCATTCTATCCACCTTTCTCTAATGTTACTTAATGTATATATCGGATTGAGCAAATGATAACTTAAGACTTATCATACCTTAATGCTTTTATTATTGTTGTAACTGCATCTAACATGAGAGCAAAGACAATCACAATAAAGAAAATGGATGGAATATTTTGGAACAGATACAGGATAAAATCAGCATCTTCCTCCATTTTAAAAAGAGCAGAAATAGTTGTTATAAATGTCTGATTCATCAGTGAATGCGTATGTGTAAAAAGATATGCAGGCACTACAGAAAACAGATTTGTAACAATGGAAAGAACTGCAAGTTTTTTAGTATATCTGCCAATGTAAAGTTTGTAAACTTCTTTTATAAGTGAAAACAACGTAAATAACACAAACAGATACCACATTCTATGGATTGAAGAAATACTAAATATAGGAATCCAATTCTCGCCATCAGTAAATGTAAAAATTTGTGGAATCAATAAAAAAATAATGCAAAAGACAATAGAAAAAGAAATACTAAAAATAGTTCCGGATTTTGATATAACTTCTTCTTTTAATGGAACAGGGGGCAGTTCATCTAAATTATTATCGTTTATATCGATTTTTATTCCTTTTCTTTCAAAAAATGCAAAGAAAAAAGTGATAAAAGCAAACACCATGATCATACTAAATAATGTGTTTCCGATCCATTCAAAAAAATGAAAGATACTGTTAAATTCCTCACTGCCGATGATTAAAAGAATAAAGCCGGAAAGTAGCATCCCAAAAGATGTTGCAGCAATAACAATTAAAAGTATTGTTTTATAAGTATGATAATATTCCGGACCGATCAGGTAATTAATTTTGTCAGGAAGATAATTATTGGCAAGTTCAGAAGGAGTACCAAGCTCTGTCAATACGACTCTGATGTCTTTTTCTGATGGTCTTATATCGCCACAACGGCTTTCAAGCATATCACTGATCAGCGAAAATAATTCTTTAGAGACATCATCGCGCATACGCCTGGGTAGTTTTCTAGTTACTGCGTAAATATAACGTTCAATTAAATCATGTTCACTCATATTGACACCTCCGGTTCAATTAATGAATTCATAATGCTGACTGTATCCAGCCAGTGTTTTTTTATTATGCTATAGATTTCTTCACCAAATTGTGTTTTCTGATAGTATTTTCGTGGCTTTGTACTCTCTTCAGTATCCCATTGACTTGCTAATATTCCTTGTGACTCCAGTCTTCTTAATAAAGGATAAAGTGTATTTGCTTCTACTGTAATTCCCTTTTCCGAAAGCAATGTTACAAGATTATAACCGTATACAGGAAGATCAAGCTGACTCAATACAGAAAGTATGATTGTTCCACGTCTTAATTCCAGAATCATGGACGAAATGATTTCATCTTTTTCCAAAATAAGACCTCCTTCTCTTTATAACAATGATGTGTTCTACACACTATTATAATATTAAATATATTATAATTTGTCAATTATTATTTTATTTAATCAATATAATAGATAAAGCTGTTACGGGATAAAGATTGTTTATGAAATTTCGTGTAATTTATCATAAAAGAAAGAAGCTATGGTATAATAAATTATACTACGATGTTGGGAGAATCAAGTGAGTATTACAAGAGAAGATGAAGTATTGTTTCAGACTGTATGCAAACAAATTATTAATGGTGAACAGAAAAAAAATGGAATCGGAACATTGGCAGAAAAAACAGTTCATGCTGTTTTAAAACATTACCTAGTGCCAAAAGAACAATGCCATGAAATAAAATGTAATGGTTATGTGGCTGATATCATGCTGGATGGCGAAATTATGGAAATCCAGACGGCGCAATTTAACTTGTTGAGAAAAAAACTGGATGTATTCCTCAATGAGTATGACGTTACAATTGTGTACCCGATTCCTGCCATAAAATGGCTGATCTGGATTCGTGAGGATACAGGAGAAGTTACAAAGAGAAGAAAATCCAACAAATATGGAAGTCCATGTATGGTTTTTCCTGAGCTTTATAAAATCAAGCAATATCTGGATCATCCAAATTTTCATCTTAGACTTATATTAATGGAGATGGAAGAGTTCAGGTTACTGAATGGATGGAGTGAAGATAAGAAAAGAGGATCTACCAGATACGACAGAATTCCCATATCGTTGTTGGAAGATATCATGATCAATACAAAAGATGAGTATGATATCTTATTACCAGAAAATCTTCCAGATCCTTTTATTTCCAAGGAATTTGGAAAAGCATCAGGTCTTTCTCTGAAACAGGGTCAGACAGCACTTAACGTTTTATGCAGTCTTGGAACCATTCAAAAAGTTGGAAAAAGTGGTCGATGGATACAATATGCTAAAACTCAGAAAAGGAGAACAATATGAGAGAACTTGAAAAAATGGTTTTAAATGAGGGAAGAGTTTTGGATAATGGGGTATTAAAAGTGGATCATTTTATTAATCATCAGGTTGATCCGGTCTTAATGGAGGAGATTGCAAAAGATTTTGCTTCTGTATTTATGAACAAAGGTATCACAAAAGTAGTAACGATTGAGAGTTCTGGAATCGCGCCTGCACTTATGACTGCGAGAGAGTTGAAAGTACCACTTGTTATATTAAAAAAACAGCCATCCAAAGTATTGTATCAGGATTTATTTCAGACCGTTGTTTCTTCTTTTACAAAAGAGACTTCATATGAATTAACAATGGCTAAGAATTTATTAACAGAAGAAGATCATGTTTTGATCATTGATGATTTTTTAGCATACGGAGAAGCAGTGGCAGGTGCTGTCAGACTGATTCATATGTCACATGCAACGGTTGCCGGAGCTGGAATTCTGATTGAAAAGACATTTCAGGGTGGAAGAGACAAATTAAAAGAACTTGGTGTAATGGTCTATTCTCAGGTCTGCATTGAAAAAATGGAACAGGGAAAGATTATTTTGGCTGAAGAGAGGAATTAATAGATGAAGAAATTGATTTCCTGGAATGTAAATGGGCTGAGAGCCTGTATGCAAAAAGGATTTATGGATTTTTTTACAAATATTGATGCAGATATATTCTGCATTCAGGAAACCAAAATGCAGAAAGGACAGCTGGAATTATCTTTGGATGGATATCATCAGTATTGGAATGATGCTGTGAAAAAGGGATATTCCGGAACAGCAGTTTTTACAAAAGAAGAACCTCAGTGTGTCAGTTATGGTATAGGATTGGAAGAACATGATCAGGAAGGAAGAGTCATAACGCTTGAGTTTCCGGATTATTTTCTTGTAAATGTATATACACCGAATTCTAAAAGAGAATTGGAAAGACTGGATTATCGTATGGTCTGGGAAGATTTGTTTAAAGATTACCTAAAAGAACTGGAAGTAAAAAAACCTGTAGTTGTATGTGGTGATCTGAATGTTGCACATAAAGAGATCGATCTGAAAAATCCCAAATCAAATCGAAGAAATGCCGGATTTACGGATGAAGAAAGAAATAAATTTTCTATCCTTCTTGAAGCAGGATTTATAGATACATTTCGTCATTTTTACCCTGAACTGGAAGGTGCATATTCCTGGTGGTCTTATATGTTCCATGCCAGAGAAAAGAATGCAGGGTGGAGAATAGATTATTTTCTGACTTCAGAAAAATGCAAGGACAGACTGATCAGTGCAAAGATCCATTCAGATATTTTTGGTTCTGATCATTGTCCGGTCGAGCTGATCATGGAATAAGAAACAGGATGCTGTGATATATGTCACAGCATCCTGTTTTGATTCATATTATTTTTAAATTGTAATTTTTATCATTACTAAATCATAAAATGGATTACCAGACTTTTGTGGTCCATTTTGTACAATCCCAGACATCAGTTGCAAGACCATCATAGAATTCAGGCTCATGGCAGACCATGAGAATACTTCCTTTATATGCTTTTAAAGCACGTTTTAATTCGGCTTTTGCATCAACATCGAGGTGATTGGTAGGCTCGTCGAGAAGCAGGATATTTGTTTCCCTGTTTATTAATTTACACAACCTTACTTTTGCTTGTTCACCACCACTTAATACACGAACAAGACTTTCAATATGTTTTGTTGTAAGACCGCATTTGGCGAGTGCCGAACGAACCTCATACTGCGTGTAGGATGGGAATTCTTTCCAGATTTCTTCCAGACAGGTCGTCTTAACATGTTTATCCATTTCCTGTTCAAAATATCCAATGCTCAGGTAGTCACCAAGCATTACTTTTCCGGAAAGAGGCTTGATCATACCCAGAATACTCTTTAATAAAGTTGTTTTACCAATACCATTTGCACCGGTCAGAACAATTTTCTGTCCGCGCTCCATTTCAAGATTAAGTGGAGAAGACAATGGTTCATCATATCCGATCACAAGATCCTCTGTCTGAAAGATATAACGACCCGGTGTTCTTGCTTCTTTAAAATGAAATTCTGGTTTTGGTTTTTCAGATGCAAGTTCAATCATATCCATTTTATCCAGTTTTTTCTGTCTGGACATTGCCATGTTTCTTGTTGCCACACGAGCTTTATTTCGGGCCACAAAATCCTTTAAATCTGCTATTTCTTTCTGCTGTTTGTTATAAGCAGCTTCAAGCTGAGATTTTTTCATAGCATAAACTTCCTGAAATTTATCATAATCTCCAACATAACGGTTGAGCTCCTGATTGTCCATATGATAGATCAGATTGATTACACTATTCAAAAAGACAATATCGTGAGATATTAGAATAAAAGCATTTTCGTATTCATTCAGGTAACGTTTCAGCCATTCAATATGCTCTGTATCGAGGTAATTGGTAGGCTCATCCAATAGTAAGATATCAGGTTTTTCAAGTAATAATTTTCCAAGTAATACTTTTGTTCTCTGCCCACCGCTCAGGTCTGCAACATCTTTATCCAGACCTATGTCTGATAGTCCAAGTGCTCTTCCGATTTCTTCAACTTTAGAGTCGATCATATAAAAATCATGCATTGTCAGAAGATCCTGTATCGTTCCAAGTTCTTCCATCAGCTGATCCATTTCTTCTTCAGAGACATCTCCTAACTGATCGCAGATCAGATTCATTCTTGTTTCCATTTCAAATAAAAAATCAAAAGCAGAAGAAAGCACACTTCTGATCGTCATTCCTTTTTCTAATGCTGTATGCTGATCAAGATAGCCAACACGAACATTTTTCGACCACTCGATCTTTCCCTCATCTGGCATGAGCCTGTCGGTTATGATATTCATAAAGGTTGATTTTCCCTCTCCATTTGCGCCGATCAGCCCAATATGCTCCCCTTTTAATAGCCTGAAGGAAACATTGTGAAAAATCGCTCGATCACCAAAACCATGTGATAAATTTTCTACATTTAAAATACTCATAATAACTCCTGAAAATAAAATTGTGAATTGCAGCATGCCTAGTATAGCATATGCTTTTACAGGAAGTCATCCAGATTTAAGAAAAATTTAATTGATTTTTTAATACAGCTGGAATAAAATACATAGCATGCTATATATCATTTCGTGAAAGGAGAAATATATGGATGAAACAAAGCCACTTGAGAAAGATCTAAATAAACTCAATAAAAGGAGAAAATGTGCGATTCTTTTAAAACATCTTCATCATGGAATGCATAAGAATTTTAATAAAGATCTTGAAAGTCTGAATCTTACTTCCGTTCAGGGAGAGGTATTATTTTATCTTTTCCATAATCAGGATAAAAAAATCTATCAGAAAACAATAGAGGAGTCGCTTAAAATCTCAAATCCGACAGTGACAGGAATTCTTCAAAGGATGGAAGAAAAAGAACTGATCAGCAGAGTCGTAGACGAAAGCGATGCCAGATACAGAGTCATAGTATTATGTTCTAGAGCAATTGAGATCCGTGATGAACTTGCAAAAAGGAGAGAACTTGCAGCACAAAAATTATTTCAGAACCTGAAAGAGGAAGAAATAGAAGAGTTGGAACGAGTTCTGACAATTATGATTCACAATTTAGGAATAGAAGAATTCTGCTGTGAAAAAGGAGAACGAAAATGGTCAAAAAATTAGCTGGATGTTTAGGAGAGTACAAGAAGTTTGCCATACTGACCCCACTGATCATGGTGGGAGAAGTTGTAATGGAGGTGCTGATTCCGTTTGTAATGGCACAGATCATTGATAAGGGAATACAGGGAAATGGTGGAATAGAATATACTATAAAAATGGGACTACTAATGATCTTCATGGCATTGGTATCTTTGTGTTTTGGAGCATTAGGCGGTACCTTTGCAGCAAGAGCAGGTATGGGATTTGCAAAAAATATCAGAGAAAGGTTGTTTAATAAAGTCCAGGATTTTTCGTTCTCAAATATTGATAAATTCTCAACCGCTTCACTTGTTACAAGACTTACTACTGATGTTACGAATACCCAAAATGCTTTTATGATGCTGATCCGCATGGGAGTACGTGCACCTTTTATGTTAATTGGTGCCTTATTAATGTCTTTTTCAATTAATTCAAAATTATCAACAGTATTTTTGTTTGCAGTTCCGATACTTGCAATTGCATTAATTCTGATCAGTCAGTCAGCTTACCCAAGATTTCGTGAAATGCTGAAGAAATATGATGGGATGAATGCTGCAGTACAGGAAAATCTGGTGAATATCAGAGTCGTAAAATCATATGTAAGAGAAAACCATGAGATTTCAAAATTTCAGGATAATGCTGACTCAGTAAGAAAAGCACAATATGCAGCGGAGAAATTGGTGATCATGACGATGCCGATCATGCAGCTTGTGATGTATGTTACGATCGTAGCAATCATATGGGTCGGTGGGAACATGATTGTTGATGGAGATTTTGCAATAGGTCAGTTAAGCAGTATGATCAGCTATGTAACGCAGATATTGATGTCACTCATGATGCTTAGCATGATTTTTATCATGATTATAATATCCAGGGCTTCCATGACCAGGATCGTTGAAGTTCTTGATGAAGAGATTGATATTGTAGATCTGAATGGAACCAGTGCTCTTAAGGTCGAAGATGGATCCATAGTATTTAAAAATGTTTGCTTTAGTTATTCTGGGAAAGAAGATAATCTGACGCTGGATCATTTAAATTTTGAGATAAGATCAGGAGAGACCATAGGTATTATTGGAGGGACTGGTTCTGCAAAAACAACTTTGGTACAGCTGATTCCCCGTCTATATGATGTATTAAGTGGGGAGGTAATTGTTGGTGGTCATTCAGTAAAGGATTATACTTTAAAAACTTTGCGTGAAGAAGTTGCGATGGTACTTCAGAAAAATCTTTTGTTCTCCGGTACAATTGAAGAAAATCTCAGATGGGGGAATGAAGATGCTTCCATGGATGAGTTAACAGACGCATGTAAAAAAGCACAGGCACATGATTTTATCATGACATTCCCTGAAGGATATCAGACAAATCTAGGTCAGGGAGGAGTTAATGTATCTGGTGGCCAGAAACAGAGAATCTGTATTGCTCGGGCTCTGCTTAAAAAACCCAAAATACTGATCCTGGATGACTCGACTTCTGCTGTTGATACAGCGACAGATTCAAAGATCAGAGAATCCATGCAGACTTCTTTAAAAGATACAACAAAGATCATCATTGCACAAAGAATCACGTCTGTGATGGATGCAGATAAAATATTAGTCCTGGATGATGGAAAAATGAATGGGTTCGGAACACATGAAGAACTTATGAATACAAATACGATCTATAGAGAAGTGTATGATTCTCAACAGAAAGGAGGCAGATAATATGCCAGGACCAGGATCTCATGGAAGGGGAATGCCTCCTTCAAAGCCAAAAAATACAAAATCAACAGTTAAAAGACTGCTTACGTACCTTGCTGAGGATAAAATCCTCTTACTATTTGTTGGAATCGGGATCTTACTGAGTTCATCTGTTCAGATCATTGGTACTTCAATGTTGAAAACGGTTATTGATCAATATCTCTTTCCGATGGCAGGTAACTATAGTGAGATATTAATGCAGGGCTTTATTAAAACATTACTAATGATGTTGATTTTTTATCTGACTGGTTCCATTTCAACATTCTTTTACAGTCGAATGATGCTGAGAATTTCAACTAAAACATTATATAGAATCAGAACCCAGATGTTTGAAAAAATGGAATCCCTTCCAATTAAGTTTTTTGATACGCATACACATGGTGAACTAATGAGCCGTTACACGAATGATACTGACGCCATCAGAGAAATGTTATCAAACAGTGTTGCCAATTTCTTTTCATCGGCAGTCACAGTGATCGGTGTATTTAGTATGATGCTGATCTATAGCTGGCAGCTTACGATCGTTGTGATCATCATGTTATTTATTATGTTAAATGTTGTAAAAAAAATTGGTGGAAAGAGTGGAAACTTCTTTAAAAAACAACAGCAGGAGCTTGGTGCAGTAAATGGGTATATTGAAGAGATGATCGAAGGTCAGAAGGTCGTAAAAGTTTTCTGCCATGAAGATGCTTCAAAGCAAAAATTTGCCCAGTTGAACGAGAATTTAAGAATGGCATCAACCAATGCAAATACGTTCGCAAATATACTCATGCCGATCATGGGCAATTTATCACATGTTTTGTATGCTATAACGGCAATGGTTGGTGGTATTCTGGCTATTTTAGGGCAGATCTCGCTAGGTACAGTCGTAGCATTTCTTCAGTATACAAGAAATTTCTCACAGCCGATCACACAGATCTCTCAACAGTTCAATTCTGTCCTGTCAGCTCTTGCAGGTGCAGAAAGGATCTTTCAGCTGATTGATGAACAGCCTGAATCAGATGAAGGATATGTTACGCTCGTAAATGCGGTTATCGATGAAAATGGAAAGATAATAGAAACAAAAGACAGGACTGGAATCTGGGCATGGAAACATCCTCATAAGGAAGATGGAAGTATTACATTTACAAAAGTAGAAGGTAAAGTTGAATTTGACAGAGTAGTATTTGGTTATGATGAAAAAAAGACGGTACTAAATGACATTTCACTCTATGCAAATCCAGGTGAAAAAATAGCATTTGTTGGTTCAACAGGAGCCGGAAAAACAACAATCACCAACCTCATCAACCGATTTTATGATGTACCGGATGGAAGAATACGATACGATGGAATTAACATAAATAAGATCAGAAAAGAAGATTTAAGACGTTCCCTTTCGATCGTGCTGCAGGATACACATCTGTTTACAGGAACCGTTATGGAAAATATCAGATACGGTAAACTGGATGCGACGGATGAAGAAGTAATCAATGCGGCAAAGCTTGCAAATGCACATTCTTTTATCAGGCATCTTCCTGAAGGATATCAGACAATGTTAACTTCTGATGGAACAAATCTTTCGCAGGGTCAAAGACAGCTTATTGCAATTGCCAGAGCAGCTGTTGCAGATCCACCTGTATTAATACTTGATGAAGCGACTTCTTCTATTGATACAAGAACGGAAGCGTTGATCGAAAAAGGAATGGACTCTTTAATGAAAGGAAGAACAGTATTTGTGATCGCGCATAGATTGTCCACTGTTCGCAATTCGCATGCGATCATCGTTCTTGAGAATGGAGAGATCATTGAGAGGGGAAGTCATGATGATCTGATGTCACTTGCTGGTAAATATTATCAGCTTTATACAGGATTATTCGAATTAAGTTAAATTTATGGTTTAAAATCAGAATGAATCATAATGATTTACACAAAATCTTGACAATTCTCGAATTGAATAGTAATCTATCTAAAATAGAAAATACTTTAATAGAGTAACATCATAAAGGAGGATTATTATGAAAAAGGCAGTTAGTCTGGCACTTGCATTGTCTCTGACACTTATGTCCCTGACAGCATGTGGTAATACCGCTTCTGAAACAACAGATGCGGCAGCAACAACAGAAACAACAGATGCAGCAGCTGATTCAGCGGAAGCGGCTACAGAAGCAACCGGAGCTACATTTAAAATAGGTGGAATCGGACCGGCAACAGGAGGAGCAGCAGTATATGGCCTCGCAGTTAAAAACGGTGCACAGCTTGCAGTAGATGAAATTAACGCAGCAGGCGGTATCAATGGAACACAGATCGAATTTAATTTCCAGGATGATGAACATGATGCAGAAAAAGCAGTGAATGCTTACAATACATTAAAAGACTGGAATATGCAGATCTTAATGGGTACTGTTACATCCACACCATGTATCGCAGTTGCAGAAGAAACAAACAAAGATCAGATTTTCCAATTAACACCATCAGGTTCCGCAGTTCCATGTGTACAGTATGACAATGCTTTCAGAGTATGTTTCTCTGATCCTAATCAGGGTATTGCATCAGCACAGTATGTTGGAGAAAATAAAATTGCTTCAAAAGTAGCAGTTATTTATGACAGTTCTGATGTATATTCATCAGGAATTTATGAAAAATTCGCAGCGGAAGCAGCAAATCAGGGAATTGAAATCGTAGCAGCAGAAGCATTTACAGCAGACAGCAAAACAGATTTTTCAGTACAGCTTCAGAAAGCAAAAGATGCAGGCGCAGAACTTGTTTTCCTTCCAATTTATTACACAGAAGCATCTTTAATTCTTTCACAGGCAAATACAATGGGATTTGCTCCAAAATTCTTTGGATGTGATGGTCTTGATGGTATTCTTTCAGTAGAAAATTTTGATACAAAACTTGCAGAAGGCGTTATGCTTCTTACACCATTCGCAGCAGATGCGCAGGATGATCTGACAAAGAACTTTGTTGCAGCATTCCAGGAAGCATATGGCGAAGTACCAAATCAGTTCGCAGCAGATGCTTATGATGCAATTTATATCATCAAAGCAGCAGTTGAATCTGGAAAAGTAACAGCTGACATGTCAGCTCAGGATATTTGTGCAGCATTAAAAACAGCTATGACAACCATTTCAGTTGATGGATTAACAGGTGCAGGAATGACCTGGACAGCAGACGGTGAAGTTAACAAAGCACCTAAAGCAGTTAAGATTGAAAATGGCGCATACGTAGCAATGCAGTAAAAATTATATCAGGATGTGCTGATTCCAAAGAGGGACTGTTAACAGTCCCTCTTATTTTTTAGAAATACTTGTAAAATACAGGTACTTTAGGTTATTATATAGGATATTATAATTAGTGAAAGTAAAGAGGTGTGGATATGAGCTTCATATCGTATTTAATTAATGGAATCAGTCTTGGAAGTCTGTATGCCCTGATTGCTTTGGGTTATACCATGGTATATGGAATTGCAAAAATGCTTAATTTTGCACATGGAGATATTATCATGGTTGGTGGTTTTTCAATTTTTATAGTTTCTACCACTTTGGGACTGCCCCCTCTTTTAGGTATACTGACAGCAGTTGTGATCTGCACGGCACTTGGTATGACGATTGAAAAAATAGCATATAAACCTTTAAGGAAGGCAGCATCACCGCTTGCAGTTCTGATCACCGCGATTGGTGTCAGTTATCTTTTGCAAAATGTTGCGCTGCTGATCTTTGGCGCAAATACAAAACTGTTTACATCTGTTGTGAAAGTTCCGCCAGTCACAATGGGTGAGGGACAGATCACAATATCAGGTGAAACGATCGCAACGATCGTAGTCTCGATTATCATCATGATCTGTCTTATGCTCTTCATAAAAAAATCAAAAGCCGGTCAGGCAATGCTTGCTGTATCAGAAGACAAGGGTGCCGCAGAACTAATGGGAATCAATGTCAATGCAACGATTTCTCTGACTTTTGCAATTGGATCTGCACTTGCTGCGATTGCAGGAGCATTATTATGTTCTGCTTATCCTACATTGACACCATACACAGGCGCGATGCCGGGTATCAAGGCGTTTGTTGCAGCGGTATTTGGTGGAATTGGTTCGATACCAGGCGCTTTTATAGGTGGAATCTTATTAGGAGTCATTGAAAATCTAAGTAAAGCCTATATTTCTTCACAGATGGCAGATGCAATTGTATTCGGAGTCCTGATTCTGGTCTTACTTGTTAAGCCGACTGGAATTCTTGGCAAGAAAATAAACGAGAAGGTGTAACTGGCGTATGAAGATAAAAACAAATAAAATTAAAAAAGTAAGTAAAAGTAGTTTTACAATTTATGGCATGGTTATCCTTGCATATGTTATTATGCAGATTCTCGTTGCGACAGGTTCTCTATCAAGTCTGATGGAAGGTCTTCTTGTTCCTTTATGTATTTATGTTATACTGGCGGTTTCATTAAATCTGACAGTTGGAATTCTGGGTGAGCTCAGTCTTGGACATGCAGGATTTATGTGTGTTGGTGCTTTTACAGGAGCATTCTTTTCTGTTGCAACTGTTGATTTGATCCCGATTCCGATTCTTCGTTTTGTGATCGCCATTATTCTTGGTGCATTGGCAGCAGCAGTGTTTGGTATTATTCTTGGAATACCGGTATTGCGACTCAGAGGAGATTATCTTGCAATTGTAACACTTGCATTTGGAGAGATCATTAAGAACTTTGTAAACGTAATTTATATTGGAACAGATAAAAATGGTTTTCACTTTTCAATGAAAGATGCTGTCTCACTAAAGCTTGAAGAAGGTGGAAAAGTTATTATAAATGGAGCACAGGGCATTACAGGGACACCAAATGATTCTACTTTCACAGCGGGAGTCATAATGATTCTGATCATATTACTCATCATCCTGAATCTTGTAAACTCAAGAGCCGGACGAGCGATCATGGCAATTCGTGATAACAGAATTGCAGCAGAGTCAATTGGTATCAATATTACAAAATATAAATTAATGGCATTTACCATTTCTGCATCAATGGCCGGAGTAGCGGGTGTGCTTTATGCACACAATCTTTCTACACTGACAGCACTGCCTAAGAATTTTGGCTATAACATGTCTATCATGATTCTTGTATTCGTTGTGCTTGGAGGAATCGGTAACATTGGAGGCTCTATCATAGCAGCGATCCTGTTAACATTACTTCCTGAATTATTGCGAGGATTAAATGATTATAGAATGTTGATCTATGCAATTGTACTGATCGCAATGATGATCTTTAATTCCAGTCCTCGTGCAATTGAGTTAAGAGAAAGATATTCATTAAAAAGAATGTTTGCGAAAAAGACAAAAGGGGAGGATGCATAAATGGCTTTATTAGATGTAAAAAACTTAGGCATTTCCTTTGGTGGTCTTCGGGCAGTTGATTCATTTCACATCGAGGTAGAAAAAGGACAGTTATATGGGTTGATCGGTCCAAACGGTGCCGGAAAAACAACTGTATTTAATATGCTTACCGGAGTATATCAGCCAGGTGATGGCAAGATTACATTAGATGGAAATGATATTACAGGAAAAAGAACAATCGATATCAATCGTGCTGGAATTGCTAGAACATTTCAGAACATCAGATTATTTAAAGAACTTACAGTTATGGATAATGTAAAAGTCGGACTGCATGAGCATTATAAGTATTCCACAATAGCAGGAATTCTTCGCCTTCCAAGTTATTATAAAAAAGAGAAGGAAATGAATGTTAAGGCGCTGGAATTATTAAAAGTTTTTGACCTTGATAAAGAAAAAGATTTCCTGGCTTCCAATCTGCCATATGGAAAACAGAGAAAATTAGAGATCGCAAGGGCACTTGCAACAAATCCTAAATTGCTTCTACTTGATGAACCGGCAGCTGGAATGAATCCAAATGAAACAAAAGAACTTATGGATACGATCCGCTTTGTCAGAGACGAGTTTGATATGACAATACTATTGATCGAGCATGACATGAAGCTGGTAGCAGGAATTTGTGAGAAGCTCACTGTGTTAAATTTTGGACAGGTACTAGCAGAGGGAAATACTGCTGAAGTGCTTCAGAATCCACAGGTTATTACAGCATATCTTGGAGAATAGAAAGAGGAAAATGTATGGCAATGCTTGAAATAAAGGATCTGGAAGTACATTATGGTGTTATTAAAGCAATCAAGGGAATATCCTTTGAAGTCAACCAAGGTGAAGTAATTGCTTTGATCGGAGCAAATGGTGCCGGTAAAACAACAATTCTTCATACAGTGACCGGCCTGATAAACGGTACAGCCGGAAAGATTACATTTAATGATGCAGATATTACAAAAATGCCTGCGCATAAGATCGTAGCACTTGGAATGGCACATGTTCCGGAAGGAAGACGAGTTTTTTCTCAGCTTACGGTTCTGCAGAACCTTAAAATGGGAGCTTATACAAGAAAAGATAAAAAAGAAATAGAAGATACGCTGCAGATGGTGTATAAGAGATTTCCAAGACTTGAAGAAAGAAAACATCAGGTCGCAGGAACACTTAGCGGTGGTGAACAACAGATGTTAGCAATGGGAAGAGCTTTAATGTCACATCCTAAGATCATTCTGATGGATGAGCCTTCCATGGGTCTTTCTCCTATTTTTGTAGAAGAGATATTCAGTATTATCAGAGATATTTCTGCTTCAGGAACAACTGTCCTTCTGGTTGAACAAAATGCAAAAAAAGCATTATCAATAGCGAACAGGGCATATGTACTTGAGACAGGAAAAATTGCTTTGGAGGGAAAAGCAGATCTCTTGATGAATAATGAATCTGTTAAAAAGGCATATCTTGGTGAATAAAAAACGCATGGTAAGGCATGCAGATGGGAGTAAAGATGAATAAATTTGTGATTACCATAGGAAGAAGCTACGGCAGTGGTGGAAGAACCCTTGGAAAAATGCTAGCGGAAGAACTAGGTGTGAAATACTATGATCGTGAATTATTACGACTTGCATCAGATGCCAGTGGAATTAATGAATCTTTATTTGGTCAGGTAGACGAGAAAATAAAAAATTCTTCTCTTTTCAGAATTACAAAGAGTATTTATAA
Organism: Lachnospiraceae bacterium; assembly: GCA_028689715.1. Lineage (GTDB taxonomy): Bacteria > Bacillota > Clostridia > Lachnospirales > Lachnospiraceae > SZUA-378. The sequence goes on from JAQVCQ010000009.1 coordinate 45,006, forward strand.
AGGGGAGATCATTCCTCCGGAAAGTGATGACTTTGTCTCTGATGATAATTTATTTAATTATCAGGCAAAAATCATTAAAGAACTGGCAGAAGAGGAATCCTGCATTATCATTGGAAGATGTGCAGATTACATTTTAAAAGATAGAAAAGATCTGATCAGACTCTTTTTCTATGCACCACTTGAAGATTGCGTGGAAAGAGAAAAAATACAGTCAGGCGGAACGGAAAAAGATATCATTAAAAAAATCCAGAAAATTGACAAACATCGTTCTGAGTATTATAAGTACTATACTGGAAAAGACTGGAATGATGCCAGAAATTATGATTTTTGTTTAAACACCTCATCAATGAGCTATGAGCAGCTGACCCAGGTCGTAAAGAATTATATTGATGTATTTAAAGCATAGTAAAATCCCATGATTACAGGATCGTTCTTGATCTTTGCAGTCATGGGATTTTTAATGAACCGGATTATTCTAATATACAGAAGCTTCCATGATATCTATTTTTGTTATTTTGATCTGTGGAATCTGATTGGATAGTTTCCAGACAGAATCTTTTTTTGATATTTGAACCTGAAGCATAGAGGACAGATCGACCTTTGATGAGATGCCATCATCATCATAAAAATCATAGGATAAAACATCAGTCTTGTCAGAATACCCAATGATTTCGAAACTAGTGCAATCCAGTGAATCTGTATTATTTGCTTCAGGGGCAAGCATCAGAAACTTATTTCTTTTAATGAACAATACAAATTCTTCTAAACTGAGATCGATAAAATGATGTCCTTTTTCAAGTATTTCACAGGTCCGTTCAAGTCTGGAATCAAATTTGACCATAAGCATAGATTCAGGAAGGTATACATATCTTCCGGCTGCATTTTGCGTATATACCGGAGCGCTCATCAGACTTTCCCCTATCAGAAGCTGATCTTCAACTGATCTGCTCAGGCTGTCATGTTCATATTCAAATGACAAGGGAAGAAAGAACATTTCATGACATTTCACAGCTTTGATAAATTCGCTGTAGAGATAAGGCAGCAAACGGTAACGGAATTTTAATAATTTTGAAAAATAACCGGTGGATGAAAACTGATATAATTCCTGTTCTCTGGTACTGATTGCACTATGATTTCTCATAAGAGGTGTAAATAAGCCAAATTGCAGCCATCGAATCATCAGATCATATGTAGTATCGCATCCAAACCCACCAAGGTCTGCTCCGCTGTATAAAAAACCACACATATTTAATGAAGGCATCATCTTAATATTTAAAAGTAAGTGCTCCCACCAGGAACTATTATCACCAGTCCAGATTCCTCCATAGCGATGCATGCCGATATAAGATGCTCTCGAGAATAATAAGAATCGTTTATCTTCCTGAATGGAATGAAGACCTTCTGAAGCTGCACGTGTCATCATATATCCATATAAGTTATGCAGTTTTCTGTGAACGATTCTTTCACCATTATGATTATGATAAAATCGGTCATAATCTTTTGGATTATTGGAAAGATTTTCTATTGCCTCCCGCATCCCAAATGATTCTTTTATTCCAATATTGGTATCGCGAATTGAATCCAGATATGAAAATGTTTCTTCGAGTCCTTCTTCTGAATAGAAAATAGCGGGTTCGTTCATATCGTTCCAGAAACCATCGATTCCACAATCAGTCAGTATTTTATATTTTTCACCGAACCACTTACGAGCAGCAGGATTGATGAAGTCGGGAAAATGAACTCGTCCAGGCCAGACAGCGGCAACAAATGGTTTTCCTGTTTCATCTTCGCAGAAATATCCATGTTCCACACCCTCTTCATAAACAGAATACCCTTCTTCAATTTTCACACCCGCATCAATAATTGGAACCAGGCGAATTCCACGACTGCGTAAATCGGAAACCATGGTTTTGAAATTTGGGAAACGAGACGGATCAACAGTGAAATCCTTATAGGCTTCCATGTAATCAATATCCATATAAATGGATTCAAGAGGAATATCCAGATTTTGATACTGATCAGCAATATCATAAAATTCTGATTCCTTGGAATAACCCCATCGACTTTGTTGATAACCAAATCCCCATTTTGGCGGAATATATGATTCTCCGATCAAAGTACGGAATGATCTGATAATGGACCTTAAATTATCTTCCTCTATGATATAAATCGTATAGTCAGTAGACTCTCCAGAGATCTTTAAGTCATCATAATCGGAATAACCAATATCGAAGGTGATTTTTTCAGGGCAGTCGATAAAAACACCAAACGTATTCTTGCCACTAATTAGTAGAAAATTGTGGGCTCCATACATTGAAAAAATATCCGGTGTATGTGTTGATGTGTCGCTGCAGAAACTTTCATAAAGATATCCACGCTTATTCAAGCCACGATTGCTTTCACCTAAGCCGTATACAACTGTATCGCGCTCAAGCTTTAGGAAAAAATTTAGTTTTGTCCCCTTTTTTGTGAAGTGAGGCAGTGGTTCCGGGTTAGGTGTCAGATCCAGAACAACAGCTTCTGTTGGAAATGGTATTCCAAAATCATACCTGCGAATCATAACAGTTTCTCCATTCGTTTTATTTTCTTTTTTATTTTTTTGTTTGAATCACATTCTGACAGCCTGAATAAAATAGAAGGAATCAGC
>JAQVCQ010000081.1 GCA_028689715.1 Lachnospiraceae bacterium
ATCTTTGAACATGTGTATAAATTGGAACCAGGTGCGATCCTCAGATTCCATAACGGAGTCGCTACGACTTCAAAATACTGGGACATTGCAACTGTTTATCAGCAGCAGGCATCTAAGCCCGTGGCTACCTATGAAGAAGCAAAAGAAACGCTAAAAGATCTGCTGGTTCAGTCCGTGAAAGGAAGAATGATCGCAGATGTTCCGCTTGGAACTTTCCTGAGTGGTGGTTATGATTCTTCCCTTGTGTCTGCGATCGCAGCACAGCTATCAGACCAGCCGGTCAAAACTTTTTCTATTGGATTCCATGAAGAGAAATTCAATGAGGCGCATTACGCCAGAGAAGTATCAAAACATCTGGGAACCAACCATACAGAAGTATACATTGATGAAGCTGAAATGTTTGGCCAGGTAGAGAGCATTGCGACTTATTTTGACGAACCATTTGCAGACAGTTCTCAGATTCCGACCATGCTGGTTTCAAAGCTGGCAAGAGAACAGGTGACAGTTGCACTTTCTGGTGATGGAGGAGACGAATTCTTCTGTGGTTATAATATTTATGATTCAGTCGGACTGGCACAGAAACTGGACCTTGCAGGCGGTATTGTAAACGGAATCTGTCAGTTCCCATTATTTTCCAAAGCACATCTGATTGATAAACTGCCCTTCAGAGTACGTGTGGTTGCAGGAAATCGCAACAAACAGACGAAGACACAGATTGGTGGAGAGAACTATATTCATGCAATTGAACAAATGCTGCCGGGAATTGCACTTCCCTGCAAATTCGAAATAGAAGATCGTTATCAGGTCAAGAACTGGCAGACAAAAAGAATGTTGCTAGACATGGATACGTATCTGCCGGGTGATATTTTGTGTAAGGTAGACAGAGCTTCCATGAAATATTCTCTGGAATCCAGATGTCCGATCCTGGATACGGATGTCATGGAGTATTCTTTTAGAATTCCTCACGAATTCAAGTACAAAGATGGTGATAAGAAGCATATCTTAAAAGATATTGCATATGATTATATTCCAAAAGAATTATTAGATCGTCCAAAAGTCGGCTTTGGAGTACCGCTTGATAAATGGATGAGGGGACCGCTCAAAGAGCAGCTCCTTGCCATGTCGGAAGAGGGATATCTTAAAAATCAGGGAATCTTTGACAGTGAATATATGAGTAAATTCATCAGAAGGTATCTGGAGGTCGGAGACAGAGGTCCGGCGACCGGAGAGAACTTCTCAAAAACAGCCTGGTCATTCTTCGCATTCCAGCAGTGGTATCAGACATACTGCAGCAGATAGAAGCAGGAGCAAAAATGAAAATGAAACAGATTGCTTTTTATATTGGATCATTAAGTAAAGGTGGATCAGAAAGAACATTTGTCAATCTGGCAGAATACTTTTATGAACAAGGCTATCAGGTCACAATCGTAACGCAATATAAAAAAGAGAATGAATATACCTACAGTGAAGGAATTGAACGAATCCTTTCTGACCTGACAGAAGAAGAAACAGGCAAGAGCCGGATCATGAATTTTATTGGCCGATACCGAAAATTGAGACGGATCTGGAAACAGATCAAACCGGATGTGATCCTTTCCTGCATCGGAAAAAACAATCTGATGTCTGTTGCATCAGCGTTAGGATTAAAGAGCAGAACGGTCGTTTCTGTAGTCGGAGAACCGTCAGAGGAATACCCAACAGGAACCATTCGCCTGCTTGCCAATATATTATTTTCCTTTGCAGACGGAGTTGTTTTAAAAACGACAGATGCCATGCAATTCTTTCCGCGCTATATCAGGAATAAATCAATCGTTATGAAAAATTCTCTGAACCCGACCTTTATCAGAGAGACCTATCAGGGGACAAGAGAGAAGACCATTATTTCTGTTGGCCGCCTTGATTCCAATAAGAATCAGACTATTTTGATCAAAGCATTTGCCAGGCTAAGCAAGGAACATCCTGAGTATGACCTGATCCTGTATGGAGAAGGTGAGGATCGTAACAAACTGGAAGAGATGGTACATAAGGCAGATCTGGATAACAAGATCATGCTTCCGGGAACGATAGAAAATGTTGCAGAAACAATCTATAAAGCGGGAATCTTTGTATTGACTTCTAATACAGAAGGAATGCCGAACGCTTTGATTGAAGCGATGGCACTTGGAATCCCGAGTATTTCAACAGACTGTCCTTGTGGTGGACCAAGGGATCTGATACAGACATATGAGAACGGAATTCTGATACCGGTAAATGACGTGAATCAACTGGAAAAGGAAATTAGAAATTTGATAGATAATCCTGAGCTTGCTGAAAAAATTGGCAGGAATGCAACAGCAGTACAACAGGATCTGAGTCCCGAAGTCATCAACAAAAACTGGGAAAACTACTTCAAAGGATTAGTGAATAAAGGATGATGCCAATGAAATTTCATCATATAGGAATTGCGACTGAGAATATCAGTGCTATGACTGAGTATCTGAAAAACATTATGGAAATTAATGAAGTGGGTCCAATCGTGTCTGACCCATTGCAACAGGCTGATCTATGTATGGTTCGACTGTCAGATGGAACCCAGATCGAACTGATCTCTGGTCCAGTTGTAGAAAAACTAGTGAGAAAAAGAAATTTTCTGTATCATATCTGCTATGAAACGGATGATATTGAGAAACAAATAACAAATCTTCTTGCGCATAATGCGATACTGATCTCTGAAGCGAAAGAAGCCGTGCTATTTGACTATAAAAAGGTTGCATTTTTGATGACAGAAATGGGACTGATTGAACTCGTTGAATCTTGAACCGGAGGAAACAATGGCAATTAGAGAATTAGAATATCCCTTTGACAGTGATACGATACTGAAAAAGGCAAAGAGACTGAAAAAGACATTATTGGCAGAACAGACTCCATTCATTGAGAAAAGAATTGCAGTATTGGGCGGCAGTACAACACATGAGCTGATCAGAATACTGGAACTGTTCCTACTACAGAATGGAATCAGACCAACCTTTTATGAATCTGAATATGCACAATACTGGCAGGATGCAATGTTTCCTAATGAGGAACTGGAGCGGTTCGCACCGGAACTGATCTATATACATACATCAAACAGAAACATCAAAAGATTTCCAGCTCCCGGAGATTCTGATCAAAGTACAAGTGAATTATTAACAGAAGTATATTCACATTTTTCTGCAATGTGGGATCGATTGTTTCAGGTCTATCATTGCCCTATCATACAGAATAATATGGAATTTCCTGATTTTAGGTTATTTGGCAACCAGGATGGTGTCTATACACAGGGCAGAGTGCATTTTATCCAGGAGATCAACCGACTTTTTACAAGTTACGCATCTAAAAATGAGCATTTTTTTATCAACGACATTCAATATCAGTCAGCAGTATACGGACTGGATCAATGGTCAGATCCTTTTTACTGGCATATGTACAAGTATGCCTTAGCGCTTCCGGCAATCCCTGCACTTGCACATAATCTGGCGAATATCGTCAAGTCCATCTTTGGGAAAAATAAAAAAGCACTGGTTCTGGATCTTGATCATACGCTTTGGGGCGGTGTTGTTGGAGATGACGGTGTGGAAGGGCTTGAAATCGGGCAGGAGACATCCATGGGACAGGTGTATAGTGAGTTCCAGTCTTATGTAAAAGAACATAAGAATCTGGGAATCATGCTGAATGTCAGTTCCAAAAATGAGGAAGAAAACGCGATTGCAGGTCTGAACCATCCAGACGGAATCTTAAGACCATCAGATTTTATTCTGATCAAAGCGAATTGGGAACCCAAATGTGATAATATCAAAATGATCGCCCAGGAGCTTAATATACTCCCGGAAAGCCTTGTATTTGTCGATGACAATCCGGCTGAAAGAGAGATCGTCAGACAGTTCTTGCCGCAGGTAACAGTCGCTGAAGTGACAAAACCGGAAGAATACATCCGCGTCCTTGACAGAGCAGGTTACTTTGAGGTGACGACGCTCTCGGAAGATGATAAAAAAAGAAATAGTATGTATCAGGCAAATCTACAGCGTAAAAGTGAAGAGAACAGTTTTACTGACTATAAAGAGTACCTGCTTTCACTTACCATGAATGCAACAATCAGGCAGTTCGATCCGATTTATTTTTCAAGGATCACGCAGTTGACGAATAAAAGCAACCAGTTCAATCTCACGACCAGACGATACACACAAAGTGAAATTGAACAGTTATGTCTGGATGGAGATTTTCTGACCCTGTATGGGAAGCTTGAAGACCGCTTTGGCGATAATGGAGTTGTTTCGATCATTGTTGGCAGGCAGGAAAATACCGTTCTGCATATTCAGTTATGGTTAATGAGCTGCAGAGTCTTAAAAAGAGACATGGAATTTGCGATGATGGACACACTGGTTCATCGATGCATTGACAGAGGAATCCATGAATTAAAAGGATATTATTATCCGACGTCCAAGAATGCCATGGTAAAAGATTTCTATGCACGCATGGGATTTGTGAAAGAGAATGAAGATGAAAATGGCGATACAATATGGTATTATAAGATAGATCAAAACTATCAGAATCAAAATAAAGTAATAAAGGTGGATGAAGAATGAGCAGAGAAGAAGTGTTTGAAAAATTAAATACAGTTTTTTGTGATGTATTTGATGATGAAGATATTAAAGTGAGTGAAACAACAACGGCTGATGATATTGAGGACTGGGATTCACTTGAGCATATTAATTTGATGGCAGCAGTAGAAAAAGAATTTTCGATCAAGTTCACTATGGGGCAGATCGTCAGTATGAAGAATGTCGGAGAGATGGTAACATTGATTCTCTCTAAGCTGAATCAGGAGTAATTAAGATGAGCATAACATCCTTTGCATTTATTTGCCTTTATACAGGATTGTTAATACTATATTATCTGATACCAAAAAAAATGCAGTGGGGGTTATTACTGGCAGCCAGTTTGGGCTTTTTCCTTTTATCAGGGGAAATCTGGCTGGTAATTTACCCTCTGGTTTCATTGTTAGCAGTTTATGGGGGCGCATTATACATTCACAGAGCGGATAAGGATCAGAACAAAAAGATCATCCTTGCATCTGTCATTGTATTCTGCGTTTTTCTGTTGTGTATTTTAAAGTATTTTCATCTTGGCCTTTTGGCACCGCTGGGTATTTCATTTTATACCCTTACATTACTGGGGTATCTGATCGATGTGTTTTATGAAATCACCCCGCCTGAAACAAATATATTGAAACTTGGTCTGTTTGGCTACTATTTTCCCACATTGTTATCAGGTCCGCTTCTTCGTTATAATGACATAAAAGAGGAACTTTACGCACGCCATCCCCTAAATTATAAGCAAATCACATATGGAGTACAAAGAATACTCTGGGGATTTTTTAAGAAGCTTGTCATTTCTGAAAGACTTGCACTGATCGTTAATACGGTTTATGACAAGCCGGAAGCATACTCCGGATCTGTCATCGCCTTTGCAGGTATTTGTTTTACGTTGCAGTTATATACCGACTTTTCGGGGTACATGGATATTGTAATCGGTATCTCGGAAACATTTGGAATATCCATGCCGGAAAACTTCAAAGCACCTTTCTTTGCAAGAAATATACAGGAATACTGGAGAAGATGGCATATTACGCTTGGAACATGGCTGAGGAATTACTTATTTTACCCTCTGCTTCGAACAAAAGTATTTACAGAAATGCCCAAAAAGCTAAAGATCAGACTGGGTAAAAAGAGAGCAAAGCAGATCACAGTGTTTGCTGCTATGCTGATCTTATGGTTCACAATTGGCTATTGGCACGGAGGCGTTGCAAAATATATCATTGGTTCAGGTATTCTTCACTGGTTCTATATTGTAACAGGAGAACTATTAGAACCTGTCTGGCAAAAGCTAAGAACCTTATTTCATATCCGTGAAACAGGGAAGGGCTTTATTTTCTTTCAAAGAGTCCGGACATTTTTACTTGTCACGATCGGTTTAATTCTTTTTCGTGCTGAGAATCTGGAGACCGGAGCCAGAATGCTGTTGAGAGTCGTTACACATTGGGATTTTGTTTCAATCCTGAATGGTACCTTACTGCAATTAGGACTGGATACTATAGAAATTACAATAGCAGTGGTTTCTCTGGTTATGTTATTACTTGTCTCAACCTATCAGGAAGGGCACGGATCTGTCAGGGATTATATTGCAGCCAGAAAATTACCAGTAAGATGGATCCTATATTATGCGCTTTTATTTTATGTTATTTTGCTGGGACAGTATGGACCAGGATACAGCGCATCGGAATTTATATATCAAGGTTTTTGAGGATAAGAAATGAATAAAAAACAAGCATTTAAGATCGTACTATTTGCCGCAGTTTTTTTGTACCTGTTACAGAGTCTGACTTATATTATTCGTACAAATGGAGATGTAAAGGATCGTTTTGTGGGATTTTATGCGGAAAAAAAGAACTCGGTAGATGTGATTATGATAGGGTCGAGTCCGGTCTATCCATGTTTTTCAGGACCACAGATCTGGGGAGAATACGGAATCACCTGTTATCCGCTTTCGTCAAATGTTCAGCGTCCACAGGCAGCACTTGGTCTGGTCAGAGAGGCGCAGAAGACACAGTCACCAGATTTGTATGTGTTTGAAATCAAACAATTTGCCTCAGATTTTAATGAGGATTCTGACAGCATGGCATACACAAGAGGCGTGACGGATAACCTGAAATATTCCTGGAACAGAATTCTTACAATAAATGAGATGGTGTCAGATGCTTCTGACAGATATACGTTCTATTTTGATATTTTTAAGTATCATTCAAATTGGAAAACGATGGTTCTGCCAAGCCAGATCAGATGTTTTCGATATGAATATCCGGATCCATGGAAAGGATTTGTTCAAAAAGCAGGAATTCATCCTGCAGAATATGTAGATTACTCTGCCATAGAAGAACAGACGCCGATCCCGGACTATAATGAAAATAGCTTAAGAGAACTGTTAGCCTATTTGAAGGAACATGACCTGAATGCGCTTTTTGTACTAGCGCCATATCAGCTTGAATCTGATATCAAACAGAAAAATTTTAATTATATGGAATCGATCATCTCGGAATCAGGGTATGAATTTTTGAACCTGAATGAACATCTTACTGAGATGGACTTCGACTTTGAAGAAGATTTTTATGATAAAGGCGTCCATACCAATGCAGTCGGATCAAAAAAATGTTCTGCATATCTTGCAGAGTATATTTTAGAAACATATCAGATCAAAGACAAACGGGGAGATCAGGCATATCAATCATGGGATCTTGCTTATGAAAAGTGGCTATCAGGCTACGGGGAAGCAGAAAAGCAGATCAAAGAAGCAATTCGCAATCAGGTTTACACCGAAGTTCAGGAAGAGGATGAGGAATAACAATGTGTGGAATAGCAGGATTTTGCAACTTGAAGGACCGATGGCAAGAGACAATTGAACAGATGAATCAGAGTATGTTCCACAGAGGACCGGATGCCGGAGGATTTTACTGTAATGATGAACAGTCAGTTGTTTTTGGGCACAGAAGGTTATCCATTGTAGATCTGAGTCCGAACGGAGCACAGCCCATGACTTCTCATAGTGGCGATCTTGTCATGGTATTCAACGGAGAAATCTATAATTATAAAACAATAGCGGATAAACTGAAGCAGGATGGATTTGTGAAGACATTTCGAGGATCCTCTGATACGGAAGTGTTGCTAGAGGCTATGGAGGCTTATGGAATCAGAGAGACAATTGCAATGTCAAAAGGCATGTTTGCAATTGCTGTTTACAATAAAAGAACCGGAGAGATCAATCTGATCCGTGACAGGATCGGCGAAAAACCTTTGCACTATGGAATGGTAGGTGGAAGTTTTGTATTTGCTTCGGACTTAAAATCAATTTCAGCCATGCATCACTTTTCGAATGCAATCAATCAGGATGTATTAAATCTTTATTTTGTACATGGTTATATTCCTGCACCCTATACCATCTATCAGAATATTTTCAAACTGGAGGCAGGTACGATTCTGACTATACAAAGACCGTACCGGGATTACAAGGTATCTTCTTATTGGTCAGTCATGGAAACAGCAAAAAAAGGGCAGGAGAATCAGTTCAAGGGAAGTTTCCAGGAAGCATCCCATGAACTTGAAAGGTTGCTTAAAATATCGATCAGTGGACAGATGGAGGCAGATGTTCCGGTCGGTGCATTCCTATCAGCAGGCATTGACAGTTCAACGATTGTGGCGTTGATGCAGTCCTTGAACCAGAACAAGGTCAGGACCTTCACGATTGGAATGCAGGAAGAGGGCTTTAACGAAGCGGTCATTGCAAAAGAAATCGCAAAACATCTTGGAACGCAACACACAGAACTATATATTTCAGAAGGAGATGCCAAGCAGGTCATACCGAAGCTGGCTGATATTTTTGCGGAACCATTTGCAGACTCTTCGCAGATTCCGACCTATCTTGTCAGTAAAATGACAAGAGAACATGTCACCGTCTCACTAAGTGGTGATGGTGGCGATGAATTGTTTTGTGGTTATGGTACGTATGAATCTATTAGTACGTTATGGAATAAAATGAGGAAAGTGCCTTACCCTGTCAGAAAATTATGCAGTCAGATCGTATTGCATACCCCATTAAAAAATGACAGAGATACTTGTGTCAGAGGGACTTTATTAGGTGCGAGAGGACCTGAAGATCTTTATGAGATCTCGAATCAGGAGGAACCGCTTGCAAAACAGATCGCAAGGAACCAAACGCAAGTGCCTTATAAATACAATACCTATCCAAATGGATATCTGAAAGAAGCCAATCACAACATCATGCTGATGGACATGCTGATGTATCATCCAGATGATATTCTTGTAAAAGTCGACAGGAGTGCCATGGCAGTTTCACTTGAGACCCGTGTCCCAATGCTGGACCAGGATGTTGTCGAATTTGCATGGAGTCTGCCTCTTTCCTATAAAAAAGAAGGAGAGGTCAGAAAAAGAGTATTGAGAGATATTTTATACCGCTATGTACCTCGGGAAATGATGGAAAGACCTAAAACAGGATTTTCCATACCGATTGAAAAGTGGTTAAGAGAACCTGAACTCAAAGCCTGGGCTGAAATGCTGCTTGATAAAGAAACAATAAAAAAACAGGGACTATTAGATGCAGCGATCGTAGAAAAAATCTGGAAAGATTTTACCGAAAAAGGAATCTGGAGAGTACAGATCTGGTATCTGCTCATGTTCCAGGAATGGCTCATGACAATACCGGAGCGTACAATGCATTCATAATAAGGAAAAACGAAAATGATAAACGAAAATGATAAACCACTGCTTTCCGTGATTGTCGCTATTTATAATATTGAGAATTATATCGAAAAATGTATTTGCTCAATTATGGAGCAGAGTTATCAGAATCTTGAGATCCTTCTGATTGATGATGGATCAACGGATCAGAGCGGTACGATTGCTGACCGGTATGCTGGGATGGACAAAAGAATCAAAGTGATCCATAAGGTGAACGGTGGTCTGTCCGATGCCAGAAATACAGGAATAGATGTCTGTAGAGGGGAATATATTGCCTTTGTGGATGGAGACGACTGGATCGACAAAGATATGTATTCCAACCTACTGTCGGCTATGCTGAAGGAAAGTGCGGATATGGGGATCTGCAGGTACCGACAGATCTACAAGGATAAAGTGATAGATGAATCAACAGGAATGACGCAGTGCTTTGAAGGGCGTGCGACGCTTGCATGTTTCATCAAAGAAGAAGATCGTATTCAGATTCAGAATGCAGCATGGAATAAGGTCTATAAAAGAGAGTTATTGGGAGATCAAAGATTTCCTGTCGGTAAGTGGTATGAAGACATCGTCTTTACGACGATTTTGCTGAGTAAAGTGCAAAGATGCGTTTATCTTGACTTGGCATATTATAATTATGTGTTGGAAAGAGAAGGCAGTATCATGTCGAAAGGCTTTTCAGCAAGGATACTATCGGATCAAATACCAGCGTATCTGGAAAAAGGTGAATTCTTAAGAGGGATTGGAGCAGACGATCTTGCGGCCATCCATGAATACTTCTTTTTGAAACGATTGCTGATCTACTATACGATGCTGTCTGATTCAAAAAATGACAGCAAAAATAAGTTCTGTAACAAATTAAATACGATCATCCGGTCTAGAAAAGCTTACATTCCTTCGGCATTTCAGTGGGAAGGAG
>JAQVCQ010000082.1 GCA_028689715.1 Lachnospiraceae bacterium
TTAATATTATAAGACTGAAGAAGGAGTTCGATGATCGAACTCCTTCTTTTTAAAGTATTTCATTACCTTTTCAGCTGATCATATTTTTCTTTACTGTCTTTCGCGAGATCCACCGGATACTTTTCATTGTTTCTTTTTATTTTTTCCTGTACGATATCATCAATGTTTAATCCACAGGCATCTGCCATTAGTACACAGTAATTCACAACATCTGCCAGCTCTTCCCTAATCCTGTCCGTTTTATCAGCACAGTCCACATCACCACCACTCCATTGAAATACTTCAAGCAATTCAGCAGCTTCCAGGGAAATGGATATTGCCAGATCTTTTGGATTATGGAACTGTTTCCAGTTTCGTTCATCGCGAAATTTTAGAATTTGTTTTATTGTTTCGTCAGTCATCGTTTCAACTCCTTTGTGACGCTGCAAGAAGTGCTTCCCTTAGTTCCTGGTCATATGCATAGAGATACAATCCTTCTACACCTCGTGTCATCAGAACTCTTACTTCATGCTGTATTAATGTTTCTCCGAACTGTTTTTTTGTACCATCCGATAAGGTACGATTTTGAATCATTTTTTTATAGTTTTTTGCAGACGGATCAAAAATCACTTTTCCATTTCGATATTTAACAGATGGTCCCAAGATCACCCCAGCATAATTCAAATCAAATCCCTGAATTGTAAAGGTTGAACCCACCTCATCAATTGTATGTGGCTGTTCAGCCCAGGACATTGATTTTATCGCACGTTTTTCTTTTTTCGAAAGTTCCTGTTCCAGTTCTCGATTCCAAGGTTTATGCCATTGTCCAATTTTCACTTCCCAATATTTGCTTAATCTTGATGCCAGCGCGACTTTATTGTTATAATCCCAGTCATAGGTCGCTATCATGCGTGAGAGCCGGTGCTTTTCATTAGATGCTTTTTGTTTCAATGCACTCTCTAATTTTTCAGGTTCATCAAAAATCCGGATCTCGTATCCACCAAGATCAGCTGGCAATGCACTGATATTCAATTCTTTGGTAAATCCATCTATCCATTCTATGACATTCTTAGATGCCTTGATACGAAGCTGATCCTTTAGTTCAAAATAATTATTCGTAATCTTAGCCTTATCTTTAAAACGATTCAGAATCTGAGCTTCCCAGTATTGTTCTGTTGTAAGGATCTGATTTTCATCAAACATTACGACTGTCACTCTTGCACGATCCACAATATCCTGCAATTGGTTTTCTCCTTGATAGGATTGCTTTCCTTGCGTTAATAGCAAATGTGCCTCATCAATAAATGCCACATCCACAGGATTTTCTTTGCTATGATGATTTATAAAAGAAGTAGGCTTACATACTATTTCACCATAACGTTCCGTAAGACCAAGCTTTTGGGCAATCTGGGCATACACTGTAATCTGCTCATCATGATTTACCATCATGTAACAGCTGATCGGTTGCTTATTCTCTTCTTCTGCTTTTGCAAATAACTCATAGAAGGTACTACTATTCAGAACTGTCTTTCCTGTACCCGCTTCCCCTTCAATAAATATAATCTGGTTTTTCTTCCCTGTATTCAGAGCCTTAAATACCCTTTGAATAATAATACTTCTAATATTTTCCTGATCTGATGTCAGTTTATGAAGTGGTGATGCCTTAAAAACAGCAGAATCTTTGATTGCACTTTCACTTGGAAATAAATCCTTATTATCTCTTCGTAATCTGCTCCATATCATACGAAAAATGTCATCCGCTTCACTATCTGGATAATATTTGCTTTGTGGGTTTCCTCTCAGATTATGTATCTGTTTCACACGATTTACACTCATCATATAAAGCATCAATCTATTTTCAATATCTAACGTCAAAGATTTATTAAAATGTTCGTGTCCAATGATGTATAAATCAGCATTATATTTCATGAGTTTATGCTGCCATTTACTATCATGATTTCGATGTTCATAGTGTTGCCTGGTCCTTTGAACGACATTATTGGTCTCCCCAATATAGACTTCATAATCCTCTGTTTCTTTCCAATGATGGATGTATACCGTCGGAAACTGAAGAATAATACTCTGTTCTTTCTCAGACGCATCTTTACTTAAATTATTCTGAAATTCAATTAGACCCTCTAAATCATCCGATATTTTATGAACGATTGGTTTGATGTCTGTCCCCATGTCTACTACCCCACATATCTGCCATTCAACATAAATTCATATAATCAATTTACTCTCATTAGATACAAAGTGATCAAATTCATATAAATTTTTATTTGTTATTAGTTTTTGAGTATCAACAACCAGTAAAACCATGGTATCTCCTTTACAAGGTTTAAAAGTAAATTTACTGTTCAGTGCATGTCAACTTTCCCATACTCTTGCCAATCTCTTCTACTAATGTAATATCTGCCGGGAGCCATTCCACTTTATTCAACTCATCCTTCGTTAACCACATGGCATCATCATGTTCGTTTAATACAAGATCTCCTGAAATAATTTCTGCCCAAAAACAATCCATTGAAAGATGGAATGTCGGGTAATCAAACTCTATGGTATCAATTTGTTTACCAACTACTATTTCAGTTTCCAATTCTTCCATTATTTCTCGTTTTAATGCTTCCTTCGGCGTTTCACCATCTTCTATTTTACCACCTGGGAATTCCCATCCACCCTTGAAATCTCCATAACCACGTTTGGTGGCAAATATGATTGGTTCTCCCTTTTCATTCGTAGATCGTATGACTGCTGCCACCACTCTAACTATTTTCATCCTGTCTTCTCTTCCTCTTTCCTGATTTTACTCTGTAGATAACGTAGCAAATCCTCTCTTACTGCATGATGCATTTTCATTTGAAATTTTGTAATATCACGTTCTTTTCCATTATTATCTTTTTTTGAAGCCGCTTCCACTCCTATCACATCAAACTGTCCCATGTAATAAAAATAACTTTCCGCATCACTTTTTTTGACCAAAAGGTGTTTACGTGGTGCTGATATTACGTCTGTAACATACGTGCTTTCTATTCCTCTTCCTATCTGAGAGTCCCATCTAAAAATTCTATTATCTTCAAACGTATCTGCATAATCAGGCTTACCATCCACATAGTTCCTATTATCAGAACTTTCTTCTTTATGATAAGTCACAAAGATAAATACATCATGATCTATTCGCTTCATTCCATACATAATTGAGGATAGATCCCTTCCACAATTCATTAATAGACTCACATCACGTCTTGAATATTTTTCGTATAAAACAAATGGTGTGCTTTCAGACTGATTCACAATATACTTTTCTTGAACTCTGCGTAGCCCTACATCAATAATATCCTTAACCTGTTTGTAAAACTCAATATGCTTCAAACGTTCTGTGAAACTCTTAAGTCTTTTTAGTGTTTTATTTTCATCGAAATCTAAAATATCAATATGACAGTATTTCTTATATTCATCTTCTCTGCTAACAAATTTACCCTGCAAAACTTCTATTGCATTTTTTAAAGACAATACTTCAACCTCATAACCGTAAGTCTCTTTAAATTCCTCTTTTAGTTGGTCAACATAAACTACTTCACTGTTTAAAAAATGCTTTAGTATCTCAAGTTCATATGGCCTTAATCCGCCTAAAACTGTCTTCGACAAATACTCCAGGGTAATCAATTCCTGCTCTGTTATTTTACCAATATAGGATTCTTTCTCTACAGACTCCAAAAAACTCTGGTAAGTTTTATATTCCCGGATTATAACAATTGGATCAATTTCTCCATTTTTATAAAAATCAAGAAGATATGGAACGCGACCTAAACGATTTTTTAAGGAGATATAGCTTTCTTTAATAATTGATTTCATTCCTGCAATTTTATCAATGGATGAAAAAATCTTATCTTTTGCAATTTCATCAAAATGCACGGTAGAAGCGCCAGGAATTGAACTGTTACCACTAATAACATATTTACGAATCGTATCCGGATTATAGGAACGATCTCCAGATAATGCGATTGGAATCATAAAATTATTATTGTAATTCCCAATAAAATCCAAGATCACAACATATTCTTTTCCTTCCGCCTTCCTAAGACCTCTTCCCAACTGCTGAATAAAAACAATTGGCGATTGCGTTGGTCGGAGCATGATTACCTGATTCACTTCAACAATATCTACACCTTCATTTAATATTTCAACCGAAAAAATATAATCCAATGGTTGTATCATATTACAATCCTGAACCTCATCCATTGCTAATCGTTCAAAAGCTTCCTGACGTTCCTCTTCTGAAGCATTGCCATTTAGCGCAATCGTTCTATAATACTTCCCAGATGCCGGATTTAGAATCTGATTGAATTTTTCCGAAAGTCGTATTGATTCATCAATGCGGCTGCAAAAGATCAGGCCTTTTACTCGGTCTCCGCTATATCCATAATATTGTGCCTGTTCTACAATATGTCTTACTCTCTCATCGCCTGTTAACTGATTAAAATCTCTCTCCGAGATATGTTTTACCTTCATATCTTTATCATTCAGCATGGAAAGGTCACTGATTCCAAAATAGTGAAATGGACATAACATATTTTCTTCCATAGCCTGCTGAAGGCGGATTTCATATGCGATCTGGTAATTGAAGATTTCATAAATATTTTTATTCTCAATTAAATCATCTCGCTTGTCCGGTGTTGCTGTCATACCAAGCCAAAGCCTTGGTTTAAAATAACTCATAACCTTTTGATACGTGTCTGCAGACGTATGATGTGCTTCATCAAGTATAATACAGTCAAATTCATCCGGTGCATATTCTAATAAATGTGTATCTCTATTTAATGTCTGAACTGTTGCAAATACATAATCACAACCGTACTCACGATAACCCGCACCAACCAGTCCCATTGATACTGTCTTTGCAAACACCTTTTCATAGGATTTCTTTGTCTGACGTGCAAGTTGCCCTCTATGAACCAAAAACAATACCCTCTTGAAACCAAGTTCACGCATCGCAAAGGCTGACGCATATGTCTTACCTGTTCCTGTTGCTGAAATTAAAAGTGCTCTTTCCTCACCAGATTCCACTATTTTTTTAAGATTTGTTATAAATCCCACCTGCATGTTATTCGGTTTTAATCGATATTTTTCAATAGATGGAATCTCATCCGACTTAGCAATCTCTTGTTGATCCTTGATTGTTTTATATTTTTCTTTATATATTTCATAAAACTCATTAAAATCAAGTGAATAGTCGGATTGCCATAGTTCATTAAATTCTGCAACAATCTCCTGCGCCACCTCTCCTTGTTCAGTCGATATCAGCTTTGTATTCCACTCCCGATTTCTTGTTAATGCTGCACTTGTCAGATTAGAACTACCTATGATGATCCGGTAGATTTCTTCCCTTTTAAAAATATAGCCTTTTGTATGGAAGCCTTCTTCTGCAGCTTCTACGTCATACATCTTCAGCGTAATATTTTTGAGCTCATTCAATTTTTCTAATGCTTTAGGCTCACTAAAATTCAAATAATTTGTCGTGAGAATCTCTCCCTGAATATTTTTCTTTTCTAAATCTCTCAGTGTCTGAAGCAATGGAGTAATCCCACTCATCGTAATAAATGCAACACTGATCTGAAATCGGTCGCATACCAAAAGCTCATCCTCAATGGATGAGAGCACTTTTCTTCCTTCTTTATAATTATTTGAAACAAACTGGGGCTTATATGCTAGGTTGGAGGCAACTGCCCGATCCATATACGCTGTTTCAAAACCATTTCTTATTTCAGTTAGCTTATCATTTGTCATGATTTCAGTCCCTTTTGTAAAACCTAGTATCCTTGTCTCTTAGCCGAGTCATAGACCGGCTGCATGTTCTTGTAGATTATATTATATAATTATTTGTTTGAATTTTTATAAATTTAAAAGAAAAAGGGTATTTAATATGCACTTATTCAGTATATTCTTATCTATAAATATTTTCAACAATATCTGACTTTACATTTTTCTTATCATATATGCATTCGAAAATTAGGCAAAAAAAATGATAGTTCTTATTAAATCTATCATTTTTTCTATATTTTGACATAGTCATATCTATCGTTCTATAACCACTTGCAAGAAATCCAAAAACTGGAAATGACTAATTAAAGTTAAGTTCTCTATTTTTCCAACATAAAAAACCATACATATCATAAAAAAAGAAAATAATAAAATTAATCACCACAGGTACATAGACAGGATTTTCACTTGACGCCATTATCCATAGAAAAATCAATACAAGATCATTAGCTGCATATCCCAATGCATAATACGAGGATCGCAACATCGTTAATACGGCAGCAAAAAAACTTGTCAAAATTGAAATCGTACTAAATGCAATATTCGGTGTATTTAGTAATTGCAGCATATAGAAAAATATAACTGTAACAATACTTCCAGAAATCAAAAGCACAATCACATGTTTTTTTGTTAATGCTTGAATTGCAACTTCTTTACCACTTTCAGACGGATTCTTTATCCATGTTACTGTTGACCATATAGCCATTGGTAATGTCATCCCAAGATACGTAATCATCTCTCCCCAATATCGAAATTTCCAGGAGATTATAGCGTAAAGAACACTGAATAAGACCATAAGTATTTGTGCCCATACATTTCCTTTCGCTGCCAATATCAACGATGTGACTCCAACCCAAGCAGCAAGCAGCATTAAAAAATCTACGTCGCCAATTACTAAATTAGAAATCGCAATAGTCAGTACAGAACATATCCAGATAATCCATTCTTTCTTTGATATGCTTTTCAATGGATTATTCATACTTTCCTCGCTCTTACTAACTCTATAGCTTCTTTACCTGTCATATGTTCAATAACGAATTCCATCATACATAATGGTTTCCAATCTTTGTCGATCGCACCTTCTCGTTCTTTTATAGTGCCTGTTGGATGGTACTTCTTTGCAAGTTCTATGATTGCTTCTCTCATTTCCTTTTCATCTTCCATAATGCGAATTTTACCAAATGCAATCACACTCCTAAAATATGTGGTGTACTCTTCCGGGATAATTTGGTCTTGATCAACTACACAAAATGATGCTTTCTCGTACTTTTTAATTGCATCAATCTTGTGACCATTTTTAGCTCCATGAAAATATAATTTTGAATCATGATAAACATAACTAATCGGAACTGCATATGGGTAATCTTCATCTCCAAGTAAAGCTAAGATTCCCGATTTCCCTTTTTCTAAAATTTTAATTGCTTCATCTTCTGCCAAAATCTGTTTTTTTCTACGCATTTCTCTAAACATAATCTACCTCTTTCATTAAAATAAAAATCGCCGGAGTTTTCTATCTTCTTAGACCTAACGATAGAAATTCCAGCGATTGACTCTTCCACCCGGTGGCAGATGAGTATCGTAATTTATTTTGTTATTTTTTTAAGTTTTATCACGAAAATCAATGACTGTCAAGTCTTCTACGCAATCCGTATTTCATTACACATGCATTTCATTTATTAAAGTATTTTTCTCAGACGACGTCAGTATTTCCCCCAACGCCCCTCTCAACACATCCTCGTTTCTCTACAATCGCTCAAGTGGTAAATTGCACTTTGTGCATACATAATTTTCTGGGTTAAGTACAGTCTTGCAAATTCGTTTAAATTTAAACAATTCTCCGCAGTTAGGACATCGTACTATATACTTATATGATTGTACCTGTTTCTTTGGAAGTTCAATATTCTGCTTCGGCAAATTATTGTACTCTTTAAAATCATATTTTCCCGGAAAGTTGTCATTCAAAGCCGAGATAATTTCCTCTTCACATAAATCAGGATTCAGTTTACAAATCTGACCACGAATTAATCCCTTCATGACCAATGTCCGGAAGAACATTTCCTGTGTACTCCCCGATAAAAGATAAGCACTAATTTCTATATATCTACATGCATATCTTGCCAATGTAGTTGAAGTTTTGTGATTAATTTCAATTCTAGGTCTTGCCATTTTCTCATATAATTCTGGATATATTTCAACTATATCCTTCATACAAGCATCACGAATTTCCTCTAATTTTTCAATTGACCACATTTTTTATCACCTACTCAAAATCAATTTCACTGCATCTATAAGATCTTCGCTAAATCCAGCTAAGTCGTCCATTGTGATAACTTCATTTCTTACATACATCGCAATATCCCAGATAGCATTTGACTTTTTCATTTCAATAAGAACACCTGGATGTTTCCTGTCTATTTTTATTCTCTTCTCAAGCTCCCAAAAATGATCTGCTGCATTGCCTGGTGCACTCAATAATATGATATATTTTTTTATCAACTGTTGCATATAATGTTCCTGCCATTCTGGCACTTTTTCTCGAAACATTTTCCAATCACTCTTAGATATTTCCATGATTGAATCCTCTCTTTCTATCGAGTTAATATTATTACACAGAGGGGCAAGTTTATAAATATTTCATTCGCTCAAAGTTACTTCCTTAAGAAGAATTTTTTTATGAAATCCTCCTCGTTTACTTTCCTTAGCTACTCTAACAGCTTCCAATTCCTCTATTGAATATCCTCTTGCTCTGGTAGCTGCATATATCACTTCCATTAAATCAGCCAGCTCTTCCAGATTCTTGTCCTTATGATATTCAGCAAGCTCCTCATCTAATTTTGCATCTATCATTTCAAGATATTTTTCATCTGATAGAACTTCTATTTCGCACTTCTTATTATCCGCTTCTATAATTTCAGGTATTTTATCCCTAACAAGCTTATTATACATGATTACTTTCATAAACCCACTCCTTAAATCCACAATTTTGAGCCGACTTAAATACTGGCCTGATAACATGCTCCAGTCGTGTTTTATAATCCGGAGCACTTAAATCCTTTGTATATAATTGATTTCTTATCTCTTGATTATTAAGATGATATGGTGCTATCTTTGAAAATTCATGAGCTACCAGTCCATTTTCCTGCATTAATTGATATGCTCGATATTCTATCTCACTTAAACCCTCAAAATACATAGCCCACGATGGCAACTGATTACTTTTGCTACTGTTGATTGACCTTGTAGTTGGATGCAGATTCCACAGCTCATCATGTGCGACATATTGCCATGGAACAAAATGATCTACCGAAATAACCTCTGACTCTAGATTCATATCCCCATATATATCATGAAGTGATGGATCAATCTGTATAATAAGCTTCCAGTATTTTCTTACTCTATCAATATCTCTTGCAACTGGCGCCTCAATTTTATCTGCTATGCCTGGAACACTTGGATTCTTATTCTGCAAATACTGTATTAATTTAAGTTGGGTCCACCCTTTTAGTATTTCCTTATGTTTATAAAGGTATTCTGCCCATAAAGTATCAACTTCTATCACTGTGCCAAGGCCATTTATCAAAATAAAATAATACATCAGTCTACGTTGTCTATTAATTTCTTCTGTAAGTTGCTTCTTTGAACTCCCCCACATATTTCTTTCGATAGTAATCTCATCATAAAATGGCACTTGCAATCTATATGGAACATTCAATGTCAAATCTGATTTATATTTTGCGATCCGCTTATCCTCAGTACCATTCAGAAATGAAATAATTTTCTCCCTCTTTTCAGAAGGCCTAAAGTTGTAATTTTCATGAATATATTTAATGATTTCTTCCAGATTATCTGTTATACCAATAGGCCCAAGTCTAAGATGATATTCAGATACCATATACCACGCGTCCACTATCATCTCATTAATGAGTTCTTCGAATGAAAACTGGTTATGTTTGTAATCAATCTTTCTTAAGATTGCCTGAAACCAAAAGAATTTGTAGCAGTTAGTTGTATTGTCAAACAATCTGCTTAAATAGCCTATATTAAGTTCTTCAGAATATGGTAACTTCAATTTAAGGATTCTCCTTTTGTTTCAAATTTATTACACTGTCAAATAAATGCAATCATATATAGAGGTAATGTAGTTATTCCATCTTCACTCACACCTATGTTGCCATCTGCAAACTTATATCCATAAGAAATATCTTTATTATTCATCATAAGTGATTTTAGCGAATTTGCTCGTGTATTTCCGCTCTTTACTTCAATAGGAACCACCATTCCATCTTTTTGGATAATAACATCTATTTCTCTTTTCGTTGTCTCATTTTTATAGAAATATAACTGATACCCCTTCTTATAAAGGGCATCTGCTATTGCACATTCAAATA
>JAQVCQ010000083.1 GCA_028689715.1 Lachnospiraceae bacterium
CATTTTCCTGAATCAGATCGTATTGATTGACCGCCTTTGCAAACCTTCCAAACAGATCTTTGTGGAATTTTTTGCGAAGACTCTTTTCGATTTCTTCCGCCCGAAGCAACAGGTCCTGTTCTTTTTCCTTTTTCATCATCCAAACGATCCAGCCGGCATAGCCTTCATAAAGATCATATGCATCATAGCCTTTTTCTCTGAGTGTTTCAGCCATGTCACGACTTAAAACGCCCTTCATACAATATAATATAATCTTCTTGTCACGCGGTAGCGTATCTGGATTTGCTAATAATTCCTCTCTTGAAATATTCACTGCTCCCGTAATAAATCCATGCTGATAAGAGACCGAATCCCGGATATCAATCAGCAAAGTATCTGTTTCCCTTAACGCATTCCATTGTTCCAGTGTTATTTCTATCATGCTACCAGCTATGCTATCTGCTATGTTATCTGTTATGCTATCTGTTATGTTGTCTTCATTTTTCTCTTCTTTAAAATTCTGATTCATTTAACTCTCTATACTCCTTGTACTTTATCTTCAATGTTTTATACAGTCTTTATACACATTCTACTATATGTCTATCAACTGTATTATTATATCGCATCTTATTCAGAAAATCATTCTTTCTCTTAGGAATCTTTATCTATATTCTTATGATTCTGATCCCTTTCTCATTGACACGCCTTCATTCATCCTCTATAATCAACACTAACAAAGGCGTTCTTCCAAGGAAGAGCGCCTTTTTCTACGATAAGGAGACCGGTTATGATCAAACAGATTTCCAATGCGATTTACCTGCATGTCCTGCATTCCTTTGAAACCAAAGTCTGTTTCCAGCCAATTGTCAGTATCAGTAAATGTGCCTCGATCGGACAGGAATCACTGCTTCGCGCATCCTATAACGGGGAGTCTATTCCGCCTGACCTGCTTTTTTCTTATTCAGCAAAAATCAATGAAGTTGCACGTCTTGATTTCATGTGTCAGCAGCTTGCTCTTTCTGACTATAGCAAGTCCGGGCAGGATACCCTGCTCTTTATTAATATGGAAACTTCTCTGTTAGAATATTACCTCGAAAATGCCGCTGAAATTGTCATGCAGATTGACGCACTTCAAATAGAGCGCACTAAGATTGTTATTGAAATTAACGAAAAAAAAGCGACCAATGACTCCCTGCTTCTGGAGCTTGTTAACCTTTACCGACACTACGGGTTCGTAATTGCACTGGATGATGTCGGTGCCGGGTATTCCAATCTGAATCGAATCGTTCTTGCCAGACCTGATATTATAAAAATAGATCGTTCTGTGATCAGCGAAGTGCAATACAATTTCTACAAGCAGGAGGTCATAAAGGCGATTTCCGATCTTGGACAAAAAATCGGTGCAATCACGATCGCTGAAGGTGTTGAAACAGAACCCGAAGTCGTTACTTGTGTCGAATGCGGTGTTGACTGGTTTCAGGGATATTATTTCAGTCCTGCAATTGCATCTGATAAAGTCATCGAACTTGATTTTAGAGAAAAATGTTCAAAAATATCTGAGTCTTATCAAAAAAAATTTATAAGTGAAATGAGCCGCTATACCAATATGATTGCTGTTCGAAAGAAATTATTTGAACGTCTTGAATCATTTTCATTAAAAATAACTTTTGATAAAACACATGACGCACTATTGGATTTTCTCTGCAATAATAGCGAACTGGAATGTATTTACCTGATCGATCAATTCGGAATTCAGATTACAGAAACTCTTTTCCAGCCGGAATCCTATTTTCGGAACCGTACCATGTTCTCTCCAATGAAGAAAGGGGATAATCACGTTTCCAAACCTTTTTTTAACTATGCGGTCCATCATCCTGATAAAATATATATCAGCGACAAATATATTTCCCTTGCTACAGGTAATTATTGTCAGACCTTCTCCCGAATGCTCTCCCCTGAAGGATATGACTCGTTCATATTATGCGCAGATTTTAAAATGTACTGATATAGGCTGTCAGTTCATTATAAGTCATCGGTTTCGCATAAAAAAATCCCTGTATCAGGTCACAATGACTGTTTTTCAGGTATATGACCTGTTTTTCCGCTTCAACACCTTCTGCAACGACCTTCATGTTCATGTTATGCCCCATCTGTATAATGGTATCTGTAATGTTATCCACCTCTTCTGATGTTTCAATGGAGTCTATAAATAATTTATCTACCTTTAGTGTTGTAATTGGAAAATCTTTTAAATATGCCAAAGAAGAATAACCTGTTCCAAAATCATCAAGTGCGATTCCTACTGACATTGCTCGAAGCTTCATCAAATGTTCCTTGATCTGCTCTGAAGACTCCATAAATACAGATTCTGTCACTTCCAGGATCAACTGTCTTGGATTAATTCCTGTTTCTTCTATGATCTGAATCGCTTTCTCAGCAAAATCGATTTGAAGCAATTGAATAACAGACACATTGACAGATATAAAATATTCCTTCTCAGTGTCCTTGTTCAGACTCGCAATATCCATACAGGCTTTTCGCAGGATCCACTCTCCAAGTGGAATAATAAATCCTGTTTCTTCTGCGATTTTTATGAACTTTAACGGCGAAATTAGTTCACCATCTGGTTGCCACCTTGCCAGTGCTTCAAAGCCACAGATCGATTCATGCTCTGGACAGATCTGGGGTTGGTAAACTACAAAGAATTCATTATTTTCCAGTGCGGAAGCGAATTTTCTTTCAATTCCAACTCTCTCACGCATCATCTCATCCAACGAAGTATCAAAGAAATAAAAACCTTTTTTCCCTCTGTTTTTAATATAATACATTGCCATATCTGCATTTTTAAGAAGGATTTCCATTGTTCTGCCATTATTTGGTGACAACGCAATTCCCAGACTTCCACTGATCATAAGATTATTGTCTTCTATCATAAATGGTGATTCAAACACAGAAAGTATTTTTAATGCAAATTCTTCAATGCCTTTTTTATCAGAAATATTTTCATAAAAAAACACAAATTCATCGCCGCCAAGTCTGACAAGATGAATACCCTCAACGAGGATTCCATTCATTCTTTCACTGATCTTTTTCAACAATGTATCACCAAGGGTATGTCCAAGAGTGTCGTTCACGTATTTGAAATTATCAAGATCCAAAAAGTAAAGTGCACAGGGAATCTGATTCACCTTTAAAATCACATCCAGTACATGATATAAATAATGTCTGTTATATAGTCCTGTTAAGGTATCGTGTTGTGTTAATCTCAATAATTTGTTATTGGATATTTCCAGAAGTTCATGCGCCTCTATTATTTCATCATACTGCGCTCTCATTTCTTCATCAGATGCTGTAATTTCTTCATAAAGTTGTGTCAGCTCCTCATGATTCTCCTTTAGCTTTTTTTGCATGATCCTAATTTTGTATATATAAAAAAGCAGTGAAATCGTAAATGCGAGAAGCAAAATAAATACAATCAATGCTGCAATGATCTGCGTTTTATATAATTCAAAAAAATCCGGTGGCTCGTTTATGATTTCACTTCCCTGTGGAAGTTCACTTTTGCTGATACCGAACTTTTGCATCACAGTATAGTCAAACATTATCTGGTTGGTATTTTCATTCTGAATCGGTATCTCGTCTGCACTTTTTCCGTCTAATATCTGAAGTGCAAGCTGTGCTGCTTTTTGCCCCTGAATGGTTCCCAGAATCATATCCCCTCCAAGAATACCGTGTCCCATTCCAAAGTGATAAAGATGATAGACCGGAACCTTAGAAACTTTGCTGATCTGTTCACAGAATTTTTCCTGACTTAAATAGACCCATTTCCCATCAAGTACATAATTAGTCATGAGAACGATCGAATTTTCATCAGCCGCCCATACTTTTTCCAATATCCTTTCCGTTGCAAGATTATTCAGCAGAACCACCTGTATTTCTCCTGAAATCTGTTTTGCTGCCTCAAGGCATTCATTACCGATTGCCTTTCCGCTTTTGGTATTATCATAAATAACATAAATCGTATCAAGATTAGGATTGATCTGCTTTGCCGCCTGAATCGTGCCATACGGATCCATGACTTGCATGATACCGGTATAACGATCCTGATTCGTCACTAATTCTTCAAAGCTCGTTTCTCCAACTCCACTGAATACGATCGGTGTGTCTTCAAATAAATCCTTTCTGTATTGTAATGCGAACTGAAATGCTGCATCATCTGTACAAATCACAATATCAATTTCCTTATCAGTATACTTATACTGGATCAAATCATAAAAACCTTTTTCATTATGATCTGTAGGAAATTTTTTCCAATCCAGATATTCCACATATATTTCAAGTTCTTTTCCCGAATCTTTAATTTCTTCCTGTATTCCTTCCATCTGTTCATCCGTCCATGCAAATCCCTGATGATATGAATTTAAGATCAGAATGGTGTTTGCATCCTCTTCTGCCAGCACATGAACAGGCTTCACTGCAAGAAAAAATAGTAAGATCATAAGAAAACGAAACCAGAATTTCTTCATAAAACTCCTCCGATATCTGTTGAATTTTATTTTATTAAAATTATATTTATCATATCATATTATGAAAGTTATGTATGGATTTTATTTCCCTTTACAATCATGAAATAAATAAAAAATTTTATTCATACTGTGTTCTTATTGTAATACAACCGCAACATCTTATTAGTCCTATATTTGACTTTTCATCCAGCATCTGATATGCTTACCTAGTAATTACTGTTGAAGTAAGTTGTAAAAGTAGTTTTTGTTCTGAGCATAAATATGTTTGATTTTTATGAAATAGATTTATGTTAGGTGCAGTTTTAATCGCTCTACAAACGAAATTATGACTGAAAAATCGTATTTTAGAACTGGGGTCTGCGCAGGCTCATCCGGGAATGCGCCATACTATCAGCGGTGGTATGATGTGAGTCATTTTTATGGCGAAACTTAGGCACTCTAACTCTATTGAAATAATAGAGTTAGGGTGCTTTTTTATTTCTCAAAACAATCAGCCGCCCTACAGAAAGGAGAATGCTATGTCAAAACTAGCTGTACAGAACTTATACAAAATTTATGGTTCTAAACCCCATAAAGGCCTCGAACTGGTCAGACAGGGAATCTCAAAGGAGGAACTTCTTAAAAAAACTGGCAATGGAATCGGAATCTGTAATGTTAATTTTAGTGTTGATGAAGGCAGTATTTTTGTCATTATGGGTTTATCAGGCAGTGGAAAGTCAACTTTGATCCGTTGTCTTAACAGACTGATTGAGCCCACATCAGGTTCCGTGTTTATTGATGGACATGATATCTGTAATTATGATGAAAAACAATTACTCTCTATTCGAAGAAATAAAATTGCCATGGTATTTCAGCACTTTGCACTTCTTCCACATAAAACTGTCGAAGAAAATGTAGCGTTCGGATTAGAAATTCAAAATGCCAGTATCGAATATAGACATCAGAAAGCCTATTCTGCACTTGATCTCGTTGGCTTAAAGGGATATGAAAATTCCTATCCGGATGAACTCAGTGGTGGGATGCAACAACGTGTTGGTCTGGCACGCGCTCTTGCGACCGATGCTGATATCCTCCTGATGGATGAGGCTTTCAGCGCACTTGATCCACTTATTCGTTCTGAAATGCAGGATGAATTGATGTCGATACAAGATACTATGAAGAAAACAATTATATTTATCACACATGATCTTGACGAAGCCTTAAAGATTGGTGATCAGATAGCCATTATGAAGGATGGTGTCGTGATCCAGATTGGGTCTCCGGAGGAAATATTAGAACATCCGGCTGACGAATATGTACGCTCTTTTATAAAGGATGTTGACCGATCAAAAATTCTGACAGCTTCTTCTGTTATGAAAAAACCTGATGCGATTATAACTCAAAAAGGTGGGTTGCATCTTGCAGTACATAAGATGCGCGAATCAAAAATATCCAGTATTTTTGTCATTAACAAAGAAAAAACTCTTCAGGGTCTTCTTACTATCGATTCTGCTATCGACGCTTTAAAAAAAGGAGAGACAGATATTACAAAATTTTTAATTTATGATATTGAAAAAGCAGCACAGGATACCTCATTGAACGAACTACTTCCATCTGCAGTAAGATCAAAATATCCAATTGCAATCGTTGATGAAGATAATCGTTTACAGGGAATCGTTGCACGTGTAGCAGTTTTATCAGGTCTTTCAGGTGAGGAGGTGCCTAATGTTTAGATTACCCATTGGAGATATCTTTGAAAGTGGAATTGATTTCCTGAAAATACACGGTGAGTCGTTTTTTACTGCTTTAAAAAGTAGCGTTTTATTTATAATTACTCACATCGAAAATTTACTATCGTGGATTCCATGGTGGCTATTGATTTTGCTATTAACCATTTTGGCATTAAAACTCTCCGGAAAAAAGCTTGCAATATTTACTGGTGTTGGGCTTGCTTTTATTTACTCGCTTGACCTGTGGAGTGAAACTCTGGATACCTTGTCCCTCGTTTTTAGTTCAACACTGATAACATTATTAATTGGAATTCCTCTCGGTATTGCCATGTCCAAGAATGATACAACACAAAAAGTATTCCAGCCGATACTCGACTTTATGCAGACCATGCCCGCATTCATTTACCTGATTCCATCTGTTATATTTTTTGGTCTCGGTAAAATGCCTGGTGCAATTGCAACGATCATATTTGCAATGCCACCTGTTGTAAAACTTACAAATCTTGGAATCAGACAGGTTCCGAAAGACGTAATTGAAGCTGCCATTTCATTCGGCTGCACGCAAAAACAGATGCTTAGAAAAGTTCAGATTCCACTTGCGCTTCCGACTATATTGACCGGCATCAATCAGACAATTATGCTATCTCTTTCTATGGTCGTAATTTCAGCGATGATCGGAGCACGCGGACTAGGAGAAGTTGTATATAGTGGTGTGACTCAAATGAAAATTGGAAAAGGGTTCGAAGGTGGTATCGCCGTAGTGATCCTGGCAATCATATTGGATCGTCTGACACAATCCTTCGGAAATAATAAAAATAAAAAAATTCAGAAAAACAAATAATGTAAGGAGATTTTATAATGATAAAAAAAATATTAATTACAGCAACATTAATCCTGTCTTTAACAACTGCACTGGTTGGTTGTCAAAGTCCGGCTTCTTCCAAATCAGAAGAAACTACAATCAAGATGGTTTACGTTAACTGGGCTGAAGGAATCGCCATGACCAACCTTGCAAAAGTAATACTGGAAGACAAAATGGATTACACAGTAGAACTTACTATGGCCGACGTTGCGCCGATCTTTACGTCTCTGGCAAGCGGCGACCAGGATGTCTTTATGGATGCCTGGCTTCCAGTAACACATCAGAGTTATATGAAAGAATACGGAGATGAACTTGAAACATTAGGTACGAATTTCGAAGGTGCTCGCATTGGTCTTGTCGTTCCTGAATATATGAATATTCAAAGTATTGAAGAGTTAAATGATCTTGCATTAGATTTGGAAGGTCAGATCATAGGAATTGATTCCGGTGCAGGCATTATGTCAACTGCTGAAACTGCCATTGAAGAATATGGATTATCTCTCTCTTTACTTCCGGGTAGCGGTCCTGCCATGACAGCTTCACTTGAGACTGCAATTTCAAAAGAACTTCCAATTGTCGTAACAGGCTGGGAACCTCATTGGAAATTTGCAAGATGGGATTTGAAATTTCTTGAGGATCCAAAAGGCGTTTTTGGAGAGTCAGAAACTATCTATACAATAGCAAGAAATAATTTTAGCGAAGATATGCCTCAAGTAGCTAAGTTCTTTGATAATTTTGAAATGTCAAGCCAGGAACTGGGAGATTTGATGGGTGCAATCGCAGACAGTAGTGAAGATCCTGACGTTGTTGCTAAAGAGTGGATGGATGCTCATCCCGAGCTGATTTCATCATGGATTCCCTCTAACTAAAATTCCCTTTACTTCCTACTAAAAACGTGCTAGATTATATCGACCTTATATTTTATTCGTTTACGGAAGGATTATTCTTATGCACGATGAGATTAAATTACAAATAAAAAAATATTATGATGACTGGTTCTCAATCAATAAGCTCTACCATGATTGGGCCAGACATCATAACATTTCTCAAAAAACACTTTTTGTTCTATATGAAATATACCATACAGACGGTCCCTGCACTCAGGTCTCGATCTGTGAAAAGACTTCCTATCAAAAACAGACTGTCTCACAAATTGTAAATTCTCTCGAGAAAGACGGGCTATTATTTAAAACTAAAAATCCAAAAGACCTACGAAATAAAATACTTCATTTAACGATGGAAGGGACCTCTTACGCACGGAGTCTGTTATCTGAACTGGAAAATCTTGAAATACAGGCTTTCGAAACAATGGATGCCACCGATCGAAAAAAAGTAATAAAGGGATTGCATATACTTTCTAAATCTTTAGAAAAAAGCTTTGATAAATAAAACCTTACGATATTTTAATAACTCCTTTCACAATATCAGCCTTTTCTCTGACACACCTGTCAAGTGCCTCCTTAATATCAGAAAGTATGAACGTATTTGTTACGATCTTTTTGATGTCGATCTTTCCGGTCGCTACTGCCTGAATTGCTGTCGGATAGATATTTCTGTATCTGAATATTGTCTTTATTGTAAGTTCTTTATCTAAAGTCGTTCCTATAGGCAAATTCATCATTCCATCTGCTGAATATCCAATCAATACAATGGTCGCACCTTTTTTTGCTGATTTGATCAGTTGTGTAGCGGTTATTTGTGATCCGGCAGTTTCAAATCCAAGGTCAGCTCCTGTATCACCAGTTAATTCCATGATTCGCTTTACCGCATCTTCTTCTTTGCTGTTTATTACATAATCAGCACCTAATTCTAATGCTTTATCCAGTCTTTTCTTCATAATATCCGTTACGATCACTTTAGAGACTCCCATTGCCTTTAATGCCAATAATGTTACAAGACCAATACAGCCTGCTCCTGTGACAACGGCTGTCTGTCCAATATGTGCATTCGCCTGCATAGCAGCATGCATTCCTACTGCAAGCGGTTCTATGAGTGCACCTTCCATCGTACTGACCTGATCCGGCAGTTTGAATGACAGTGCGGCATCATGTGCGACATACTCCTGAAATACACCATCGACTGGCGGGGTTGCAAAGAACTGGACATCCTTACAGA
This sequence comes from Lachnospiraceae bacterium, assembly GCA_028689715.1. Lineage (GTDB taxonomy): Bacteria > Bacillota > Clostridia > Lachnospirales > Lachnospiraceae > SZUA-378. The sequence continues at coordinate 9,192 of JAQVCQ010000083.1, forward strand.
GATTATATTTGCCCTGCTTACAAAATTCACATTCTCCACATGTTTTACCGGGTTCCAGTGCGACGCGATCACCGACTTTAAGATGTTTTACTTTGGCTCCGGTCTTAACTATGGTTCCACCCGCCTCATGGCCAAGGATAAATGGTGGTTCTACAATAAAGTCCCCAATTCTTCCTGACTCATAATAATGAAGATCTGAACCACAGACTCCTACATATTCAATTTTTACCAATACTTCTGTCTCGGTTATTTCAGGCATGGGCTTTTCTTGAATCTCTATTTCCATCAGATCTGTCATAACTGCTGCCTTCATCATTTCACTCATTTGTTATCCTCCCATTCTGATTTTAGCGCATGATACTGTATTTCAATCGGTTTTTGTCCCGTTAATCTGATACTTCTGTCATCCGGCTGCGATAATCCGGCATAAATCATATAATTTCCCTCGGAAAATTTTCTGTTTCCCTCTTCATCAACAACTGTAAATGCGATGACTGGTATGGTTAGCATTACCTTTTCTGTCTGATTTGGATCTAATACCACCCTCTTGAATGCATATAAGGAGTGATTGGGTACCGCATATTCTGAATGCAGATTTTTAACATAGATCTGGACAACTTCTTCTACACCAAGATCTGAGAAATTTGTTATCTCAACTTCTATATTCTGACCATTCTGACCATTGGATGTATCCGCTAATTCAGCTTTTAAAACCTGTGCATTTCCATAATTCAGTCCAAACCCGAACGGGTATAGTGCTTCGTCCTGCATATATCGATATGTACGGTTTTTCATTGAATAATCGGTAAATTCCGGCATGAAATCCAGATTTTTATAAAAGGTAACAGGAAGTTTACCTGACGGTGACTGTTTTCCAAAAAGTATATCTGCGACCGCTTTTCCTCCTCTTGCACCCGGATACCATACCTGCAGGATCGCATTCATATTTTCATCCGCATAATTAAGATCGATTGCACTGCCGGCCA
>JAQVCQ010000084.1 GCA_028689715.1 Lachnospiraceae bacterium
ATCAGACCTCCGCCACCAATTCGCCATAACCTTGTAATACTGCATTAATTTATTATAGCATGTTAGCGCATGAAATCAATGGAGACAAAAAAAGATGGACAAGATTTCTGCCCACCTTAAGTATCTTAATTTTATTCTTTTACACCACCTAAAGTAACTCCTGCAATAATATATTTCGAAAGAAGCAGATATGCAATAATAATGGGTACAATTGCCACTGTGATCATCATATAGATTTTACCCATGTCAAAATTCATATAGTCTGCACCTCGAAGTGCTGCAATCAGAATCGGTACAGTCATTTTATTCTTTGACTGCAGGATCAGTGCAGGAACAAAATAATTATTCCACGAGCCTACAAATATAAAAATTGCCTGTACTGCAATCGCAGGTTTCATGATCGGAACCACGATTTTATTAAATGTCCTGAACTCACCCGAACCATCAATTCTGGCAGCTTCGACCAATGAAAGTGGAAGTGATGACTGTAAGTAACTATACATGAAATAAAAAACAGCCGGCGATGCGATAGACGGAAGAACAAGCGGAAGAAAAGTATCATACATGCCCATATTTGTAATTAATCTTAAAAATCCCATTGCAGTCACCTGTGTTGGCATAACAAGAATTGCCATAATGAATGTGAATGCATATTTTTTTGCTTTGAACTCATATGCATACAGGCCATAAGCTGTTAATGATGAAAAATAGGTACAGATCATGGCACAGGAAGTTGAAATGATGACACTGTTAAAGATTCCTTTGAACATTGGAAAGCTACCATCATTTGCAACATTTTTTAAGTTCTCCAGCAATGCACTTCCAGGAAGGATTGAAAATCCTTTCTGTAAATCTGCATGAGAATGCGTTGCGTTGATAATAAGTACATAAAAGAAGAACAAACACAAGAATGATAACAGAATTAGTACAAGATGCACAAATAGGGTCACTGACCAGTTCTTTTTTATTCGTTTCATGATCCTATCCTCTCCTTCTTTGTTCTTTTTTCTTAGATTTTATTACTGCTTTTGATACATCTGGGTCATTTTTATTTGTCATTTTGAAAACTATAAAGCATAAGATACCACTCAGGAAAAATAAATAGACCGAGAGTGTTCCTGCCATTCCGTAATTTTTACTTTTCAGATGATTGTTCAGGAACATAATAAGTGTCATTGAGGTCCGGTCCGGGTTTCCCTGTCCATTCGTGAGAATTTGTGGGACATCAAACATCTGAAGACCACCAATAATTGCTGTAATGACCGTATATGCGAGAATCGGCTTGATCAGAGGCAGTGTGACGTAGAAAAATCTTTGTGTTCTACTGCATCCATCAAGGTCAGTTGCCTCAAATATATCTATACTAATTCCCATGATTGCAGCCATAAGCATAATTGTTGTATTTCCAAACCACATAAGAAAATTCATAAATCCGACAATTGTTCTTGTACCGAATACAGACCCCATGAAATCTATCGGTTCCCTGATCGCCCCCATAGAAATCAGGATTGAATTAATAGGTCCGTTGGTTGAAAACATCGTAAAAAACAAAAGCGCAAATGCTGATGCCATGATCAGATTCGGTAAGTACACTACAACTTTAAAGAACTGTTTTCCATGTATTTTGAGACGCATATCTGAAAACCAGCTGGCAAGTAGCAAAGCGATTACAATCTGTGGAACAAATCCAATAATCCATAATATCAAAGTGTTTCCAGCATACCTGATCATATCCGATTGTAAGAGATTGACATAATTTTCTATGCCTACAAAACGAGGCCCAACTTCTTTGATCCCGGAACGGTAATATTCAAAAAAGCTATACCTGATCGTATCTGCCAGTGGAATTAGTGAGAAAATAAAAAAGGTAAGAAAAAATGGAAGAATAAAAATATATCCCCATTTTCCGTAATTTATGCTTTTGCGCTTTTTCTTCATTATTTAATTCCTTCTTTCTAATCAGAAAACTATGGGGCATTGATATGCCCCATAGAATCATGTCACTTATTCTGGCCACTGAACCTCAGTAATATCAGGATAGCGTTCCATAATTGCCGTCTCAAAGTTCTGTTTTGCCTTGTCGAACTCTACTTCACCCTGGAAATAATCTCCAAAAGTATTCTGGATCAATTCAACACAGCCCTGATCATACGCTGAAAGTGGTGCAATCTTGATATTTTCTGCAACTGGTGCAAATTTTGCGAACGGATTCTGTCCACCCAGGAATTCTGATGTGAAGTTCTCATCCGAAGCAAGTGCTGCCATCGCTGATTTATCGTTCGTAAAATCAGATGTTTCTTTAGAAATCTTAGTTAAGTTATCCTCATTTGCTGTTAATGCGAGGATAATATCCTTAGCATGTTGTGGATTGTCTGTTCCCGTTGCTGCATGAATATAAGAACCACCCCAGTTATATTCCTGTGGGGGATTTGTAACTGCCCATGCTCCACTTTCACCATCCCAGTTAGGATTCAGTACAAAATCAATTCCCCATGCTGGGAAAAGGAATCCAAATACTTTGGACTGTGAACCCATTGTCTTATTCCAATCATCATTCCACTGACCCTTAACTGTTGGATTAAAATATCCGCTGTCTACCCATTCTTTAGAATCATTGATCCAGTTCATGATCTGCTGATCCACCTTAATTGTTGTAGATCCAGATGTTACCCAAGACTCGCTAATGCTGTTTCCATAAAGTCTGAATGTGTCTGCATAGGATGCAAAGGTATAATAACCTTTTCCTTTTAATTCTTCTGCCGCTGCTTTCATTACTTCCCAGTCAGTCACTTTTTTACCGATCTCTTCTGGATCATCAGTTCCGAAAACATCTTTTGCAATATCGCGGCGGTACACGAGAAGACCAGGACAGCACTGCCATGTGGATCCTCTTTGTACTCCATCAGAATCTGAAGCTGTCGTTCTTGTGAAGTCATATTGATCTGCAAGATCTTTATCCGGATCGATTCCGAGATCTGTCAATGGCATTGCCACACCAGCATCTTTATCTGTATATTTAAACACATAATCTGTTTCTGACAGGAAAATGTCAACTTTGTCATCTGCTGCTGCATTTGCCTGGTTGATAAGAACTTCATCAAGTTTCGCCTGATAAACACCATCCTGATTCGGATTGACCACCCAGTGAATTTCAGAACCATCTTTCAGTGTTGTAACGGTTCCATCTTCTGATGTTTCAACGACCTGATCATAGACCGTTTCCACACGTGTACGGAACTCGTCATTCCAACAGTAAATATTTATCACTTTTCCTTCATCTGCATCAGAAACTGCCTCTGTTTCTTCTGTTGCCTCTGTCGTTTCTGCCTCTTTGGTATCTGATTCTGCCGGTGACACAGCTGCACTTCCACAGCCAGCCAATAAGCTTACTGTTACGACCGCTGTAATCAGTCCTGAAACCAATTTCTTTTTCATTGTATAATCCTCCTTTTACATACGGCTAAGCCGTTGCTATTTATTGAGTAAAATATATCATAATGGCTGAATCTGATATATTATAATACAGCCCAAAATACCAGATTCGTGTCATGTCTTTAAAAACATATTGTAATTTAAAAAGTTTAATGCAATAATAAATAAACCTTATAAAATCGGTATTTACACAGTGTGGAGGTTCATGTAATGTCACTTTCCAAGGAATGGACTAACTCAGAATTACAAAATAGCGAACTCGAAATACTACATCGACCTCCTGATGTAGAGTATTCATTTTATAATGCAGTAAAACAGGGAGATATGGATACAGTTATCAAAAACTGTGCAGAAGATGCTTTCATCCATTTAGATGGTACAGGCACACTTTCTCATGATCCTCTAACTAATATCAAATACCATTTTATTGTCACAGTAGCAATGCTGACACGCTATTGCATCGAAGGTGATATGGAGCCAGAGCTCGCTTATCGTTTAAGTGATTTTTATATCCTGAAAATGGATGGCTGTACTACGATCCGTCAGGTCGCAGATCTCCATCATTCTATGGCAAAAGATTTTACTGGTAAGATGATCCTGCAAAAGAAAAGCTGCATTCTGTCAAAACCAGTTATGCAATGTGTCGATTATGTCTATAGTCATATAAAGGAACGCATTACAGTTCAGTCACTTGCTGATCATACCGGCCTATCTACTAATTATCTGTCCCGCGTATTTAAGCAGAATCTCGGAATTTCAATCAGCGACTATATTCGGGAAAAAAAAGTGGAAAAATCGACTCATCTGTTACGTTATTCTGATCAAACGATCATTGAGATCGCTAATTATCTTTCCTACTCCTCACAAAGTCATTTTATTCAGACATTCGAAACATTTACAGGTCTGACTCCCAAAAAATATCGTGATAAATACTATAAATCTATGTGGTAAAAATGAGTGTATGCAATATGCATACACTCATTCTTTTATCGTCACTTATCAGCTGATCCTAATTTCAATTACAGTCTTTTTATTTACCGGTAAATTCAGTATCTCTTTTCTAGCGAGCCTCACTCCATAAATCGGTTCAAATTTCAATTGAGCATAGTCACACTTAACTTCAAGGAACTGTTTTTCTCCACACATTATCTTTTCAGTATTATAAAAGTAAATATCCAATTCCTTACCCGAGAATACCAATGAAAGCTGAGCCTTCCCATCTTGATCGAACTGTTCCGGCATAAGCGCCGGTGCAATCAGAAGATCTCCTAGGTTTCCCTTTACCCCGAATACTTCCGTTATCATGGTAAGCATGAACCAACTTGCCGCTCCTGTAAGATACGGATATAATCCTTTTCCATTCTGATCGAAGTACTCAGGCAGCCCCGGATATATTTTACTTACCATAAAATTTTTTGCTGTATCCATAAGACTATTCAAGACCTTGAATCCTTCTTTTGCATACCCTTGTTTATATAGTGCATATCCATACATCACAGTCATATGCGAAAAAACAGCACCATTTTCTTTTTCTCCATATGCAAATCCGAACATTCTTCCCAGATCAAATTTTTCTTCACCAAAATCTGTATTCAGTCTGTAACCCCCTGCTGTCAGATCATACAAATATTGGTCTGCACTCTTACAGATTGCTTCGATCTGTTTCTTTTTGGCTGTTCCACTCATAATGGAAAATACCTGTCCCGTAAGCATCATTCTGATATGATCTTCTTTATAACTTTCAACTATATTTCCATGATTATCATAATATCCGTTAAACCAGCCAACTCCGTTGTCTGCCTCGATCCACTCATTTGTTCTCACATGTTCCATGATCCAGTCAGCTTTTTCATAAAGATTGTTGCATAATTCTTCCAGATTCATTACTACTTTTCTACCGCTGACAGAATATTTGCAACTTTCAACATACTGATCCAGGATTGCCTGTTTTCTTTCTATACTCTCATATACTTTATTTTCAACAGCGAGGAGAACTGCCATTTCTTCAGCCAGTTCTATTTTGTTATATCCATTCATTTTCTGAAGTTCTTTCAGACACATTGCAAGTTCTTTTAGATTGCCCGCATATGCGCAGGTAAAGGCTACACTTTCTCCTCTTTCTTCAGCCATATCAAGTGCATCATTCCAGTCGGCTCCATGAAGTTTCATCTGATTATGCTCACCGACATCATAAAACGCACAAAGATTCTGCACTAATATATGTTCAAGTACTGATCCAAAATAGGTTTCTCCGGAAGCTGTTCTTAAGTAACTTCCTTTTTGCGGACTCCATTTCTCGTCATGACTTGTTCCTCTTCCTGCCTGCCGATCTTTAAAATATGGAATTTTAGATAACAGGATATCCATGTCTCCAGTCTGATCCATATAAAGTTTCGTAGTCAAAAATGGCCAGAAGGCATGATCCATCCATACCCTTGTAATATTATTTCGATCCGCGATGAATTCACCCTGTTTACTTCCAATTATGGTCGCATTTGTGCCATCGATCCTGACCCCACAATAATTATCTACGATCATCTGTCTAACTACGGAAGGATCCATAATAAGCAAAGCAAGACAATCCTGCCAAAGATCTCTCCATCCTCTTCCACCCTTCCCATAGTCATGATAAGGTAAAAAGGAGCAGCCGTAGATTCTTCTAAGAATCGGTTGAAATGAGATCCATTTCATATATAGATCTGTTTTCTCATCTCCTGTATAAAAAGATACATTCACTTTTTCAGTCCAGTAACTCTTAATCATTTCAAGTTCTGCTTCTACCATATCCTTTGTCTTAAAGGATGCGATTCTACTTTTACTACTCTGATCTGGTCCTACTACCCCTGCTAATACAATATAACTTACCGTATGGTTCACATCGAGCGTTACTTTTTCAAATCTGATACCTCCCATGGCTTCTTTCCCTGCTATCTGTTCACCCACCACTCTTCCACTGTCGTTTATTCTTATAGCCTTCGGGTTTAAAAACGAGCCACCTTCTCCTATAAACTCTTCTACAGTCGGATAGAAGGCGATTGGCTCACTTCCTCCTTCAGTAAAACCATATACGAAATAAGTTGTATTATTCTTTTGATGTCCGCGCTCATCAAACGAAAGAACAGGTTTGACCTCTATCCCTTCTTTCACCACTTGAATTCGATGTAAAAGCGATGTAACATGTCTATGATCTCTTATATTATCAGCACTTCTGCCATAGATCGGAATTGCCGCAAACGGTGTGAATTCCAACCTTTCCTTTGAAACATTGGTAAGCTCTACAAGCATGACTTCCATCAATCCATCTAGTGTTACATACGAAGTGATGTCCGCTTGTATTCCATATTTTTTTGAGCTCCTTGTGAGTTTTTGCCACATAAATCCAGCTTCAAGTTCATTTTCATCCTGTTCGGAAGTGAATTTATTCAGCTCATGTTCTGCCGAGGACCCAGTAACGGACCAGTTCCCTTTTCCTTCCATACAGACCCAGAAATTTCTGGTATTTTTATTGTTATGCAAATTTTCAACACTCACCGGTTCGTATAAAAAATGATTCTGATCTGTCTTGCTGTCACCACCCAGGTTCGGTGTCATGCTTGATTTCAATCCACTTTCTCCTGCAAGCGGAAAATAAAGTCCACTTATATTTTCTGGATTCTTTATTGTGAAAGTCCCATTTTTATCTTTAAATTTTATATGACTCATTTTTCCTCACTTATCATTCCATAATCAATTCAATCTCTGTCTGCGCTGTCATATCTTTTTCATGAATATAATTTCCGCTGACTTCTTTTCCGTTTACTATTAGCTTTCCACGACCAGATGCGTTATGATCTGGATTCTTCACTACGATATGAAGCTTTTTACCCCTGAAATCCTTTCTAATCTCGTATCCATCCCACACTTTCGGAATTGCAGGTACGATATGCAGTCCATAAAAATCAGGCCTCATTCCAAGAATACCTTCTACGCATCCGACCATCATTGTTGAAGCAGTTCCTGTAAGCCAGTGAACATGGCTTTTCCCAAAGTTCGGACTCGCCTTCCCTTCCGTGAACTGTCCATAGCAATATGGTTCCAGTTGTCTGATTTCAGCTCTATCATTCTGGGCTGAGGGTGCGTTCTCAATAAAGTATTCAAAAGCTTTGTCTCCACGTCCTTTTAACGCCTCGGCAAGAATGATCCATCCCTGTGACTGCGAAAAGATTCCTGCATTTTCTTTTGTACCAGCATTGTATATCACCGCGAGTGCACCTTCAAAAGCATGCTCATGGTAAGGTGGATCCATAAGAATCGCTCCATAGTCTGTGTTGAGCTTTTCATATACATTATTAAGTGCATGTTCCGCCTGTTCTTCACTGGCGACACCACTTATGACTGACCAACTCTGCGGATTAAGCCACATATTCGCTTCAGGATCCGAACGTTTTCCTATTACTTCTCCACTCTCAGTAAATCCTCTGATGAACCTATCCTCGTCCCAGCAAAGATCCTGGATTAATGTTCCAAGCTCTTCCTGACTCTTATTTAAAAATTCCAGATATTCAAAATCTTTTTTACAGGTAGCAAATTCTTTTAATATCGTCATTGCATAATAATACTGTAAAGCTACAAATGTGGATTCTCCCTCTTTGCCAAGTCTCAGGCAATCATTCCAGTCTGCATACAGCCCTGCTGGCATCCCATGCTTTCCAAGATGATTTCTTGAAAAGTCAATTGCTCTTTTCAAATGATCATACACTGTACCACTGTCTTTGTTCGCATAAGGAATGACCTCATCCATAAAGTCCAGATTTCCCGTCTCACAAACATATTTGTATACTGTCGGAAAGAGCCATAACGCATCATCCGCTCTATATGCCGGATGTCCTGTTTCCTGTGCATAAGAGATATCATCAGGTGTGTCTTCATGCCCTGCATTATGTGTGAATTTGACCAGTGGCAGCCCACCTCCATGATTGACCTGCGCAGAAAGCATGAATCTGATTTTCTCGACTGCCATTTCCGGTGCAAGGTGAATAATACCCTGGATATCCTGAACAGTATCTCTGTACCCATAGCCGTTCCTTAATCCACAATAAGTAAAGGATGCAGCTCTTGACCATATGAATGTCATAAAACAATTGTATGCATTCCAGGTATTTAACATTGTGTCAAACTCTTCACATGGTGTTTTGACCTGAAAATGATTTAATTTCTCATGCCAGAATCGGATTAGTTCCTCAAGTTCCTGTGTACAGACACATGCTGGATCATGATATTTTTTCATGATAGCATGTGCCTCTTCCTCTTCTTTCATTCCTAAAACAAATACGATCTCTTTTGTTTCTCCCACCGCAAGTTCGATCGTTGCCATAAGTGCACCGCATGAATTCCCATTGTAATTGCCGCGTTCTGCAAGTCTGCCTTCCTCTACACCTATTGGTCTGTCGTAACCATGATATTTTCCAAGAAAAGCTTCCCGGTCTCCACACCATGAATGGACCTTGCTACCACCAAGACCAAAAAACCGGTTAAATACGATCTTATCATCTATCTCTTTTCCATCCTCCAGCCTATCAAGGTTGGCATGAATCATCTGTCTTACTCTGTTTTCTTCAAAGACTGTTTTTGTTATGAACTGAGAATATTGTAGATTGACCTGATCCTGTTCATAATTGTTATTATTTGTAAATTCAGCATAACCTGTTAAGCTGATATTTCTATTTCGGTCAGAGCAGTTCGTAATTTTAAGATTCCAGACTTCATAAGTCTGACCAAGCGGAACATAGTATTTCACTTCCGAATGGATATCACTATAATCCGCCATAATATTCGTATAGGATGTCCCATGATGGCACTCACTTTTATATTGATTCAGGTCTTTTCCAACAGGCTGCCACGATGCTGACCAAAAATCTTTACTCACATTATCGCGAAGATAAATATACCTTCCTGGCTGATCAAATTGATTAAATGTATACCTCAGTATTCTTCCATTTGCTCCTGACTTTGCAAAACTATATCCCCCCGCATTATTGGAAATAATTGCTCCATATTCAGGTGATCCCAGATAGTTGACCCAAGGTGCAGGTGTATCAGGTCTTGTAATAACATATTCTTTATGCTCATTATCAAAATATCCAAATTGCATTCTTATTCTCCTCTCAGCACATACTTACCTATTTTTTCCTATAATATATCCTGAAAAAATTAATTCTTATACAAAATCAAAATGGAAAATAACAGAATCGTGACCTGTGTTTCATTTCATCTAGTTCGCTCTAAACGACCTTGCACAATTTTCTTCTAATGCATATCCCATGGTCCTACCGAAAACTTAAATCTTGACATCTGTGCTACCTCCATTTTTTCGTACTGCGTTTGTAATCTAACGATAGCACGTACACCAGCATTATACTTGTATTCGTTTGAGTTTGAAAATATGACAAGTTTGCTTTTTCCATTTACTTTATTTTCAAAAAACTCTATACTGAATCAATATTATATTTCGTTAGCAAAGGGAAAAAATTATGGTACATGAATTTGAGATCGTATCTTATGGTGAAACAAATTTTAAAATATTTATGGTTAACATGCTCTATCGCACTCCTCATATACACAAAGATTTTGAAATTGGATATGTGTTAAATGGAACGATCGATCTTATCACACTGGGGCAGGTCATTACCCTGCAGCAGGGTGATTTCCTTCTGATGAACCCTTTTCAGAGCCATGAACTGAAAACTGACCATCCCGCTTTGGTC
>JAQVCQ010000085.1 GCA_028689715.1 Lachnospiraceae bacterium
TAGAATATGATTCAGAAGTCTGTGCATTATATACGACGCCTTCTCATCAGTTTCCTACCGGTGTGACTCTGACAATTGACAGAAGATATGAATTATTAAGATGGGCACAGGAACATAACGTTTTTGTACTGGAAGATGATTTTGATAGTGAACAGAGATTTTATGCAAAACCGGTACCGTCTTTGCAATCAATTGATACACATGGAAATGTAATCTATTTTGGAACATTTTCAAAAGCGCTTTCACCATCGATCCGAATGGGATATATGATCCTGCCACCTGTATTATTAGAAAAATATCATAAAAGGTATGAAGAATATAATGCGACCGTTCCAGTTCTGAATCAGTATATTATTGGAAGAATGTTGGAAAGCGGGCTTTATGACAGACATATCCGCAGACTGAATCAGGTGTTCAGAAAAAGACTGGAAGCTTTTATGCAGGCATTTGAAGAAATCAGTAATCATATAAAACTGATCAGTAATGGAACGGGGCAGTATTTTTTACTTCAATTTTCACAGGAGACCAGTCAGGAGGTATTGATTGATAAAGCACTTGAACAGGGGGTGCAAGTCTATTCTACAATGAAATTCTGGCAGGATCAGGCAGACTGTCCTCCCAATACACTGTTTCTGGGACTAAGTAAAATTAAGATTGAGGAAATACCAGACTGTGTGGATAGATTGAAAAGGGCCTGGGCAGATTGGTTATAATATAAGAGCTGATTATAAATCAGTGATTCGGTCTATTAAATCTGTCCGTAAAGCCATGTACGCTGATTTCGACAAGTGCATAGATCATAGCGCTCATTTCGGCTTTTGAAAGTTGATTTTCTGAGTGTACCCATTCATCCAGAATTGCAGCAATTCCATATACGATGTAATCCAAAAGGTAAGTCAGGTATACGGGTGACAGGCTTAGATTACGAGACATTTCTCTGACATAGGGACGTAGGCTTTCCTTCAGCCTTTGTGTCAGACCGGTAGACACACCTGAATCGAATAATAATTTAGTTCGATCCGGATGAGTTGTGAGTTCTGTTACGATATTATCAAGAAACAGATATGTATCACTGAACCTGGAATCCGGATTATTGATTTCATCTGAAGAAAACAGCATATCCAGATACATTTCATCCAGCTCCAGCAGAACATCCTGAAGACTTGAATAATGATTATAAAAAGTTTTTCGGTTAACATCAGCCAGTTCGGAAAGTTCGCTGATCGTTATTTTTTCAATTGGTTTGACAGACATTAGACTTAATAAGGCATTCTGGATGGCAGTTCTTGTCTTTCTGGTATGCCTGTTTTCTTTTATACTGATCTGATTCATGATTGTTCTCCTCTAAGGCTGAATAGATAGAATGAATCAAAAATATCACATCTCAAATAAAATTCCTATTATAAAATTATAAAGAAATCATTAAATATTTTACACATATGGACAAATATACACAAATGTGTAGAAAAGTTCACAAAGAGAAAAAATTTTGACCATTGAAAGCAAAGTAATTCATGATTAGTATTACTCTTTGCAGAATGATGCAGGAGGAGACAATTATGATAAAGTCAGAATGGAAAAATTTATTTCAAAATCCGATACTTGTTGTAGTGATGGCAGCGATACTGATGATACCGACCATATATGCAGGATTATTTTTGGGATCCATGTGGGATCCCTATGGAGAACTGGATCAACTGCCAGTCGCGGTCGTGAATCAGGATCATCCCGTCGAATATAATGAGAGAACACTCGAGATAGGGAATGATCTTGTTAATACCATGAAGGAAGACATGACACTTGATTTCCATTTTACAAGCGAAGCGGATGCTATGGAAGGTTTACAGAATGGAACCTATTATATGGTTGTTAAGATTCCGGAAGATTTTTCAAAATCAGCATCCTCAGTAACGGATGAAGACCCAAATGTTATGGAACTTACATATGAAACGAATCCTGGAACTAATTATGTGGCAAGCAAGCTTGGGGAATCGGCTATGGTCAAAATGGAGGCATCCATTCAGAAATCAGTTACAGAGACCTATGCGAAGGCGTTTATGGAACAATTGACTGAGGTAGGAGATAAACTGAAGGAAGCGGCTGATGGCACAGAAGATTTATATGATGGTGAAGTAAAAGTAGCAGATGGTGTAAAGGAACTACATGATGGATCACAGGCTTTATATGAAGGAACCAGTGATCTTGCAAGTGGTGCAGGTGCACTAAAAGAAGGAACACAGAGTGCATTGAATGGTGCTGGGGAACTGGTAAATGGTGCTGATCAACTTACAAGTGGTGCATCAGAATTAAGTACAGGTGCAAAATCACTGGCAGACGGAAGTGTGACGCTGGCAGACGGAGCTGCAAAACTTGCAAATGGAGCATCTTCTGTATCCGCAGGTGCTTCTAAAGTTGCAGAGGGAGCAAGTGCCTTAAAAAATGGACTTAGCACATTAAATGCAAATACTTCAGCATTATTAACGGGAGCAGCACAGCTTTCCGGAGGGCTGGCACAATTGAATCAGAGTATGAACGCTGATACGACAACAGCAAGTCTTTCTTCACTTCTAAAGGGTTCTGCTGATATGAAAAACGGACTTCAAACGACATCCGATGGATTAAGCGGAATTGTTGCAGGCTATTCAACTGTTGGGAATGTGAGTAGCGAAGATTTTAATGCAACAGTGGACCAGTTGAAAAGCACTTATGGAGCTGATTCTGATGCGGTTGCAGCTTACACTACTTTATATAGCAAATACCAGAATTTAAACGATAGTTACCAAGGGTTATACACCAAATATCAAGCCTTTCTTGGAAGTGTAACAGCGATAAAGGATGGAATGGCTACTTTAAGTAGTAAATATGCAGAACTTGATGCAGGGCTCAATACTTTGGCAACGAACCTGTCTGTTGCATCTACGGGAATTGCGCAGTTGAATGGCGGTGCAACAAATCTTTCTACGGGATTGAAATCCTATACAGATGGTGTTGCAAGTGCGGCAGCTGGTGCAGTTACATTAAGTGATGGTGCGAATACTCTTGCGAATGGTGCAAATGAATTATCAGGAAAAATGGTGGCACTAAGTTCAGGTGCAAGCAACCTTGCGCAAGGATCATCAAAACTATCTGAAGGAGCAGGAACTCTTTATAGTGGAACCGTGAGTCTTAAAGAAGGCAGCACAAAACTGGCAGATGGCGTGCAGTCACTGGATTCAGGTGCAGCCAGCCTGAAAGCTGGAAGTGATGAACTGCAAAGTGGAGCTGGGAAGCTAAATGATGGTACAGAAGAACTAAAAGATGGGATACCAGAGTTAACAGATGGCACGCAGGAATTAATGGATGGACTGAATGATGGTGCAGCTGAGATTGCCGAAGCAAATTTAGGTGATGAACAGGCTGAAATGTTTGCCGATCCTATCGACACAGCAGAAGTACAAATGAGTAAGGTGGAAAACAATGGTCATGCAATGGCGGCCTATATGATGAGCGTTGGATTATGGGTATGTTGCCTTGCATTTTGCCTGATGTATCCATTGACAGAATATCATGGAAAACTAAAAAATGGACTGACATGGTGGCTTAGCAAAGAAAGTGTACTGGCACTTCTTGCTGCAACTTCAGCTGTTGTTCTAGTTGTATGCCTTCATGTATTTAATGGATTTGAACCAGTAAGATGGCAGGAAACAATATTAGCAGCAGTGATTGCCGCCGAAGCATTTATGGCGATCATGTACTTTTTTAATGTTCTGCTTGGTAAAGTCGGATCATTTTTAATGCTGATCTTTATGGTATTGCAGCTGGCAGGAAGTGCAGGAACATATCCTATAGAATTATCAGGAAGACTTGCACAAAAACTGCATTGGTATGTGCCATTCACCTACACAGTGGAGGCTTTCAGGTCGACAATTTCAGGAGGTGGACCGATCAGGAATTATCTGATTTATCTGATCATGTTATTCTTTCTCTTTTCAGGGATGACGATCGTATTGTTTCAGGTCAGAGCAAGAAGATTAAAAGAAGGAAAGCAGACATTGTATACCTATATGGAAACATATGGTATAATTTAATAAAATATGCAAAGAACATGAAGACATAGATACGGGGGGTACTTATGGTTTATGATAATATGCAGGGAAAAAAGTTCCGGGAAGAAAAAATTCTGACGATACCAAATTTGATCAGTCTGTTCAGATTGATCCTGATACCAGTTTTTATCATTATGTTCGTCAATGCACAGTCTCAGATGGATTATTATAAAGCAGCGGGGGTACTTGCTGTTTCTGCACTTTCAGATCTGGTCGATGGCAAGATCGCAAGGCATTTTAATCAGGTGACAAGATTAGGAGTGATCCTTGACCCTGTTGCAGACAAGCTGACACATATCAGTGCTGCGATCTGTCTTAGCATGAGATATCCGCTCATGTATCTCGTAGCAGGCATCCTTTTTTTAAAAGAAGGATATATGTTGATCAAAGGTGTCAAAAGTATAAAAAGCGGTAATTCCTTACAGAAAGCTGAATGGTTCGGAAAAGCATGTACTGTTGTTGTATTCTGCATTTTCCTGTTTCTTATGGTTGGGTGGAATATCAGTAATTATATCTCTGATTTCTTAATATTATTCAGTGCAGCAGCACTGGTCTTTTCATGGGTATCATATATCAGAGTATACCGATCCATGTAATGATGAAATGTATAGGCATAGATGAAAAGCAGACACTGGAAGTTATGTTCCGTTGTCTGCTTATTTTTTATTGAACTTCATTATGATACAATAGAACTGCTAAAGTATTCTGCTTAAATGAAAGGGTTAAAATAATGGCAAACAAAATAGTTCTTGGGATTCTTGCCCATGTTGATGCTGGAAAGACCACACTTGCCGAAACGATGTTATTTCATACAGGTATGATCCGTCAGATGGGACGAGTGGACCACAGAAATACATTTTTGGATACGAACGAAATGGAACGTGCCCGTGGTATTACAATATTTTCAAAGCAGGCACTTCTTTCAATAGGTGATTTTGAGATTGCATTACTGGATACACCGGGACATGCAGATTTTTCTGCTGAGATGGAACGTACACTTCAGGTGCTCGATTATGCGATCCTTGTCATCAGTGCCAGTGATGGGGTTCAGGCACACACACAGACTTTATGGAAACTTTTACACAGATATGAACTACCGACATTTATATTTGTAAACAAGATGGATCTACCGGGTGGGAATAAAGAATCAGTCTTATCTTTGTTAAAAGAACGACTTGGAGAGGAATGCGTTGACTTTTCATTGGATCATAACACTTCCGAATGGCAGGAACAAATCGCAGTCTGTGATGAAGCTGTACTGGAACAATATATGAATGGAAAATCAATTTCAGATATGCAGACGGTAGAACTGATCAGTCAGCGTAAATTATTTCCATGCTATTTTGGATCTGCACTGAAGTCAGACGGAGTGTGCGAAATGATTTTGGATCTTGGTAAAAGACTTTGTGGAAAAGTGTATCCTCAGAATTTTGGTGCGCGTATTTTCAAAATCACAAGGGATGAGCAGGGAAACAGACTGACGCATATGAAAATAACAGGCGGCAGATTAAATATTAAAAAATTGATTACATATGAATGCGGTCAAAACCACATGAATCCGCGTGCGGGGGAAGTAGCAGACGAACAAATAGAAGAAAAAGTGGATCAGATCAGAGTTTATTCTGGAGTCAGGTATGAAATGATTCAGGAAGTAGAAGCAGGTGGAGTTTGTGCAGTGACCGGACTGAGCCATACAATACCTGGGCAGGGGCTTGGCATGGAAAAAGAAGAGAAACATCCCATCCTGGAACCGGTACTTCATTATGCAATTCATCTGCCTCAAGGTTGTGATGCACTCCAATTCATGGATAAGCTTCGCCAGCTGGAAGAGGAGGATCCGCAGTTACGGATCATATGGTCACAACGATACCAGGAAATCTGGATTCAGTTGATGGGCGATGTACAGCTGGAGACACTTCAGAACATGATCAAGTCGAGATTTGGTGTTGTAGTTGAGTTTGGTGAAGGAGCAATCCTATATAAAGAAACAATTGAATGTACGGTGATTGGAGCAGGTCATTATGAACCATTGAGGCACTATGCAGAGGTACATCTGCTGCTAGAGCCGGATGAATCTGGAAGTGGAATCACTGTAATGAGTTCATGTAGTGAAGAACTGCTTGATAAGAACTGGCAAAAGCAGGTCATGACATATTTGAGAGAAAAAGAACTGACCGGTGTATTAACAGGCTCGCCTGTCACGGACATGAAGATCACATTAGTTGCAGGACGAGCACATTTGAAACATACAGAAGGAGGCGATTTCAGACAGGCAGCACATCGTGCATTCAGACAGGGACTTATGAAGACAAAATCGATTCTTTTGGAACCAATTTATGAATTCAGACTGGAACTACCAACGGATGCGGTAGGGCGTGCAATGTCTGATATAACCAGAATGTATGGTCAGTCTGAATTGCTCGAGAACACACAGTCAGGTGCGATTCTTACCGGAACTGCTCCGGTCTCAACGATGAGAGGGTATCAAAAGGAAGTGACAGCTTATACGAAAGGACAAGGAAGACTTTTTTGTAATCTAAATGGATATGCACCATGCCATAATCAGGATGAGATCGTGAAAACACTGGGATATGATCCGGAAACGGATTTTGAGAATCCGTCAGGATCAGTTTTCTGTGCACATGGAGCCGGATATGTTGTTCCGTGGCAACAGGTCGAGGAAATGATGCATACCGAATATGCAGAGGGAAAGAAACTCTACGCTCCGATTCAAAATACTGATTTACCAATACTACAAAATACGAATCCAGACAGACATACAGAGACGATAAAACGAAAAGTCAAAGACAGCTGGAGCTCTCAAAAAGAACTTGAGGAAATATTTGAGAGAACATTTGGTCCCATAAAGAATAGATCGATACAAACAACGGGTGGATTTGGTCATGAACAAAACAGACAGGTCACAGGCAACAGACAGGAAAGTACCGGCAGAGATGAAAACAAGCAAGTTCATAAAAGAACAGATCAGAAAGAATATCTGTTGGTCGATGGTTACAACATTATCTTTGCGTGGGAGGAATTAAGTTCACTGGCGGCACTGAATCTTGATGCAGCAAGACAAAAACTAATGGATATTTTATGTAATTACCAGGGTTACAGACAATGTATCCTGATTCTGGTATTTGACGCATATAAGGTAAAAGGTAATATTGGAGAAAAGCAGGAATACCATAATATTCATGTTGTATACACAAAAGAGGCAGAAACAGCAGATGCCTATATCGAAAAAACGACCCATGAAATAGCAAAACAGAACAAAGTTGTAGTAGCTACTTCTGATGGAATGGAGCAAATGATCATTCTTGGACATGGGGCGACCAGGCTATCGGCACAAGGTCTTAAAGAAGAAGTGATCAAAACGAATGAGATGATCAGGCAGGATATTGATGAACAGAAAACAAAAGGAAAAGTATATCTTGGTGATCATATGAATGAAACATTATTAAATGAATTTAACAAAACACAGCAATAAGTCCAGTAAGTACTAAATTGCTGACAGGAGTCTAAATTGTCCATATCAGTTTCCTGAAAAGTCCATGGTATTAAGAACAGTTACATGTTAGGGTAAATTGATGATTTGTAACCGTATTAGTTGGATTAGGAGGCATTTATGTTGAACATTACAGGCATTAAAATTAACTACCAGAAAGAACCAATTGGAATCACACAGGTCGATCAGATTGGCTGGATCATGGAATCAGAAAAAAGAAATACAATTCAGACAGCTTTTTGGATCCAGATCTCAAAAGACGATCAGTTCAGCCATATAATATGGGACAGCAGTAAGCAGGAAAGTAAGGAATCCGTGCATTATAGACCAGAGGGATTCAAGCCTGATTCAACATCCAAATATTATATCAGGGTAAAAATATGGACGAACCATGATGAGGAAAGCGAGTGGAAAACGAGCTGTTTTGTTACAGCACTTTTATCAACTGCAGAATGGAAGGCACAGTTCATTACCATAGAAGAAGATCAGGATGCTGATGAAAGCAGAGGCTCCTATCTTAGAAATCGTATTTTTATTAATTCAGACAAGGCTGTAAAAAGTGCATATCTATACTCAACTGCGCTTGGATTGTATCATGTTTTTATCAATGGGAAGAAGATCAGTCAGGATGAGTTCGCACCTGGATGGACTTCTTATCAAAAACATTTGCTTTATCAAATGTATGATGTAACAGAATATTTGAATGCCAGTGACAATGTCATAGCTGCGCATATTGGTGCAGGATGGTATAAGGGAACGATGGGATTTGTCAGAATGCGCAATCATTATGGCAAACGAACGGCATTTGCATGTCAGCTTGTAATAGAATATTCAGATGGAAGCCGGGAAGTAAGAATTTCTGACACAGACTGGTCAGGGGCATGGAGTCCCGTGACTTTTTCGGAGATTTATGACGGAGAAGTATATGATGCATCCTTGGAGATCGCTGATTGGAATATGACACAATGTCAATACAATGGCTGGAATGCATGTAAAGAGGTTGCGTTCGATCGATCGATCCTTCATGCGCAAAGCGGATGTAAGGTAAAAGAGATTGAAAGACTTCCGGTAAAACAGATCATTCAAACACCAAAAGGAGATACTGTTCTTGATTTCGGACAGAATATGACAGGCTGGATCGAATTTAACGCAACAGGAAAAAAAGGAGACAGAGTCGAGTTACAATGTTTTGAGGTACTTGATGCGCAAGGAAATGTATATCTTGATAATCTGAGGACAGCAAAACAGACTGTGACCTATCTTTTTGGACAGGATGGCACGGTCACATTTCATCCGAACTTTACATTTCAGGGGTTTCAATATGCCCTGGTCAAAGAATATCCATGCAAACCGGATCCAAAGGATTTTGTGGCTGTAGTACTTCATTCGGATATGAATGAAGCAGGAACCTTTGTTTCGTCAAATCAGGATGTCAACCAGCTATGGCATAATATCAAATGGGGAATGAAGGGGAACTTTCTAGATGTTCCAACAGATTGTCCGCAAAGAGATGAACGTCTTGGATGGACAGGAGATGCACAGATTTTTTGCAGAACAGCAAGTTATCTGATGGATACTTACACATTTTATACAAAATGGCTTCGTGACGTAGCAGCAGATCAGACAGAGGAAGGTGGCGTTCCACATGTGGTACCTGACCTGTTGATTGGAAAATCACAGCATGACAGACTTATGAAAGATGGGGATCATTCGGCTGCGGCCTGGGCTGATGTTGCAGTGATCTTACCATGGACACTATACCAGGTCTATGGAGATAAAAAGGTCATCGTGAACCAGTATGAAAGCATGAAAGCATGGATCGATTTTATGCAGGAGCATGCGGTAGATTATATTTGGAATTATAAGCTGCAGTTCGGTGACTGGGTCGCACTGGATGCGGAAGAAGGAAGTTATTTTGGGGCCACGCCAAATGATCTGACCTGTACAGCATATTTTGCATATGTAACAAAACTCTTTTACAAAATGGCGGAAGTCATAGGCAGACAGGATGATGTGAAAATATACCGTGATCTTTATGAGAAGATCCGACAGACTTATCATAAGACATTTTTTGATCATACAGGAAGACTGACTGCAAGAACCCAGACAGCACAAATTATTTCATTATATTTTGACCTGGTGCCTGAAGAGTATCGAAAAAATGTTGTTGAGGATCTGCTTTTACTATTAGAACAGGAAAACGGACATCTGGTTACAGGTTTTGTTGGAACACCTTACTTTTGTCATGCACTAAGCCAGAACGGACACACAAAAGAAGCTTATGAGTTGTTACTAAAAGAAGACTTCCCATCCTGGATCTATCAGGTAAAGAAAGGTGCAACTACAATCTGGGAGCATTGGGACGGACTCAAAGATGATGGTACCATGTGGAGTCCTGATATGAATTCGTTTAATCACTATGCATATGGTGCTGTTGGGGAATGGATCAGTCGTGTGGCTGTCGGAATAGAAATTGATGAAGAGTTTCCTGGCTATGAACACAGTATCATTTGTCCTCATATTGGTGGAAATTTTACAAGA
>JAQVCQ010000086.1 GCA_028689715.1 Lachnospiraceae bacterium
TAAAAACAACATAAATAAATATAATAAAAGAAAAAAACTGTTCAATATTTAAGTTATTATGAAGGAATCATAAACAATTTGTGGATATATGAATGAACTGTTGAATTCGTAATTTATATCTGCTAAAATAAGAAATGGTTTTCCAGACGATATATGGTACGGAATAGGAGTATGTAATGAATATTATTGATAAGCTAATCGGGACACACAGTGAGAGAGAATTAAAAAGAATTGTCCCCATCGTGGATGCAATTGAAGCACTCAGACCTGCGATGATGGAACTGTCTGATGAACAACTGAAAGATAAGACAAAAGAATATAGAAAAAGATTTGAAGATGGAGAGACCCTTGACGACCTGCTTCCGGAAGCATTTGCCACAGTACGGGAAGCGGCCAGAAGGGTCTTAAATATGGAGCACTATCGCGTACAGCTGATTGGTGGACTGATCCTGCATCAGGGACGTATTGCTGAAATGAAGACAGGTGAAGGAAAGACCCTGGTGTCTACACTTCCTGCATATCTGAATGCGATTGAGGGGAAAGGTGTTCTTATTGTAACGGTCAACGACTATCTGGCTAAGCGTGATGCTGAATGGATGGGGCAGGTACATGAATTCCTTGGTGTCAGCGTAGGTGTTGTATTAAACGGTCTGAAGTCTGAAGAACGAAGAGCAGCATACATATGTGATATCACATATGTTACAAATAATGAGCTGGGTTTTGATTATTTGCGTGATAATATGGTGATCTATAAAGAACAGCTGGTACTCCGTGATCTTCATTATGCCATCATTGATGAGGTCGATTCAGTTCTTGTCGATGAAGCCCGTACACCACTGATCATTTCAGGACAAAGTGGAAAATCCACTAAATTATATGAAGCTTGTGATATTCTTGCGAGACAGCTCGAACGTGGAAAAGACATGGAAGATCTGTCCAAGATCGATGCGATCATGGGAATTGAACAGGAAGAAACTGGCGATTTTGTTGTAAATGAAAAAGATAAAGTAGTCAATCTGACCGCACAGGGTGTTGGAAAAGTAGAGAGATTTTTCCAGATCGAGAATCTTGCAGACCCTGAAAATCTTGAGATCCAGCATAATATCATACTTGCGCTCCGTGCACATAATCTGATGTTCAGAGATCAGGATTATGTTGTGAAAGAGGATCAGGTCCTGATCGTAGATGAGTTTACTGGAAGAATCATGCCAGGACGCCGTTATTCAGATGGTCTTCACCAGGCAATAGAAGCAAAAGAGCATGTAAAGGTCAAGAGAGAAAGTAAAACTCTTGCAAACATTACATTCCAGAATTTCTTTAATAAATTTGACAAAAAAGCAGGTATGACAGGTACTGCCCTGACCGAAGAAAAAGAGTTCAGAGATATTTATGGGATGGATGTTATTGAGATTCCAACAAACAGACCTATTGCCAGAAAAGATCTTCAGGACTGTGTTTATAAAACAAAAAAAGAAAAACTAAATGCAATTGTGAACGAAGTAGAAGTCGCACATGCAAAAGGACAACCGGTACTTGTTGGTACAATTACAATTGAAGCATCAGAAGAATTGAGTTCAAAGCTTACAAAAAGAGGAATTACACATAAAGTACTGAATGCGAAATTTCATGAATTGGAAGCTGAAATTGTTGCGGATGCAGGTCTTCATGGTGCCGTTACGATTGCTACCAATATGGCTGGTCGTGGTACGGATATTAAACTTGACGATGATGCCAAAGCAGCAGGTGGTCTTAAGATCATTGGTA
Organism: Lachnospiraceae bacterium; assembly: GCA_028689715.1. Taxonomy (GTDB): domain Bacteria; phylum Bacillota; class Clostridia; order Lachnospirales; family Lachnospiraceae; genus SZUA-378. The sequence continues at coordinate 1,765 of JAQVCQ010000086.1, forward strand.
CAGAAAGACATGAGTCACGACGTATCGACAATCAGCTTCGTGGACGTTCAGGTCGACAGGGCGATCCAGGAGAATCAAGATTCTATATCTCTCTGGAAGATGATTTGATGCGTTTGTTTGGATCAGAAAGACTGATTAATATGTTCAATACATTGGGAATTCCTGAAAATCAGGAAATTGAACACAAGATGCTCACCAATGCAATTGAAACTGCACAAAAGAAAATTGAAAATAACAACTTTGGAATCAGAAAGAATCTGCTTGAATATGATCAGGTCATGAATGAACAAAGAGAAATCATTTATGCTGAAAGAAGAAGAGTGCTTGATGGCGAAAGCATGAGAGATGTTATTTATAAAATGATCACAGATATTGTAGAGAGCAAAGTCGATACCTGTATAGGGGAAGATGTGGAGCCTGAGGACTGGGATCTGAATGAATTGAACAGTCTGTTATTGCCTATTATACCGCTTGAAAAAATTAAGCTTGGAAGAATCAAGACCAGAAAGAAAAACAGTCTGAAACACCAGCTGAAAGAAGAAGCAGTAAAATTATATGAAACAAAAGAAGCAGAATTTCCAGATGCTGAAGCGATCAGAGAGCTTGAGAGAGTTATACTTCTTAAGGTGATCGATAGAAAATGGATGGATCATATTGATGATATGGACCAGCTCAGACAGGGTATCGGTCTGCAGGCTTATGCGCAGAAGGATCCAAAGGTAGAGTATAAATTAAGTGGTTATGAGATGTTCGATGCTATGACGGATAATATCCGTGAAGATACAGCAAGACTTCTGTTCCATGTTAAGATAGAACAGAAAGTAGAACGCGAGCAGGTGGCAAAAGTCACTGGAACCAACAAAGATGATTCTCTTGCAAAGGCACCTGTAAAAAGAGAAGCCGTAAAAGTGTATCCGAATGACCCGTGCCCATGTGGAAGCGGAAAGAAATATAAACAATGCTGTGGCAGAAATTAAATGCCAATGCAACACAAAAATAAAAAAATGTAAGGTGGTGACCGTTGTTGGTTGAATTAGATCAGATCAAGTCAGAACTTCAGGCTTATAAAACTCCATTAGCGGAAGTGAGGGATTCACTTTGACCTGGATAACAGGTTAAAGCGTTTACAGGAATTTGAAATGGAAATGGAAGCACCCGGATTCTGGGACAATCCTGACTATTCCAATAAACTGATGAAACAGCATAAAGATATTAAGAACATCATTGACTCATTTCAGAAAATTGAAACAGCTTTTGATGATCTCGAAGTGATGATTCAGATGTGTTACGAAGAAGAAGACCCTGAAATGCTTGAAGAGATCAAGAATGATTTCAGCATATTTCAGGAAGAACTTGAAAGCATGAGAATTTCCACACTGCTTTCAGGTGAATATGACAGATGCGGTGCTATTTTAAAATTAAATGCTGGAGCAGGTGGAACAGAAAGCTGTGACTGGGCTGGTATGCTTTATCGTATGTATACTCGCTGGGCAGAAAAAAAAGGATTTGGAGTGGTGGTACTGGATTTTCTGGATGGTGAAGAAGCTGGGATTAAGTCTGTAACATTTCAGATCAATGGAGAAAATGCATACGGATACCTGAAATCTGAAAAAGGAGTTCATAGACTTGTTCGAATATCACCTTTTAATGCGCAGGGAAAAAGGCAGACTTCATTTGTTTCACTGGATGTAATGCCTGATATTGAAGAAGATTTAGATGTGGAAATTAATTCTGATGATTTGAGAATTGATACGTATCGAAGCAGTGGTGCTGGCGGACAGCACATTAACAAGACGTCATCAGCGATTCGAATCACACATTTACCGACCGGAATTGTAGTGCAATGCCAGAATGAGCGTTCTCAGCACATGAATAAAGATAAAGCGATGCAAATGCTGAAATCCAAGCTTTATATGCTGAAACAGGAGGAAAATGCTGAAAAATTATCTGATATTCGCGGTGAGATCAAAGATATCGGATGGGGAAATCAGATCAGATCCTACGTCATGCAGCCTTACACAATGGTAAAAGATCATAGGACCAATGCTGAATCTGGTAACGTAGATGCAGTTATGGATGGTTCCATAGATTTGTTTATCAATGCATATTTAAAATGGAAGAATCTTCAAAAAAAATAAAAATCTACATAATAAAAGCACAGAGGTCCAATAATGGATCCTGTGCTTTTTGAAATTAACAAGTTTCATTAATAAAGATTCCGGAATCTGGTTCTGTTACATTTGTTTTTACAAGATCTAAGAAAAAAGAAATATGTGTTGCGTTTCGATATGGAATGACCCATAAAAGACCAATTCCACAAGTCATAAATGCAGCAAGAAAAAGTGGTATAAAACTGACTTTTAGGTAAAACAATTCAAAACAATGCCCCATCATAAGTTTTTTGCTCTCTGCAAACAGTTCAGCGACAGTGTAATGCGGAAAATCAAGCATGAGGCAGAAAACCTGGGAATAATGAAGGTACAACACGACCATACAGATCATACCTGCTGCAAAGAAAACGGCTGTAAGGAGTATGAGCAATGGATTTTCAGTAAAATAGTATAATGCTGCAAAAAGACCTGCAGGCAGGAGTGGCAGTGTACCGATCAGCATTAAAAAAAACTGAACCAGAATTGATTTATCCGGATGATGGATGAAACCTGTAAAAATGTTTGCGACTTCTGGTTTTTTGGAACATGCAATGTTTAAATATAATTGTGTCTCACCGACCGTGAAAACACCTGCCAGAAGCTGTAGGATCAAAGTGATCAGAAGATAAATTATGATTCCAAAAGCGGTTGTTGTATCTGAAAAGCTTGTAGAAAATAGTGTGACAAAAAAGATGATCGATTCCATGGCAAGAAAAGCCAGAATCGCTACAGAATAATGTCCCAAAAGCTGATCGCGGGCATTTGATTTAAGTGCACTGGAAGGTCTGACTGAATTCATTTATCATTCTCCTGTTATACTGCCATATCAATATTTGCCCCGGAAAGGGATATGGAATCGGCAGTTTTTTTATCCTGCTGATAAGGATTCTTTTCATTGTAATATTTTATCTGCGTGGAAGTTGTTCCGCCAGCAATATATGACCGTCCGCATTCAGGGCAGACAGCTGATTTCAGTGAAACGTTTGCTGAAATGACCTGACCGTTATTGCTAGCAGCTTTTTTATAGGCATTTGAGACATGCTCCTGCTCGTGTGCCATGACCTTTGCCATTGAGGATTGCGGCGAAATATGTGTGGCTGATTTAAACGAAACCATTTCGTTGGAACCATCCTGGTATTTCCTGTTACTACAGGTCTCACATTCAGCAGGCGAGGATCTGCGACCCGGACTTTTCAGCTCGGACTCACCATAATTTAATGTGGAATTATTTTGATAAGCTGATATACCACCTACCATATGTTCACAACCTTTCATTACTGAACCGATTCGATAGTATCTTTCCAGACCTCATCAAATGATTCGCCATAGACCTGTTCATAAACCTGGTTCAATTGTTCTTTGTACTCCGGCACGGTAAACACCAGGTAGAATGAACCAGCAACAATGATAATATTAAGAAAAAACCCAATCAAGGAAGTGATAATGCCGGTTCGGGCATTGATTTCCATGTTCTTGTTCCTGCCTTTGGAAAGAACAGCAAAGATGATTGAAAGCCCTGAAAAAAGAAATGGTAAAAACACGGTGCACAGGACTGTTGTTACAATTGTCAGAATACCCATTGCCAAAGAAGCAACGGCAAACTGATTTGTGGGTCTGCTGTCAGTTGGAGCTGAACTTTTATATAAATTTTTATAGGATGAGTCGTTATCCGAGTTATTAGGAAAATCCATAAGTTGTATACTCCTCTCAATATCATATATATTTTATCACTTTTAGAAGTGGAACACAATTCATTCTTGAAAGCTTACATACAGTAGCCTATAATATATCAATGAAATGTATTTAAAAAGAATAAAAAAATAATGAAATAAAAATGATTAAGAAATGGCAGGAACAATCTCATGGATATGATACAAAAGCTGAAAGAGGAACTTAAAGTAGAAAAGTGGCAGGTCGAAGCCGCTGTTAAGCTGATTGATGAAGGAAATACAATACCTTTCATCTCGAGATACCGAAAGGAAGTCACAGGTTCTCTCAATGACGAAGTATTAAGAACTCTGCATGAGAGACTGACTTACCTGAGAAATCTTGAAGATAAAAAAGCACAGGTCCTGGGGAGCATAGAGGAACAGGGAAAACTGACAGAAGAACTTCGTAAAAGCATTGAGGCTGCAGAAACACTTGTGGTCGTGGAAGATCTATACAGACCATACAGACCTAAAAGAAAAACAAGAGCCAGCATTGCAAAAGAAAAAGGACTTCAGGGTCTGGCGGATCTGATTCTGGAACAAAAAACACAGATCAGTGTGGAGAGTGCTGCACAGGATTTTCTGAATGAAGAACTTGGCGTATCCACTGTGGAGGAGGCGATCCAGGGAGCGAAAGATATTATTGCTGAGTTTATTTCCGATGAAGCAGAATTCAGGATCAGAATCAGAAAAATAACACAGGATGAGGGGCTGATACAGAGTACTGCAAAGGACAAACAGGCAGAGAGTGTTTTTGAAATGTATTATGAATTTGAAGAACCTGTTAAAAAGATCGCGGGACACAGAATACTTGCACTGAACAGGGGTGAAAATGAAAAAATTCTGACTGTAAAGGTACTTGCTCCTGTTGAAAAGATTCTTTCTTACTTAGAGCATTCGATCATCACACAGAAAAATGATATCACAACACCAATCCTTAAAAATGTTGTGCAGGATAGCTATGAAAGATTGATTGCACCTGCAATTGAGAGAGAGATCAGAAATGAATTGACTGAGCGGGCTGAAGATGGAGCGATCGCGGTCTTTGGGAAAAATCTTGTACAATTATTATTACAGCCACCAATTGCCGGTAAAGTGGTCCTTGGATGGGATCCTGCATTTAGAACAGGCTGTAAACTAGCTATTGTAGATCCGACGGGGAAAGTCCTTGACACCAAGGTAATCTACCCAACTCCGCCACAGAATAAGGTGGAGGAGTCAAAGGCAGAACTGAAAAGGCTGATCAAAAAGCATGGCGTTTCACTTATTTCGGTAGGAAATGGAACAGCTTCAAGAGAATCAGAACAGATCATAGTTGAGCTGATCAAAGAGATTGGTGTTCCGATGCAGTATGTCATCGTAAATGAAGCAGGTGCATCAGTTTATTCTGCTAGTAAACTTGCTACAGAAGAGTTCCCTCAGTTCGATGTAGGGCAGAGAAGTGCTGTCTCGATAGCCAGACGTTTGCAGGACCCACTTCCGGAACTGGTAAAGATTGATCCAAAGTCAATCGGTGTAGGTCAGTATCAGCATGACATGAACCAGAAAAAGCTGACAGAAGCATTAACAGGTGTTGTTGAAGATAGTGTGAATAAAGTCGGAGTCGATCTGAACACGGCATCTGCATCATTATTAGAATATATTTCGGGTATCACAAAAGTGATTGCAAAAAATATTGTTTCTTACAGGGAAGAAAACGGACGGTTCAGAAGCAGAAGAGAATTACTGAAAGTTCCAAAACTTGGACCAAAGGCATTTGAGCAATGCGCAGGGTTTATGCGAATCTTAAATGGAGAGAACCCACTCGATGCAACGAGTGTACATCCTGAATCTTATGAAGCGTGTCTGAAACTTCTGAAAAAAGCAGGATGGTCCATGGATGACATCAAAGAAGCTCAAAAACTTGTATCTGCTGGAAAAAGAAATGTCGGATTTGATGAAATGAAGAGTAAGCTTGGAGACATTAAAAAAGTCGCACAGGAAATCGGGATCGGAGAACTGACTCTGATTGATATCCTGAAGGAACTTGAAAAGCCTGGAAGGGACCCAAGAGAAGATATGCCGGCACCTATTTTGCGAAGTGATGTTATGGAAATGGACGACCTAAAGCCGGGAATGATCTTGAAAGGGACTGTCAGAAATGTAATTGATTTTGGTGCATTTGTTGACATTGGAGTTCATCAGGATGGCCTTGTTCATATTTCGCAGATCACGAACCGTTATATTAAGCACCCACTGGAAGCGGTCAGTGTTGGGGACATAGTGGATGTTCAGATCATTAGTGTTGATGTTGCAAAAAAAAGAATTGCTTTAACAATGAAGATACAACAGAATCAGTAATGTAATTTATACCAATACGAATGATAGAGTTAAGTTTATAAATTATTTATAAAAGATTGTAGATAATTTAACAAAATGAGGTTGACAAAGCGTTTTAATTGAAATATGATAAAGAAAAAATAAAAGTGATTCTTCGGGGCAGGGCGTAATTCCCTACCGGCGGTATAGTCCGCGAGCCTGATTGGCTGATTTGGTGCAATTCCAAAACCGACAGTATAGTCTGGATGAGAGAAGATGATTTCGATGTAGTTTTCTACAGTACTTTGTGCCCCGTTTATTTTAAACGGGGCTATTTTTATGAAATTACATCGACAGAAGAATTCCTTTTAGCCAAAATGAAAGGAGAAAAAAATGAGTAGTGAAGCAGTAGTAGTAAAAAAAGGATTAAATGTGAGGTATATGGTTCAGATCGGAATGCTGGGTGGAGTAGCAACGCTGTTGATGCTGTTTGAAATTCCCCTCTGGTTCGCACCAAGTTTTTATGAGATCGACCTGAGCGAGGTCGCAGTTCTGGTTGGAACCTTTACAATGGGACCCTTGGCTGGAATCATGATCGAAACGATCAAAATTCTGCTCAACTTTATATTGAATGGAACCGTAACAGCAGGAATTGGAGAATTTGCCAATTTATTACTGGGTATTTCATTGGTCGCACCTGCAGGTATTCTATATAGAAGAAATAAAACAAAAAAAGGAGCAGCAGCGGGGCTACTTGTCGGCACGATCACAATGACACTGATTGGATCGTTATTAAATGCATATGTATTGCTGCCAGTTTATTCAACCGCTTTTGGAATGCCAATGGAAGCACTTGTGGGAATGGGAACAGCTGTGAATCCTGCGATTACAGGTCTTGGAACATTTGTTTTATTTGCTGTAGTACCATTTAATATTTTGAAGGGAATTGTAGTTTCTGTTATTACATTATTAATTTATAAGAAACTAAGCCCGATTTTCAAACCATACAGATAATTTTATTTTAAATCATGAATCAAGCTGCAGATGCGTTCTGCAGCTTATTTTATTGTGTAACAGAGCGAAAGTTCATGGATGACATTGCTAATCGTTGCAAAAATTACTGAAATTTAAGAATTCTTTAATCAACTTCATATTTTTTATTTTATTATTTCATATTATAATAAACCCAATGAAATGTTTTCGCAGAACAATAATATTTTAATATTGAAAAAAAGTGTTGACAAATATCTCGGAGCGTATTACTGTACTAATTAAATAGTACAATTAAAGTTGGAGAAGTGTAATGGAAAATCTGATCGAAATTAATGAAATGTGCAAGATCTATAATCCGGGCGAGAATGAAGTACGTGCTCTGGATCATATATCAGTAAAAATTAAAAAAAATGAATTTGTAGCAATTATTGGACAATCTGGTTCGGGAAAATCGACCCTGATGAATATGCTTGGGTGTTTAGACATACCAACATCAGGTAGTTATTATCTCAATGGACAGGATGTTTCGGCATTAACAGATGATGAACTCTCAGATATTAGAAATCTCGAGATTGGATTTATTTTCCAGGGATTTAATCTGATTCAGAATCTGACAGCATTTGAGAATGTGGAGCTGCCTTTGATCTACAGAGGGGTGAGCAAGAAAGAAAGGCATGAGCTGTCGCTCAAAGCTTTGGATAAGGTGAATCTTTCAAATAGAATTCATCATAAACCATCTGAAATGTCAGGAGGACAGCAGCAGAGGGTAGCAATAGCAAGAGCAATTGCACAGGCACCTCCGGTAATTCTTGCGGATGAGCCAACGGGAAATCTGGATTCGAATTCCAGTAAAGAAATTATGAATATATTAAAAGGACTGCACGCAGAAGGGTCGACAGTTATTCTGATCACACATGACAACTCTATCGCAGAACAGGCAGACCGTATTATTAATATCATAGATGGCAGAATTGAGAAGGATCATATAAAGGGAGAATGAGGATGATGTTTAAGAAAAAGGACAAAACCAATGTT
>JAQVCQ010000087.1 GCA_028689715.1 Lachnospiraceae bacterium
CCATTTGCTACAAGCATTTTTGCATCTTCAAGATCAAGTTCATTCTGAGTAGCACAAGGAAGTGCGATATCAACTTTAACGCTCCATACGCCTTTTCCTTCATGATATTCTGAATTAGGTCTGTAGTTTTTATACTCTGTGAGTCTTTCTCTTCTTACTTCTTTAATTTCTTTAATTACTTCTACATCGATTCCGTCTGGATCGTATACCCATCCTGTTGAGTCTGATGCGGTTACAACTTTTGCGCCCATTTCATGTGCTTTTTCAGTTGCATAGATCGCAACATTTCCCGAACCGGAAACTGCAACTGTTTTGCCTTTGATATCCGATCCATTACATTTTAACATTTCTTCTGTAATGTAAAGAAGACCATATCCTGTCGCTTCTGTTCTTGCAAGTGAACCACCATAGGTAAGACCTTTTCCGGTCAATACGCCTTCGTAAAGTCCTCTGATTCTTTTATACTGTCCAAACAGGTAGCCGATCTCTCTTGCACCTGTACCAATATCACCCGCAGGTACGTCTGTATCAGCTCCGATGTATTTGCTTAATTCTGTCATAAAGCTCTGGCAGAATGCCATCACTTCTCTATCAGATTTTCCTTTAGGATCAAAGTCAGATCCACCTTTACCACCACCAATTGGAAGGCCTGTCAAAGAGTTTTTGAAAATCTGTTCAAATCCGAGGAATTTTATGATTCCAAGGTTTACACTTGGATGTAAACGAAGTCCGCCTTTGTAAGGTCCGATCGCACTGTTGAACTGCACACGAAAACCTGTGTTTACCTGAACCTGTCCTTTATCATCAACCCATGGTACTCTGAACATAAGCTGTCTTTCAGGATTTACGATTCTTTCAAGTAAAGCATCTCTTCTGTAAGCATCTTCATTTGCTTCTACAACAACTCTTAAGGATTCCATTACTTCTTTTACTGCCTGAATAAATTCCGGCTGGGAAGGATTTTTCTCTACGACCTGTGCAATTACCTCATCAACATATGACATCAATGTGTCCTCCTTTAAAATATCGCAATATAGTTTTGGACAGTATTTACATTTTGTTTCTCTGCATTATTGTATACTATCCAAAATGAATTATATTACGCACAGGAAAAAAAGACAAGCACTTTATCACTTTGATTCAATAAATTTTTATTTTTACTCAAATGGATATCTGACACCCCACTCATTTCTAAGTGAATCCATCATTTTCATGACTCTGATGGTCTCTTCATGTGGCATTTCATCACATTCAAGCATACCTTCTTCCAGTGCTTTTTTGCTGGCGATCACTTCATATTCATAGCCCGTGATCTGATCAGGTCTATGGTAGGATGCTATTTCCTGATACTGTTCATTAAATACTTTCATGGATTCAAAGTTATTAATATTTTCAATGATGATAAATCCTTTTGAACCATAAATAATACCTTTTCGATCGCTCATTCCCATCATGGTACTATTGAGAACTGCCATTTTCCCATCTTTGAATACTATGGTAATACTGTTCTGCTCATCCATCCCGGTTTCTGTATAAGTACATACTGAAGAGACTTTTTCAACATCTGTTCCAAAAATCATGGAAGCAAAATTGATCGCATAGACACCCAGATCTAGTAATGAACCACCTGCAAGTGCAGGATCCTGCATTCTCTGTACATGATTTAATGTATATCCAAGATTCCCAGTCAGCAAACATGGTGTACCTATCACTCCGGATGCAATCACATCTTTCATTGTGTTAAGAAATGGCATGTATCTTGTCCAGATCGCTTCAGTCATAAAAACCTTCTTATCTTTAGCGAGTTTACATAATTCTTCAGCCTGTTCCGCGTTTGCAGTAAAAGCCTTCTCACATAAAACAGGTTTTGCTGCCTCTATACATAATTTACAATGATCAAAGTGATGCGAATGTGGTGTCGCTACATAGACCAGACCAATCTGTGGGTCAGCAAGCATCTCTTCATATGATCCATATGCTTTTTCAAATCCAAATTTTTCAGCAAATTCTTCTGCTTTTTTCAGATCTCTTGAAGCAACTGCATATGCTTTTACGTCTTCCAGACCTGCTATGGTTCTTGCCATTGTTTCAGCGATTTTTCCTGCGCCAAGGATTGCCAGATTAAGTGTACCCATAAATTTAACCCTCCATTTTTGATTACCTATGATGACTTAGTTACTGCTATATTGTATCACAATCAGTCAAAAAAAGATGCTGCACTTTACATTTGCAGCATCTTTTTTTCTTGATTACATTCCTATTTCAGCACAGATTAGCTCTGTACATTATTATTTCAACTATTCAAGAAATTCAGATTTGATATATCCTGTCTGTCCTTTGTAATCGATCTTGGTCCATCCATCTGCCTGTTCCATGATCAGTCCAAATTCATCGCCCTGATATGCAACGCCAAGTTTATCAGCTGTTTCACTGGCTGCATTTCTGACATTGACCGTTTCCTTGACTCTTACATTTCCCTGCGTTGCTTCAGCTTCCTGTGTCTGTTCTTCTGCTTCTACTGTTTCTGCTGCTGTTTCCTGCGTTTCAACTACTTTCAGATAATCAGATTTAATAAAGCCTTCCTGCTCTTCAAACATTATTCTGCTCCAACCGTTTTCTTTGGATTCAAGTCTTGTATAACGTTCACCCTTAGGTGCTTTTCCAATCTTATCTGCCGTTTCACTGTCTGAACTCCTGACATTTACAGTATCTGTTGTCTCCACAATTTCTGTTGTTGAAGCAGATGCCTGTTCAGCCACCGGTTCCGTTATTTCCGCCTCATTTGAACTGACTTCTGTCGCAGCTGCCTGTTCTGTACTATTGTCGCTAACAGTCGAATCGGGTTCTTCAATTGCGGCCAGTGCTTCTCCAACTTCTGTTTTGATCTTGGTCGGAAGTTCAGCAAGGAATGTCCTTAGACTTTCGTCCTGTTCCGTTGCTGCATTATAACTCACCTCAACTCTGTTGAATAATTCTACTACATCATCCTGCGTTGAGAGTTCTTTTAAATATTCAGAAACTGTATCATCGATCTCACCTTCATAAATATACAGCTCTCCACTTTCATTTGGACAGATATACAGTGTGTTCAAAGCAGGTGCAAGTGTTTCGATATCATTGAACTTAACTTCATAATAAACGTAAGCCAGATAGGTATTTTCGACCATTCCATCTTTTGTATACACTTTTAAATTCTGATAGCTGTCGATATACTGACTCTTTTTCTCAAGTCGGATTTTTTCAGTTTCTTCAGTATAGTTTCTGCATGCAACAACCGTATCCATATCTCCATCAGCAAGTGCTGTATAGTATCTGGTGATCAGATCATTGACTTCTGGATATTTGTTTTCTTCCAGCACGACTTCTGAAACTGGTTTTACTGTCGCTACTGTATTTGCTGAAATCTCAGCCTGAACTTCTCTGTCTCGATCTCCAACCGTGATCGCCACGACAATTGCAATAACGAGCAACACTGCTGTAACTGCTACAAATACAGCCGTTTTTGTATTATTGATGACCCACTCTTTTCCCCTCAAAATCAACTGCAGTAAGTTCTGTAGTAATTCCCCTATTCCTGATTTTGATTTTTTCATAGATAGCACCTTTCCAGCAATTTCTTTGCCTGTGTGATGTAAATGCACCCGACAGGATTCGAACCTGCATCAAAGGCGTCGGAGGCCTACATTCTATCCATTGGACTACGGGTGCCTGATAAATGTTACGATTTTGTTACATCACAAAAGCAATTGTAACATACAAGCACCTGGTTGTCTAGTCATCTTTCTTTACACCGATTGGTGCCAATATCAGCTGTCCAGACAGTCTTAATCTGTTGACTATCACATCAGACTAAGACTGGAATTCGACATCAGTCGAAGTCTGTGACTATGACATCTGGCTGAGCTGATTCTCTTTTCTCGAAAAATAATAAATACTGTCTGACAGGACTTCTTCATCCTCCACCTGTGTCTCGTTGACCTCTTTGACCATTTCAATTAATGTCTGTGCCTTTTCAAGCCCATTAACAGGAATCAGTATTACTTCATGCACAGAACTGGGAAGAATAAAAATGTCCTTATGAAGATATTCAGCAAAATCCCTGACTATATTCTCATATAAAATACATGCTGCACCATGAATTCTCGTTTTATTGCTTAAGACATACATGGCAATTTCTTTCCCCTCCACTTCCCATTGAAGATCTACAGGTTCAGGTGTATCTTCCATTAATTCCGTGATGACTTCTTCCATGCTTTTTAACTCCGCGCCTAGTAAATTAGGTGTGTTCCTGATTGCATCCTCATATAGTGTCTCTGCATCTACACTCCACATATTACAATGACTATTATGGATCAGGATACTTCCATTTCCAAAGCTGTCGCAAATCATGAGGCAGTAGAACACAATTGCAAGATCAAGATATTTTATATGTGGTATGTCACTTAGAAGATCCTGGTTCTTATCAAAATTAATTAGTTTGTAAACTATTCTGTGCCTGACACTTTTATAGTCTGTAAAAAATTCAATATTAATATTCTCATCAATTTTATTATCGTGATATGCCTGAATCAGGCGCTTGAATATTTCTGAAAATGTAGTTCCTTCGCAATAACTTTCATATAACCCATTCAGATAAATTGTCGGTGCTATATTACATCCATCTTCCATGATGGTCAGACCATGAAGTGTGACTCCATTGTTTTTTGATACCTGATTGATCGCTACTTTTGTTCCATCACAAAAATATTTTTCTGCTGCAGTTAGTACTTTATCCTTAAATAATTCAAATTCCATGCTGATGACCCCGCTCTTTCTAAATGTAGTTTTTTGTTAACCATTAAAAAAAGACAACTGAAAGCAAATGCTTTCGGTTGTCTTACAGTCAGAATCATATCATGTATCTTATTATACGCGGGACAGGTATTCTCCTGATCTCGTGTCGATCTTGATCACATCTTCTTCTTCAACAAAAAGAGGTACATAAACGGTTGCTCCTGTTTCTACCACTGCAGGTTTTGTTGCTCCCTGAGCTGTATCACCTTTGAAACCTGGTTCTGTATTGATGATCTTAAGTTCAACAAAGAGTGGTGGTTCCACAGCAAACACATTTCCATTGTGGGAACAGACTTTACACATTTCATTTTCTTTTACAAATTTAAGCGCATCTCCGATTGAACTTGGATCTAATGCGATCTGTTCATAGGATTCTACATCCATGAAATGACATAAATCACCATCTGCATAAAGATACTGCATATCTTTTCTATCAATACGTGCCTGCGGACATTTTTCTGAAGGTCTGAAAGTTTTTTCGACCACACCGCCGCTCTTGATGTTTTTCAATTTTGTTCTAACGAATGCTGCGCCCTTACCGGGTTTTACATGTTGGAATTCGATGATCTGGTATATATTGTTATCGTACTCTATCGTTACACCATTCCTGAAATCACCTGCTGAAATCATTAAATATTCCTCCTAAAATTTATCAATACAATTCTAATATAGTTTATAATAAAACATATATTTTTACAACTCTTTTTTTATGATCGCATCAATCGCATGCAGATACCCATTCAGCCCTAAACCATAGATTTGTTTATCACAGGCGGGCGCTGTTACTGAAATTTTTCTGAACTCTTCTCTTTTTGTGATATCTGAAATGTGTATTTCGACCTTCGGAAAGGTAAGCGACATCAGTGCATCGTGAATTGCATAACTGTAATGTGTGAATGCACCAGGATTAATAACAAGTCCCTGTGTTCCATCAAAATAAGAATCCTGAAGCCTGTCAATGATCGCGCCTTCATGATTGCTCTGGAATACTTCAATGGTGCAATGTTCTTCTTCCGCTTTTTTTGCGATCATCTGAAGCAGTGCATCATAATCCTGATCTCCATACACGCTCTTTTCTCTGATTCCAAGAAAATTCAGATTTGGTCCGTTAATTACGAGTAATTTCATACTGGCCTAGTACCTCCTCAATTTCATCTAAGATCATTTCAAAGCTTTTATCATCTACGTCTATCACGATATCTGCTGTTTCTAAGTAGGCCGGATTGCGTTCTTGCAACATCGCAGCAATCTTAATCTCAGGGTTTTCACCTCTCAGTAATGGTCTTGTGGTATCATTTTTGAGTCTTTCTATGATAGTCTCTGGTCTGACTCTTAAAAAAATAACACATCCCAGTTCTTTTAAAAGCGTTCTGTTCTCAGGACGGATCGGCATTCCCCCACCGGTAGAGATCACCTCGTTTTTCACAGTGCGAAGCAGATACTCTATGCTTTGTGTCTCGAGATCTCTGAACTTTTTTTCTCCATAGAGTTCAAACAGCTCCGGAATCGTCATGTTCTGCTGCTTCTCTATCAATTTGTCCGTATCTGTCATCGTTTGTTTCAGTCTGTAGGACAATCTTCTTCCAATCGTTGTTTTTCCGGATCCCATGAATCCGATCAAGATTATATTACTCATGCTTTTTTCGTCTCTGCCTTTAATAATTCATACGTTTCCATTGCAACTTCATCTGATATCTCAATATGGTTCCAGAGCTCAAATGCATCAATTGCCTGAAATAGTAGCATTCCCAGTCCATTGTAGCTGACCCCACCGGCTTCTTCTATCTTCTCCATGAATCTGGTCTGAAATGGACGGTAAATCAGGTCATATCCTGTATGTGCCAGCTGATAAAAGCAAGGGTCTTCGATCACGCAGGCCTCTGAATCAGGATATAACCCAATACTTGTTCCCTGAATGACCAGATATTTTTTTACAGGTATTCTGTCAAAATCCATAAGACTCATTGGAATAATTGCATCTCTTTCAAAAACCTCATTTAATTCATCCGCAATTTTCTGTGCCTTTTCAACAGTGCGGTTAAGAAGATAGATTTTCGAAACTTTATAATACAGACACATATAGGCAACAGATCTGGATGCACCTCCTGCTCCCAGGATAATGATCTCTTCTCCATCAAGTCTGATCCCTTCCGTCTGCATTGCACGGCACAGACCAGTCATATCTGTATTGTAACCTTTATAACCCTGTTCTGTTCTGACAAGCGTATTGACTGCGCCGATTCCTTTGGCCATGGGATCGATTTCATCCAGAAAAGGAATGACATCCGTTTTATATGGTACTGTCACATTCATCCCAAGAACATTTAATGCATGTGCCCCTTCTATTGCCTGCTGCAGTTCTTCAGTTTCCACATGAAATGGAACATAAATATTATTAATATGAAGTCTGTCTGCAAGATGGTTATGGATCATAGGTGACATCGTATGACTTACCGGGTTTCCAATTAATCCGCATAATCTTGTTTTGCCGTTGACTGTCATTTTATATCCCATCCTTCCTATCCCATTTTTTATAAAAAAAGAGGATCAGTTTTTCGGGTATTCTCTTTAAAACGATCTGAATCTCTTCTCTTTTGTCTATTGGTCTGACCAAAATTGTTTTTATCCCTGCATTTTTTGCACCAAGAATATCTGTAAAAATCTGATCTCCTATAAATAAAGTATTCTTTTGATTCGTTTTAAGTATTTTCATTGAGTGAAGATAATTTTTTGAAGAGGGCTTTCCTGCCTTGTAGCAGTAATCGCTTTGGACCTGATCCGCAAAGCTCTTGACCCTTGGTTCCTTATTATTAGAGAGAAGTCTGGTCGTAAAACCGATCCTGTGAAGCATGTCGAACAACTCAATTGCTTTTTGATCAGCCGGGGCTCCATGAGGAACCAGTGTATTATCAATGTCAAAAAGAATCGCCCGATAGCCCTTCTGATAAAGTTCATTATAATCAATTTCATATGCTGAGTTTTTATAAGCATCCGGATAAAATTTATTAAACATCCAATCCCCCATTTCTATTCAAAAATGTTCAATTCACAGTATACAAAACACCTTGCTGTTATGCAAGGTGTTTATCAATTTACTCGAAAGAGTTGATTTAAAACTACTATTTTAAAAATACCATTCCGTCTTCCATACCGTTATTTTCATTTGAGAAAATATCTCCGACAAAATACTGGTATTCCTGAAGGATCTGATCTTTTTTCATATCCGATACAGCTTTCTGAACATCAAGATTGCCTATTTCGCTATCTTTTCCTATATAGTCAAAATTATCATTTTTGTTAAAAACAAGTGAAATATCCTGCAGATCCGCATTTTTTGTTGCAACACTGTCTGTATTCCGATCAAAATTACTTATCGTAGAACTGTTATCTACGGCATCACTATTTTGTGATATTTCTGAAGTTCGAGTGGACTGAAGTGCATCTTCCCGTTCATTTAATGTAACTGACGGTATGGAAGGCATTTTATAATTTTGATATAGACCACCATATTGTCCAATTCCCTGAATTGACATCATTCCACCTCCCTTTCCTGAAAATATCGTACACTAATTTATTGAAAGCAATCTGTTAATACTATATTATATCGTTTGTGCTTTCATTCTGCAATATATTTCGGCTTTATTAGGGGATTTCTTAATAGTAATACAGGTTATATTTTTAGCGAATTCCTGCTGCCTCCATTAATTGAATTGTATATGAATCTTTTGGATGCTCAAATAATGATATAAGCTCACCTTCTTCGACAATTCTTCCTTCCTGCATGATCATGACTCGTTCGCACATCTGGTAGATCACTCTCAGATCATGAGAAATAAATAAAATAGCAAGGTTCATATCCCTTTGAAGTTGAAGCAAAAGACGGATGATCTGTGCCTGTATGGTCACATCAAGTGCTGAGACCGGTTCATCTGCGATCAGCAGTTCTGGTTCCAACATTAGAGCCATTGCGATACACACTCTTTGTCTCTGTCCTCCTGATAATTCGTTAGGGTATCTGTCAGCAATTTTTTCATCCAGTCCGACTCTTGCTAACATATCGAATGCTTTCTTTTTCATTTCTTCCTTACTATACTTTTTTTCTACTCTAAGTGGCTCCTCAAGGATCCAGAGCACTTTCTTTGAAGGATTCAGTGAACCATATGGATCTTGAAATATCATTTGGGGCTGCTTACAATGTAAACTGATCTCACCTGTATATTCTTTTGTTATTCCAAGGATCGCCTTTACTAATGTCGTCTTTCCTGATCCGCTCTCTCCAAGAAGTCCCAGTATTTCGCCCCTTTTTATGCCAAAAGAAATATCTTTGCATACTTGTTTTTTTCTTTTCTTTGACGCAAAAATACTTTCTCCTTCTATATAATATGTATTCAGATTTCTGACTTCCAGCAAATAATCTCTATCTTCCTTCATCTCTGTTTCACTTTCCGGTGATTATCGTAACGATCCTGCAGCACCTGTCGGTTCATAAAATTATCTTTTCACATTTTGGAATTGCAGCGATCAGTTTTTTTGTATACTCGTTCTGTGCATGATGATAGATCTGCTCTGTCACGCCTTCTTCCACCATATAGCCATCCTTCATTACTATGACACGGTCACAGATTCTGCCTACAAGACTCAGATCATGTGATATGAATAACACCGCTGTATTCTGTGTTTTATTTATTTTCTTTAACAGCTTAACGATCTGCGCCTGTATGGTCACGTCCAATGCTGTTGTGATTTCATCTGCGATCAATAATTTGGGATCGCTCACTATTGCTGCCGCGATCATGACTCTCTGTCTCATCCCGCCAGATAGCTGATGTGGATACATATGATATACTTTTTCCGGATCCTTTAGTTCTGCATCTGATAATGCTCTGATCGCTCTCTGGTAACGTTCAGCCTTTGTAAGTTCGGTATGTACTCTAAGACACTCTTCGACCTGCCATCCTATTTTTCTGACAGGATTCAGCGAAGTCATGGGTTCCTGAAAGACCATCGT
>JAQVCQ010000088.1 GCA_028689715.1 Lachnospiraceae bacterium
TGCATCGATCGATGAAATCAAATCAGCTGACCTGTCCAGACTGACTGAGGTCAAAGGAATTACAGAGAACGTTGCAGTATCTATTTATCAGTTTTTTCACAAGGAATAGAATTTTATTGAAAGAGAAGGAACAAATGGATATTTCCATACAGATATGTTAAAATGAAAAGCAATGAAAGTAATTCACCGGATAAGGAGAATAATAATATGCCACATGTTAAGTTAGTAGATATTATTGAAAAAATGAAGCTGACCAATCTGACACCTGAAATTGATATTAACGATGTTAAGATCACTCAGCCAGATATTAACAGACCTGCACTTCAGCTGGCAGGGTATTTTGAGCATTTTGATGCAACACGTTTACAGATTATTGGGTTTGTAGAATTTACTTATATGGAGAGTCTGAGCCAGGAGAGAAAGAAGGAAGTATTCACAGAACTTTTGTCATATACCATGCCTGCTATCGTTTACTGCAGAGAACTTCAGCCGGATCCAATGCTGCTTGAAATAGCAGTCGAAAAGAAAGTACCGGTTCTGATGACGAAAAAATCTACGTCTTCTTTTATGTCTGAAATCATCAGGTGGCAGAATGTAAAACTTGCCCCATGTATTTCAGTTCATGGAGTTCTGGTGGACGTATTTGGTGAAGGTGTCCTGATCACTGGCGAAAGTGGTATTGGTAAAAGCGAGGCAGCACTTGAGCTGATCAAGAGAGGACATCGTCTGGTTACGGATGATGTGGTAGAGATCAGAAAAGTCAGCGATGACACATTGATCGGTTCGGCACCGGATATCACGAAACATTTCATTGAGCTCAGAGGAATTGGTATTATAGATGTCAAAACACTTTTTGGTGTTTCAAGTGTAAAAGATACGCAGTCGATCGACCTTGTCATCAAGCTCGAAGACTGGAACAAAGATAAGGAATACGACAGACTCGGACTTCAGGAAGAATATACAGAGTATCTTGGCAACAAGATCGTCTGCCACAATATTCCGATCAGACCAGGCCGTAACCTTGCAGTTATCTGTGAATCCGCAGCCGTAAATCACAGACAGAAAAAAATGGGTTATAATGCCGCTCAGGAATTATACTCACGTGTGCAGAATTCACTTGCAAAAAAACGCGAAGAATAAAAGCGTCGGGGTGGGGCTTTAAAATGAATGAATGCAGGTGGATAGTGTGAATACAGCAGTACTTGAACATATTTCAACATTTATTCCAAAAGAGAATATTTTTGTTGAAGAACCAATGAATAAAAGAACGACCTTTCGATCAGGTGGAAATGCTGAATTACTGATCGACATTGAAACGGAAGAACAACTTGAAAAACTGATTCGTTTTTTGAACAAGATCGAAGAAGATTACTTTATCATCGGGAATGGTAGTAATCTTCTTGTAGGTGATAAGGGATACAGAGGTGTCATTATTCAGATCGGATCAAAAATGGCAAAGATTGAACTGTTCGGAACCAGCCTTGTAGCGGGAGCAGGGGTATTACTGTCCCAGCTTGCTGCAGGTGCGGCAAAAAACAGTCTGACAGGTCTGGAGTTCGCATCCGGAATTCCGGGGACGCTTGGCGGAGCTGTTGTCATGAACGCCGGTGCCTATGGCGGCGAGATGTGTCAGATCGTAAAAAAAGTCAGAGTCATGACATTCGAAGGTGAAATTCTTGAGCTTGATAACAAGACTATGGAATTTGGTTATCGGAACAGTGTTATCAGAAATAAAAAATTTATTGTGCTTGAAGTAGAAATGGAACTGGAAAAAGGGGATCAGAGTCTGATCATTTCCAGAATGAATGAATTATCTTCTTTGAGAAAAGAAAAGCAGCCTCTTGAATTTCCAAGTGCCGGAAGTACATTTAAACGGCCGGAAGGGAATTATGCCGGTAAACTGATCATGGAATCTGGACTTGGAGGATTTCGGATCGGGGATGCGCAGGTTTCCCCAAAGCATTGTGGATTTGTGATCAATCTGGGGCATGCAACTTCGGCGGATCTGCTTGCACTGATCAGAACGATTCAGGATCGTGTTTATGAGACTTCGGGAGTCAGGCTTGAAATGGAAGTGATCTGTCTGGGTGATTTTTAGACAGTTAAGATTATTTGGAGGAGTATTATGAGATTTGTCATTGTAACAGGTATGAGCGGAAGCGGGAAACGAACTGCTCTTAAAATGCTTGAAGACATGGGGTTCTACTGTGTAGATAATCTGCCGGTCCCCTTGATTGGCAAATTTGCCGAATTGGTTCTGTCTCCGAAAGGAGAAATTTCAAAAGTAGCATTGGGGCTGGACGTCAGAGCGGATCAGTCCTTTTCTGATATTGAAAAAATATTGAAAGAATTACGTGCAAATGGTTATGTTTTTGAAGTTCTTTTTATGGAAGCATCGGATCAGGTCCTGGTGAAACGATATAAAGAAAGCAGAAGAATGCATCCACTAGCAGTCGACGGCCGAATTGAGGATGGTATTTTAAAAGAAAGAAAAATTCTTTCTTCAGTAAAAGCAGAATCAGAATATGTAATAGATACCTCCAAACTTCTGACCAGAGAACTGAAAGAAGAACTGGAACGTATCTTTATCAAAAATGAAGAATATAACAGTCTGATGATCAATATTTTGTCCTTTGGGTTCAAACATGGAATACCGGCGGATTCTGATCTTGTTTTTGATGTGAGGTTCTTGCCAAATCCGTTTTATATTGATGATTTAAAAAATAAAACCGGTAACGATAAAGAGGTACAGGATTATGTCATGAAGTTTCCAGAGGCAGTGGAATTTCTGGAGAAATTATCAGATATGGTTTCATTTTTGATTCCGAACTATATAAAAGAAGGAAAATATCAGCTGGTGATCAGTATTGGATGTACAGGGGGAAAACATCGCAGTGTAACCCTTGCGAACGAGCTGTACCAAAAGCTGAAGAATAAAGGAAATTATGGACTGACACTTGCACACAGGGATGTCGGACATTGACCGGGACTTTTTAGGGAGAGAGCATGTCATTTTCCAGTGAAGTAAAAGAAGA
Source organism: Lachnospiraceae bacterium (assembly GCA_028689715.1). GTDB lineage: Bacteria > Bacillota > Clostridia > Lachnospirales > Lachnospiraceae > SZUA-378. The sequence goes on from JAQVCQ010000088.1 coordinate 3,036, forward strand.
ATTATCAAAACAGATCAGTCAGACCAGGCACTGTCAGATCGCGGAAACAGCAGTTATAGTACAGTACTGCGGAAATGTTATCTGGAAGAGCGAGGAAAGCCCGAAGCTTACAGTAAGGACAGAAAACGCTGCAGTTGCCAGAAAGTACTTTACATTATTAAAAAAAACATTTAATATAAATACTGATGTTGTCGAAACTATAATAAATGGGACAGCTGGTGCAAAAATTTATACAGTCCATGTAAACAAGTCTGATGACGTGATCAGGATTCTACAGGCGATTAAACTTTTTCGGGAAGATGGTGTCATGCTGACTCCTGCGAGCGTTTTAAATCCGATCCTGTTAAAGAATGCCTGTTGCAGAAGAGCAGTGATCAGAGGCGCGTTTCTGGCAATAGGATCCATGAGCGATCCAAATAAAGGCTATCATTATGAACTAGTCTGTTCTACGCCAATGCAGGCACAGCAACTGAAAGACATTATGGTCGGGTTTGAAGTAGATGCTAAAATCGTGATCAGAAAAAAATACCATGTTGTATATGTCAAAGAAGGTGCAGGGATCGTAGAACTACTCAACATCATGGAAGCACATGTTTCCTTAATGAAACTGGAGAATCTCCGGATCATAAAGGAAATGAGGAACACAATTAACAGAAGAGTGAATTGCGAAGCAGCCAATATTACAAAAACTGTAAATGCAGCATCAAAGCAGATAGAAGATATCTTATACATTAAAGACACAGTTGGATTTGGTCAGCTTCATCCAAACTTAAGGGAAATAGCAGAAATACGTTTAGAGTATCCTGACGCAACGCTTAAGGAGCTGGGACAGCTTCTTGAACCTTCTGTCGGAAAATCGGGGGTAAATCACAGACTTAGAAAAATAAGTGAATTTGCAGATAGTCTGAAACGGTAAAGGAGGAATTGTTATGGTTAAGAAAACTGTAAAAGTACAGTTAGATGGAGGACTCGAGGCGAGACCTGTTGCAGTGCTTGTTCAGGTAGCAAGTCAGTTTGACAGTACAGTATATGTTGAAGCAGATGGAAGAAAAGTAAATGCAAAAAGTATTATGGGTATGATGACACTTGGTCTTGCAGCAGGTGACAGTGTGACAGTTGAAATAGACGGTAAAGATGAGCAGACAGCGTTGGATAGCATTGAAAAATATTTGAGTGGAAAATAAATAATTTATCATGAAATTCAAAAAGATCTAAAAGGAATACAAGGCATTTTTCTAAAATGCAGGGTATTCCTTTTTTGATACATATGCAGTAAAATAGAGTGACCAGATAGTAGAATAAATCAAGGGGTGATGCGATTGTTAAAGAAAAAACTTTTTTTCATTTTTAACCCTTATGCAGGGAAAGGAAGCATTAAAAATCATCTTTTGGGAATTGTTGATATGTTTACAAAAGAAGGATATGAGGTAACAGTATATCCGACGCAGAAACAGGGAGATGGTGTAGAGGCTGTCTATCGCAGGGGAGGTCAGTATGATGTGATCGCCTGTTGTGGGGGAGATGGTACACTTGACGAAGTTGTAACAGGGATGATGAAATCCGGTCAGAACAGTACGATCCTGTATATACCGGCAGGAAGTACAAATGATTTTGCCAATAGTCTGCATTTGCCTAAAAATATGTTGCGTGCTGCAAAGGAAATCGTTCATGGGGAAGAATTTCAATGTGATATCGGTTCCTTTAATGAAGATTACTTTGTATATATTGCGGCTTTTGGTATCTTCACGGATGTATCATACGAAACAAAGCAGGATATGAAAAATGTACTGGGTCATATGGCATATATCATGGAAGGCATGAAAAGGCTTTCTGCGGTAAAATCCTACCAGCTGAAGATCACATGTTGTAATGAAGTGATCAAGGATGAATTTATTTTTGGGATGATCACGAATTCAGAATCCGTAGGAGGATTTAAAAGAATAACAGGAGAATATGTCGAGCTGGATGATGGAGAATTCGAAGTCACACTGATCAAAAGGCCAAAAAGTGCGTTAGAGATGAACGATATTTTACAGGCGCTCCTTTTAAAAGATATTGATACAGACAATATGTATTGCTTCAGGACAAATCATATCCGTATCGAGGCCAAGGAAGAGATTCCCTGGACACTTGATGGAGAATTCGGTGGAAGGCATAAACAGGTGGAAATTAACAATCTGAAACAGGCCTTTACGATCATGAGACCAAAAGAATGATAAATTATTGAATTACTTGTTCCTTTTTTATTAAAAAAAGAGTATAATGAACACGGAAAAATTGATTCATGAAAATGGAGGAGAATAAAATGTTAGTATCAGCAAAAGAAATGCTTGAAAAAGCAAAAGCTGGTCATTATGCAGTAGGCCAGTTCAATATTAACAATCTTGAATGGACAAAAGCAGTATTACAGACAGCACAGGAAAATAATTCCCCTGTAATCCTTGGTGTATCTGAAGGAGCAGGAAAATATATGGCTGGTTATAAGACCATAGTTGGAATGGTAAACGGAATGCTTGAAGAAATGGGAATTACAGTTCCTGTAGCTCTTCACCTTGACCATGGCTCATATGATCACTGCTATAAATGTATCGAAGCAGGATTCTCATCAGTTATGTTTGATGGTTCTCACTACCCAATCGAAGAAAACCTTGCAAAAACAAAAGAACTTGTTGCTGTATGTGAAGCAAAAGGTCTTTCACTTGAAGCAGAAGTTGGATCAATTGGTGGAGAAGAAGATGGCGTTGTAGGTATGGGAGAATGTGCAGATCCTAACGAATGTAAAGCAATTGCAGACCTTGGTGTTACAATGCTTGCTGCCGGTATCGGAAATATTCACGGAAAATATCCTGCAAACTGGGCTGGATTAAGCTTCGAAACACTTGATGCAATTCAGCAGCTTACAGGAGATATGCCACTCGTTCTTCACGGTGGTACAGGAATCCCTACAGAAATGATCCAGAAAGCAATCAGCCTTGGCGTTGCTAAAATCAATGTTAACACAGAATGCCAGCTTACATTTGCTGAAGCAACTCGTAAATACATTGAAGCTGGAAAAGATCTTGAAGGAAAAGGATTTGATCCTCGTAAACTTTTAGCTCCAGGTGTTGACGCGATCAAAGCTACAGTAAAAGAAAAAATGGAAATCTTCGGTTCCATTAACAAAGCTTAATAGAATTGCAAGAAAAACTCCCGCTTTCATCATAAGCGGGAGTTTTTTTATGAAAAAGAATAAAAAAGGTCTGAAAAGGGAGGATGCCAAGTAAACTCTGTTTACTTGGCATTATTATGAAAAAGTTATTTGAAAGTATTGTTATACTGTGTTTGGTGTTTTTATCTTATATTGTTAGTATATAGAAAAGATTTGGATAAAGAATGTTATGTAAATTAATGTTTTTTAAATTAAATATGAACAAATTATGAATGAGAGACATAAAAAAAAGACCTCTATGAGGTCTTTTTGTATGGTTTGTATAGCAATTCATTACATTTTATCAGGTTCAGGGTAATCTACACCAAAAGTGTCAACTGTCATCTGTTTGATTTTCTGTTCCTGAACAGGACGATCTGAATAATCAGTTTTTGTTTCAGCAATTTTATTTACGACAGACAGACCTTCAATTACTTTTCCAAATGCTGCATAGGAACCGTCAAGGTGTGGAGAATTCTTATGCATAATAAAAAACTGACTTCCTGCTGAATCTGGATGCATGCTTCTTGCCATTGAAAGAACACCTTCAGTGTGCTGAAGGTCGTTTTTAAAACCGTTTGAAGAGAACTCACCTTTGATCGTATATCCAGGACCACCCATACCATTACCGTCAGGACATCCACCCTGAATCATAAAGCCGTTGATCACACGATGAAAGATCAGTCCATTATAAAAACCGCTTTTGATCAGAGAAATATAGTTATGAACTGAGGCTGGAGCGATTTCAGGATATAATTCTGCTTTGATCACATCACCGTTTTCCATTTCAATTGTTACAATAGGATTCTGTGCCATATTTATTTCCTTTCTTTACAAAACAATATTGGATTTTATTTTACATAAAAACGACCTGAGAGTAAAGTAAAAATTTTTTCTTTGTCATAATTTGAATGATTCTGCCCTTTTCTCGCTATATAAAATATGTTATTATATTTAAAGTATGCAATAACGTGAATGATGTAAAGCAGTCATTTATCCCGTGAATGAAATGGAGCACAACGGAATAGATCGTCTGTTAAATATTTATGAGATCGATCAATGCATGTATTGAGATATGCAGACAGGTGAGAAATGATTACTAAAATAGTAAAAGTAACAGAAGAACAGATCAGGCAGGATGACAGTAAAGCGGTTCATGAGATCAGGCAGGCCGGCGAAATCATAAAAAACGGCGGGTTGGTCGCATTTCCAACGGAAACAGTATATGGACTGGGCGGTGATGCACTGAACCCAGAGTCATCCGGTAAGATTTATAAAGCAAAAGGCAGACCTTCTGATAATCCGCTCATCGTACACATTTCCAGGTTAGAAGATCTGAATGTGATCACGGAGGATGTTCCTGAGATCGGTCATGTTCTGGCAAGACATTTCTGGCCAGGACCACTCACTATGATATTCAAAAAAAGTGAGAAGGTACCAAAAGAAACCACTGGTGGTCTGGATACGGTCGCAGTCAGAATGCCAAGGCATAGAACTGCATTGGCACTGATCAGAGAAGCGGGTGGATTTATTGCAGCTCCAAGTGCAAATATTTCAGGAAGACCCAGTCCTACTCTTGCAAAATATGTGCAGGAGGATATGGATGGGCGTATTGATATGATCATTGATGGCGGGATCATTGAAATCGGACTGGAATCAACGATCATTGATCTGACGGAAGAGATTCCAATCATTTTACGACCGGGATTTATTACAAGGGAAATGCTGGAAGCGGTGATCGGAACGGTCAGAATTGATCAAACACTGATGGATGGAGACAGTCTTCAGATACCAAAAGCACCAGGGATGAAATACAGACATTATGCACCAAAAGGAGAATTGACCATTGTTGATGGGGAGCCGGATCATGTGGCAGATTATATCAACAATACATATCATAACTGCCATAATGCAGGGAAAAAAGTTGGTGTGATCGCAACACAGGAAAATCTGGGTCGATACCAGGCTGACTGCGTTAAATGCATTGGAAGAAGGCAGGATGAAGAGGGGATCGCAAAAGAACTTTATCGTATTCTGAGAGAATTTGATGATGAGGAGACGGAAGTCATCCTTTCTGAAAGTTTCCATACTACAGGTATGGGTCAGGCAATTATGAACAGACTGTTAAAGGCCGCAGGCCATAAAAAAATACAGGTATAAATATAGGAGGCAGCATATGATAGCAATTGGAAGTGACCATGGTGGATATGATCTTAAGGAACTGGTAAAAAAACACCTTGATTCTAAAAAAATCGCATACAAGGATGTGGGATGTGACAGCAAAACATCATGTGATTATCCAGAGTATGGAAAAGAAGTAGCAAAATCAGTCTTGAGTGGTGAATGTGAAAAAGGAATCGTGATCTGTACTACAGGAATCGGTATCTCTATCGCAGCGAACAAATATAAAGGTATCAGGGCAGCATTATGTGCAGATACACTTTCAGCAAAATTAACAAGACTGCATAACAATGCAAATGTTCTTGCGATGGGCGCTGGAATTATTGGACCGGATCTGGCACTCTCTATCGTAGACACATTTTTGGAAACAGAGTTTTCAGAAGAAGAAAGACATCAGCGAAGAGTGGATGCAATTGAAACTGAATAAAAATTTGAATCACTTAAAATAAATGAAGATTAAACAGGAGGTAGGGAATGAGTAAAGTAGTTGTTATGAATCATCCATTGATTCAGCACAAGATTGGTTACATCAGAAGAAAGGATACAGGAACGAAGGATTTCAGACAGACGATCAGTGAGATCGCAATGCTGATCTGCTATGAGGCGACGAGAGAGCTGCCTTTACGAGATGTAGAAGTAGAAACCCCAATCTGTAAGACTACAGTACAGGAATTAAAGGGTAAGAAAATGGCAGTGATCCCGATTCTTAGAGCAGGACTTGGTATGGTCGATGGGATGCTGGCTCTGATACCTGCTGCAAAAGTAGGTCATATTGGATTATATCGCGATCCTGAGACCTTAGAACCTGTTGAATATTACTGCAAACTGCCAGCAGACTCAGCGGAACGTGAAGTATTCGTAGTAGATCCTATGCTGGCCACAGGCGGGTCATCTGTAGCGGCTATTAAAATGCTGAAAGAAAAAGGATGTAAAAATATTCATTTTATCTGTATCATCGCAGCACCGGAAGGTGTAAAAAGAATGCAGCAGGAACATCCTGATGTTGATATCTACATTGGTGCATTAGATGAAAAACTGAATGATCACGGATATATCGTACCAGGACTCGGCGATGCCGGAGACAGAATTTTTGGAACCAAATAATACGTAACATTGCTTAGGATTTGTTGTGGAGGGCTGATCTATGAATCAGAAACGTAAAGACTATATTTCCTGGGATGAATATTTTATGGGAGTATCCATGCTCTCCGGTATGAGGTCCAAAGATCCAAATACCCAGGTGGGAGCCTGTATTGTAAGTAATGACAATAAGATCCTGTCTATGGGGTATAATGGATTTCCAATTGGGTGTTCTGACGATGAATTTCCGTGGACACGTGATGGAGCTGAAACAGAAACAAAATACCCTTACGTTACCCATAGTGAATTAAATGCGATCCTGAATTACAGAGGTGGCAG
>JAQVCQ010000010.1 GCA_028689715.1 Lachnospiraceae bacterium
CCAACTTTTTTGCCGGTTGCTTCTGCAGCAGGTGCTGCTTCTTCTGTTTCTGCAGGTGCTGCTTCCTCTGCAGGTGCTGCTTCTTCTGTTGCAGCTGCGTCAGCTGGTGCTGCTTCTTCTGTTTTACTTCCACAGCCAACTAACATTGTTGCTACCATTGCTACGCAAAGAATAGCACTTAAAAGTTTTCTTTTCATTCTTTTTTCCTCCCTTGGATAAATTGTAAAGAAACTTGTATTTACAATCTGTACATGTTGTACAGTCTTGTACAATATTAATACTACAACTACTGATTTTTACTCAATTGAGCAAATTTGTTATTTCAAACTCTTTTTCAAATGAGTATTCATTGTGCAACCCGTACATAAAATTTAATTTATTTCGGTTGATTTAGTTATAATATACACTCGTGTTCACAGTTTGTCAACATCTTTGTTTCAATTTGTTAATGAAATACACGAGATTGGTATGTACAACTTGGTCAGTTGTAACTAATCTGTCTTCTCAAGTTTCTTTACTTGTTTTATACAAGAGACCTTAACTCTCACTCATTTCGTGATGAATACACACTTTTCCAGTCTTTCCTGTTGCAAAAATTTCAAAGGCTTCTTTTGTTTTAGAAAGAGGATACCGATGTGTGACGATCTGACCAGGATGTATCTTTTTACGATCAAGAAGCTCTACCAGCTTCTCCATATTTCCGACAGATGTGACCCATGATCCATGCAGTGTCAGATTCTTATGCAACAAAAGTGGACTTGGCTCAAATGTAACACTTCCCTGTTCTCCCAGATATACAACATTTCCCCACATCCTTGCTGCTTCCAGACATTTATGTCTTCCGACACTGCTTCCAGAACAGTCAATAGCTACCTCTACCCCTTTCTTCTCTGTCAATTCCATGATTGCTTCTAAAAGAACTTCATCACTTTGTATCACATGATCCGCTCCAACTTTTTTAGCCATCTCCATTCTCTCTGTAGATATATCTGCTCCAATCACTTCTGCTCCAAGTGCTTTTGCAAGCATGACGACCGCCTGTCCGACCGGACCGAGTCCCATAACAAGCACTTTATCATTACCGGATACATTGGCTCTGAGAAGTCCCTGATATGCTGTTCCAAATCCACATGCAATCATGGCTCCATCCTCATATGTTAAAAAATCAGGCAGATGAATACAGGTATTTGCGTCTGCGACCATATATTCTGCCAAAGCCCCGTCTCTTTGCCATCCATAAGCGCGGCGCTCTGCCTGCTGGCAATTGATAAAAAATCCTTTTCGGCATTCATCGCAATATCCACATCCCTGAATATGATATACTACAACGCGATCTCCTACTTTAAGATCCAGAACTCCTTCCCCGACGTCTACGACCTGTCCACTGGGTTCATGTCCTGCTATCACATTATCATATCTGGCACCACCTGTTTTATCTGTATGTTCATGATAAATATATTTTAGATCACTTCCACACAAACTAGCCGCTTTCATCTTAAGCAGCACCTGTCCATTTCCCGGTACTGGAATATCATAAAAACCTGCTTCTACTGTCGAATTCCCAGGTAATTTCATTCCTAACATTTTTTTCATATACGATCCTCCTGTCATGTTTACTTTCTATTACTACTATAACACTTCACCAATTCGGGTTGAATTTCATATTATATTTATTCATGGACTATCTTCTTCCATTTTTTATTTCTGGTATGTAATTTCCATTTTTATAATCCCTCGGAGAAACTCCAATGACTTTTTTGAATATTCTGGAAAAATAGTATGGATCATCGTAGCCAACACAGACCGCGACCTCAGACACCCTGCTGTCTATAGATTTTAGCAATTTACATGCTTCCTGCATTTTTATATGGATCAGAAAGTCAATTGGTGATTTTTGTGCATATTCATTAAAGATATAATTAACATAGCTTTTTGATAATTGTGCTTCAGCTGCAATTTCTTCCAATGTCATTCTCTGATGCAGGTTCCGGTACATAAAATGGATTATCTTCGTCAGATGTGCATTTTGTATATTCTGATCCTTACCCTTTTCCTTGAAATAAAGTTCAGAAAGCATTAGTGATAAGACCTGTGACAGATAAATAAAATTCCCTATTGTATAGTTTCTTTCAAGTACCTGGAACAGCAGTTCAAAAAAATACATAATTCTGCTATTACTGTTCTCCGAAGCAATTTCTAATACCTTTAACTCTTCGACCGGAAAATATTCAATTGCTTCTCCTTTGAAGTGAACCCAGAAGATACTCCACGCATTCTCTTCGCTTGCGTAATATCTGTGTTTTTTATTTGATGGGATACAAAACGCAGACTTCTCACTAATTTCAAATATCTGATCTTCTACTTCAATAAACCCTTTTCCTGAAACACAGTAGATCAGGATCACTTCTTCAATTCCTTCTTTCCGTTCTCTGTAATGATGCAGTGCACTCGGAAAAAATCCCACATCTGTCAAATAGAGCGACTTGACAAGTGGATGTTTTGCAAACTCAGTGAACGATTCAGTTGGTATTATGATGTATCTTTCATCTTTAAAACCATCTTTCTTTCTCTGCACAGTTTTCTCCTTTTCTAACTTCCGCAATATCAGTATGATATAAAAACAGATGCATCCACTAGGGGTATGCATCTGCAGCTAAAATACGGTTTATGTTACATTTTAAGTTAAATCAAACGATCCTCTCACAAAACTCAATTTTTTCATGATTTGGACCAAGTATCGTAAAAAATTTCACTCCCTTTTCCCAAAAAGGTAAAAACTGTACTTCCTGGTCAAGACATTCAAATTTGTCTGCGATCATTGCAAAAACAGCATCGACATCAGTAACATCAAGGCTGATATGGTCAATCGCACCATTCTCCATCGCTGCATTTTTATTTTCATATGTTTCAATGACCAGATTTTTATTTTGAAGAAAAGCAACTTTTTCATTTGCTGCTTCATTCACTGTTTCCATAATGACATCAAAACCAATCGCTTTATAGAACGATATTGTTTCATCAATATGATTCGTCGGAATTCCTATGTGTTGAACACCTGTTACATAATCATTTAAATTCATTTTGAGCTCCCATCTGCTTGCTTTGACACGCACTATCCGTTTCAGTCATGTTGACCATCTAAATTGAATCAAGAAAATCTTTTACATAATATAATGCTGCACCGGATGCTACCACCTCGACATTATGATTACAAGGAATCAGATAATTTGAGGCATCCTCATAGAAAGAATTTTTCTTATTTACCTTTTCAATCAGGATACTCATATAATCTTTGATATAAATTCCAATATATCCTCCAAGAATGATCTTACATCCAAACATCATTCTGATGTCATTGATCAAGACTGCAACATAGTCAAGATAGTTATCCCAGACTTCATTCAACTCCTTATCGCCCTGCTTTAAGTGAATAAAAAATAATCCAAGATCCCCATCTGTTCTGTCCGATAATTGTTCCGCATTACAGTAGACTTCTGCACATCCTTTTTGTCCGCAGTAACATTCCCCACCATCCGGCACAAGATTCAAATGACCGATCTCTCCACTGTACAATCCATCTCCAAGATAGACTTCATTATTGATCAGTACTGATCCACCAATATTATTGGATAAATTGATATAATAAGCGTTCTTATGCTCTGTTGACATCCAGATTTCACAAAATCCTGCTGCATTCGAGTCATGAATCAGCTTGGTGGGATACTTGATGTATTTAGAAAAATCATCTTTACTCATACCTTCGTTATCAATGATCCTTCCATAAACGACCATCCCCTTATCCTGATCGATCAGACCTGAAACTGCAATTCCAACACCCAGTACAATATCAGGATCGATTCCAACACTTTCAATGATCGCATCGACCGAATCACCTAAAAGTTTCAAATAGGCATCCGTTCTTTCATAGAGCTGTCTTTTATGTACATACTTCACTACATTTCCATACAAATCTACAATCACCGTTTTAATGTGATGGTGCGTGATTTCAAGGCCGACTGCGACTTTTACATCACTGATATAAGAATAGGCAACAGGATTACGTCCCCCTCCTCGATTCTGTTCTTTGATCTCATCACTGATCATTCCTCTTTCTACCAGATACTCAAGATTCTGCGTGACGGTTGGCAGACTTAAGTTTAAATCATATGCTATTTTCTGCTTGGTCGCATTTTTCTGTTCTCTAATGTAGAAATAAATCTTCCTTCGGTTATTATGCTTCACGTCAACGATATCCATGTTATAATTAACTCCCTATTATTATACTTTTGTATGATTCTGAATATTGTGATGTTTTATATGATTAGCAATAGATCCCTTATCTATATCCGACATACTACATATAGTCTATCCAATTTAATTAACTTTTTCAACATAATTTTATAAAAATGTCTTATTAAAATATCTTACTAAAATATCTTATTAAAATAAAGCAGAAACCTTGCCATACAGCTAAACTGTATGGCAGGGTTTAAGTAAAAATATGATATGTGTGATGCTTACACAATCAACTATTCTTCATCCGGATCTACATCTATGAGTACTTTCATAGTTGTTTCGCGGTTTTGATCGATATATTCATATGCTTCCTGATAAGCTTCAAATGAAAAATGCTTTGTCATAAGTGGTTTAAGCTGCACTTTTCCTTCCTGTACGATTCGTATTGCCTCAAGGTAATCTTCATGACGATACATCATAGATGTATTAAGATCAAGTTCAGAGTCATTCAGTTTAGCAAGATCCACTTTTGCCATTCCGGCATAAACTGCTACAAGTACGATCATGCTTCCTTTTCTTGCATTCTGAATTGCCTGACCCATTGTGATGTCATTTCCTGCACAATCAAAAATCACATCTGCTTTATCTTCTCCAAAACATTCCACAAGATTCTCTGCAAAATCTCTTTCTTTTGTATTGCAGATAAAATCTGCTCCACACTCTTTGGCAAGTTTCAGTCTGAAATCTGATACATCCGTAACCAATACTTTTTCAGCACCAAATGCTTTTAATGTCTGAGCAAGCAGAATTCCAATTGGTCCTGCACCAAGAACTGCTGCCTTCATTCCTTTTACATCGCCTGCACGTTTACATGCATGCACTGTAACTGCCAAAGGTTCGATCATGGCTCCTTCATTATAGGTGAAACTGTCTGGGAGAGGTGTTACTTTTGAAGCATCCACTGCAAAATACTCACTAGCTGTTCCGGTCGCTTGAAATCCGATTACTTTTAAGCTTTCACATAAGTTGTACTTTCCATGTGTGCATGGATGGCAGTGTCCACAGTAGATCTGCGGTTCAATCGTAACTTTTTGTCCTTCTTTAAAATCTGCAACATTTTCACCGACCTTGACGATCTGTGCCGACACTTCATGTCCCTGTGTCAGAGGATATGTTACATATGGATGTTGCCCATGAAATACATGAATATCACTGCCACAGACTCCAATTCGTTTTACCTTAACAAGAACCTGCTCTTTTGTTATCTCAGGAACCGGTATTTCCCTAAATTCAATTTCATGCGGTTTTACCATGACTTCCTGAATCATTGTATCCTTCATTTTATACCTCATTTCATCATTACATTTGCAGACCCATAAACGGCCAGGTTAATCTGATCTGCTTAAATCAATTTTCTTTTCTGCTGGATACAGTCAAAGCCAACTGCCAGGATCAATACGATACCTTTTACAACAAGCTGTGTATATGAGCTTACATTCAAAAGAACCATACCGTTTGTAAGAATACCTATGATTAATACACCTGCAATGACATTAGACATTTTTCCATATCCACCTGCTACAGATACTCCACCAAGTACAACACAGGTGATTACATCGAACTCATATCCTTTACCTGCTGTAGGCTGTGCAGAATTGGTACGGGACAGCATTACAATACCTGCAAGTCCAGCAAAGAATCCTGATAAAGCATAAATAAGATATTTGATGAATCCTACTCTGATACCGGATAATTTTGACGCTTCTTCGTTTCCACCTACTGCATAAAAATATCTTCCAAAAAATGTTTTGTTCAGAATAAAACTTCCAACTGCAAAACAGCATACCATGATAATGACAGGAACCGGAATCGGTCCAACATATCCTTGTCCAATTACTTTAAATCTTTCATCAAATCCATATACAGGTGTACCACCGGAAAGCAGATAAGCTGCTCCTTCAAAAATAGTCTGTGTTGCAAAGGTCGCGATGATTGCAGGAATCCCGATTGTCGATACCATAAACCCATTCAGAAGACCTATCAGTGTTGCCATGATCAACGCACAAATGACTGCCGCCGTCATACTAAATCCACTGTTTACCATTAAGTAAGCACATACTACATTTACAATTGTAATGATCGAGCCTGTTGAAAGGTCAATTCCTGCAATCAGAATTACAAAGGTCATTCCTATTGCTGCAATTCCGTACATAGAAACCTGTCTTGCGATCGTGAACATATTGTCCATTGAAACAAATCTTTCATTTGCTGCTGCAAATCCAATAAACAGTATAACAAATACTACCCAAATGGCTTTATCTTTTAATTGATTAAGAACCTTAGTTTTCATTCTTAATTTTTACCTCCTTCATGGCAGATGCTAATCTCATAATGGATGTCTGATCAAATTCTTCTCGTCTCAGCTCTCCTGTTATATTTCCTTCCGCCAGTACTATTATTCTGTCTGACATACCCATTAACTCTTCCATTTCCGAAGAAATCAAAAGAACAGTTTTGCCATTTTCTACTAAATGATTAATCAGTTTGTAAATTTCATATTTAGCACCTACGTCGATACCTCTTGTAGGTTCATCAAAGATAATCAACTCTGAATTTGCCGCGAGCCATTTTCCGAGTATGACCTTCTGCTGGTTACCACCACTGAGATTTTTTACGATCTGATTCAGATGAGGTGTTTTGATCAGCAATTCTTCTTTGTATTTCTTTGCAATTTCTAATTCTTTCTTTGAATCAATTACAGAGAACCTTGATATTTTTTTGTAGATCGGCATATTAATATTATTCTTCACCGATGTCTGGAGAAGCGCACCATGCCTCTTTCTGTCTTCAGGAACCAGTGCAATTCCACAATCAATCGCTTCTCTCGGAGATCTTGGATCGATTTCTTTATTCTTAAAGATAATTTTTCCGGATTCTTTCTTGGCGGCACCAAAAATGATCTGTGCCAATTCTGTACGTCCGGCACCAACTAAACCGCCAAGTCCAAGAACCTCACCTTTATGAAGCTTGAAGCTGATATCTTTATCGCCATTTCCAAATACATTCTGCAGCTCTAATACGACTTCTTTTTCTTCTATACAACTATTCCGGGGAGGATATGACTCATTTAGTTCTCGTCCAACCATTAGTTGGATCAATTCTTCTACATGAGTTTCTTTTGTAATAAGAGTTTTAATGTATTCGCCGTCACGTAATACTACGATACGGTCTGAAAGGCGGAATATCTCATCAAGTCTGTGCGATATGTAAATAATTGATACGCCTTTTGATCTGAGCAGTTCAACGACTTTGAACATGCTTTCTACCTCGGCAGTGGTAAGTGGTGCTGATGGTTCATCCATAATAAGAACCTGTGCATCCTGCTGGATCGCTTTTGCGATCTCGATCATCTGCTGATAACCAACGGTCAGATCTTTTACCAGTGCTTTTGGATCAATATTTATATTTAGCTGTTTAAAAGCTTTTTCAGCTTCTTTTTCCATTGCTGCCTTATCGATCAGAAATCCTTTTTTGATCGGATGTCCCAGGAACAGGTTCTCTGCTGCTGAAAGTCCGCCTACATTATTAAATTCCTGATAAATGATTGCTATTCCGTTCTCAGATGCTAGCTGTGGGGTCATACTGGAAAATTCTTTTCCATTAATCATGATTTTCCCAGAGGTAGGAATTACTGCACCAGAACAGGTTTTGATCAGTGTTGATTTTCCTGCACCATTTTCACCTATCAGTGCAAGGATTTCTCCCTTTTTCACTTCCAGAGAGACATTCTTCAGAGCGATAACTCCCGGATATTCTTTTCTAATATTCTGTAATTGCATCACATATTCATTATTCATATTCTCTACCATGCTATTCTTATTTTATAAAATGTGGAGCCGTTTAAAACAGCCCCACATTTAAGAACCAAGAAATACCTACACTGTTTTATTTGTAATCTGCTAAATATTCTGCTGCGTTATCTGCATTGATTGTAAGAAGAGGTCTGAAGAGATTCTGTTCTTCAAATGTTTCACCATTGAGTAATCTGTCATATAAGTCAACAACTGCTGCTGCTGTCTTTTTGTTGGATCCTTCGAATCCTACAGATGCTCTGGATGCCTGTCCCTGAACAATAGCTTCTAACTGCTGCTGTGTTGCATCTGCTGAGAAAATACCCATATCTTCAGGAATTTCTCCACCAGTTTTTGTCATGAATGCTTCGTTCGCTCCGATGTCACCACCAGCTCCGATAGAGCATACAATTTTTGTATCAGGATTTGCCTGAAGAATTGTTTCCATGTTAGCAAGTGCTGATGCAGCATCGATTGCTGGCTGCTGAGCAACTACTTCATATTTTCCACCACTGATTTCTTCTAATGCTGCAAGAATACCATTTTCACGCTCTAAAAGAATTGGAGTCTGTGGGTAGTTCATTACTGCTACCTGAGCTTTGTTGTCTTCTGTGTAGTGTTCATTGATAAATTCTGCTGCTGCTTTACCAATTGTGTAACCAAGTTCTGTATTGTCAAGTACCCAGTTAAGATCTGTGTTTGTCATCTTATCATCCCAGCACATAACTTTGATGCCTGCTTCACGTGCTTTTTTAAGATAATCTTCAATTGCATTAGGGTCTGAAGGATGAACCATGATCAGGTCTACACCATTTGTAATAAAGTTTTCGATCTGTTCGATCTGTGTTGCTGAACTATCATTACAAGCAAGGATTGTATATTCCCATCCTTTTTCTTTCAGTAATAATTCAACTTCTCCAAACACACCTGCCCAGTAGCTGTTTTCAAGTGACTGAATTGTAATACCAACTTTGAAGTTCTCTGCAGCTGCTTCTGCTTCTTCTGCTGGTGCTGCTTCTTCTGCGGCTGGTGCTGCTTCTTCTGTTGCCGCTTCTGCTGGAGCTGCTTCTTCTTTCGTTCCACAGCCTACCAGTCCTGCTACTACCATAGCAGTCGTAAGTAATAATGCCAATACTTTCTTTTTCATTTCTTTCCTCCTAATATAATATAGTTTTCTATACCAACAGCTTTCGCTGCTAATACCACTTGGTACCCGTTCTCAGTTTCATATAACCCCTTATACGACTGTGAAACATCCATCGATTATGATGTCGCAACCTGATGTGTAGGTCGAAGCATCTGATAATAAATAAATAACTGCTCCTGCAAGTTCTTCAGGCACTCCCATTCTCTTATATGGAATGGATTCTATCCATAATTTCTGCCAGTCAGGATTAGAATTGCCTGTGATCGCTGTTCTGATATATCCAGGGCTGATGCAGTTAACACGAATTCCTTTGTCTACCCACTCTACTGCAAGCGATTTTGTTAAATGAACCACGCCTGCTTTTGATGCATTGTAAGATGCCTGTCCCTGCGGAATATTAACGATCGTAGCTGACATGGAAGCTGTGTTAACGATACTTCCTTTTTTGTTGTTTGCTACAAGATACTGAGCAAATGCCTGTGCTACATAAAAGACACCATTTAAATTTACTGCAATTACTTTATCCCAATCATTTTTCTCGCAATCAAGTGCCGGTTTGTGTAAACAGATTCCTGCGTTATTAAAAAGAAGATCAAGTGTTCCAAAATCTGTTGCTGCTTTGTTAATACATTCTTTGATGTTTTCAGGATCTGTAACATTACATACATATGCTTTTGCACGAACACCATATTCTGCTGCAATTTTTTCTGCAACTTCCGTTCCATCATTTAAATCAAAAATTGCAATGTCTGCTCCGGCATCTGCTATAAATGCTGCTACAGTTTCACCTATTCCCTGGTTTCCTCCTGTTACGATACAAACTTTTCCTTTTAATGAAAAAATATCTTGTTTCATTTTAATCTCCTATCTTTTCTTCCATATCTGTAACTGATCTAGAAGTTTTTTTGTTTTAATATGTTGTTTTGTAAATACGTTTTATAAATCACGTTTATCTTTGTATGAGTGTACTTTACACCATACTGTTAATAATGTCAAACTGTTTTTTAAAATTTCTTTATTTAATTACAACATTTTATGTATTTCACAAAAATAAACCCGACTTATTTGGTACTATTGCATATAATAATATATTATTACTGCCCTTTCTGCACAATCGATATAGTGATTTTGTTAACAAAGTCTCTAAACTAAATGATACTTTTTCAGCATCTCTTTTTCAAAATGAAGCAAGTATTCTGCTTCCTGATCCAGATATTCTTCTGTTGAAATATCAAGGTTTCTCCAAACTTTAATATCTCGTCCAACTTCACCACCCATTGTGACAAATGGTTCTGATACAATTCTATTTTGATATCCAATATCGGAAAGTGCCTGAAATACATCATCGAAATCTATATGCCCTCTTCCAGGACATCTTCTGTTATTATCTCCGGTGTGTACAGCAGTCAGTTTTGTACCTGCAAGGCGAATTGCATCTCCCAGATTATTTTCTTCAATGTTCATATGGTATGTGTCTAAAAGAACACCAATATTTTTGCTTCCTACTCTGTCGACATAGTCAAGCGCTTCCTCTGCCGTATTGATCAGACAGCTCTCAAATCTGTTAACAGCCTCAACACTATATGTGATCCCAAAATCTTCAGCAGTCCTGATTACTTTTTTCATACTGTCAATAGATCTCTCAAGCATGGCAAGCTTACTATCAACAATATAATCTGGTGCGCCCCATCCTTCATATGCGACACCTGATACCGCATTACCATTCATGAACCCAACACATTCCATAATTCTTTTTAAATAATCTACACCGCCTGCTCGAACGGATTCCTTTTCACTTGAAATATCATATTTTTTATCAAGTCCCAGGCTATAAGTCAGTTCAATGCCTTTCTCATCAGCATATTTTTTAAGATCTGTCATTTTTTCTTTTGACATTTCCAGAAGCGGCTGAGCCTGAAATTCCAGAATATCAAATCCAATCCTCGAGACTTTGTCAATATACTTCTTATGATCAATATCCCAGCTATTTTCCCAAAAATTTGTAAAAATACCAAGTTTATTCATTTTCAGCTCCTAACTGCGGCTTTCCGTCGCTAAAACGAGCAGATCGAACCATGTCAGCTCGATCCACAGGCTACTTTTATTTTATTTAAAACATCTTGACTACAACTTTGCCTTTTCTTCTGTATTCCGGATTTTCGAACACGCTGATCGCATTTTCAAGTTTTACAATATCTGTGATCACATCTGTGACATTGATTCTTCCGGATTCTATCACCGAGATCGCTCTTTCAAAACTGTATGGATTGATAAACGAAGATGTGATCTTAAGCTCTTTTTTAAATACCACATCCGGTCTGACATTGATCTTGGCATCCGGTCCTGTCAGTCCAAAAAGCATCACTGTAGCTCCCTTACCAGCCAGGTCAATAGCATTTTCTATCGTCTTTGGATTCCCTACACATTCAATGACGGTATTGATATTCTTACAGTTGTTACGCAGTACTTCTTCAAGGTCTTCCTTTATAGGGTCAACTACCAGATCCGCACCCAGTTTTAGCCCAAGTTCTCTTTTTTCTGCAACAGGTTCAGACAATATGACTTTTGCAGCACCTGACATTCTGGCAAGCTGCATCATAATAAGACCGATCGGACCTCCACCCATAACAAGCACTTCACTGCCAGTTGTAATATTGCAGAGATCGATTCCATGGATACAGCACGAAAGCGGCTCTGCCATCGCTGCTGTCAACGCATCAGTTCCCTCACGAAATAAAAATACCTGTTTTTCACCTGCAACAATATATTCAGCAAAACCTCCATCAACAGTAGTACCATATCCTTTATTACTAAGGCAGAACTGTTCCATGGCGTTCTTACAAAAATAACATTCTCCGCACATATCATTAGGATCAACCGAAACAAGATCTCCTTTTTTTACTTTTGTGACCAGCTTTCCGGTCTGCTCAACAATACCCGACAATTCATGTCCCATGATCAATGGAGGGGTCACTTCAAATGAGCCTCCATCCCCCTGATAAATGTGAATATCCGTTCCACAGACGCCACAGTATTTTACTTTAACAAGGATATCCCGATCTCCAATTTCCGGAACATTTACTTCTTCGATCTGCAATTCTTTAGGTCCCTTATAGACCATTGCCTTCATTTTCATTTTGATTTCCTTTCTTTATCATGATTTGAATATCAGTCATCTCTCAAATAGAATTATTCTTTGACCAGCCTTGACAATTCTTTCATATCGCTCTGTAAGTGATGATATGACGATTTATATACTTCATAATATGCACTGTAGATTTTATGTTTTTCCATATCTGGTTCTATTTTTTCATCCATGATCTGCCATTTTTTAGCTTCATCAAATGTTAATAAGCCCGTTCCGATTCCTGCCAGCATAACATCTCCCATATTTGCTTCAACATCATATTTAGGGCAGACAACTGTTTTCCCTGTAACGTCTGCAAAGATCTGTTTCCAGAGTTTTGATTTGGTAGCTCCTCCTGCAAGCATGATACTTCCATCGATGGTCTCACCTGTTGCTTCCATGGCATTTCGCAGTGAGTATGCAACAGCCTCAAGAAAAGCTCTGTAAATATGTGCCTTTGTATGAATTAAGGACAATCCTAATATCGTTCCTTTTGCATCAGGATCCCAGATTGGGCTTCTCTCACCCATAAAGTATGGCAGAACGATCAATCCTTCACTGCCTTCTCTGATCTTCTCTGCTTCCGCATCCAGTACTGCATATGCATTTTTCCCTGATTCCTCTTCCTGCTTCACTTCCAACTCACAGAATGTATTGCGGAACCATTTGATGATCGCACCTGATGTAGCTCCACCCGCAAAATAATAAGACAAATTTTTTGCTTCATAAAGATATGGCCATACAATCAGTCCTTCTCCTTTGATCGGCCTGTCTGAAATAAGTGCTGCACACATCGAAGTACCAATTGCTGCTGCATAGACACCTGGTTCAAATACTCCCATACCAATATTCGCCGCACCACAATCAATTCCTGCAGCAATGACCGGCATTCCTGGTTCGAGTCCCAGCTCTCTTGCGATCTCTTCTTTCAATCCTCCAACGATATCTGTAGATTCCACAATTTTTTGTGGCATCATGGACATCGGAATGTCCATTGCATCCATCATTTCCTGTGACCATGTTCTGCTTCTCATATCAAAGATACCGCCAATATTACCGGCTGATGAATAATCTATCGCAATTTCGCCTGTCATTTTATAGATCACATAGTTATTTGGAGGCAGGAATAATTTCGTTTTTGCCCAGTTCTCAGGTTCATTATTTTTCATCCATAATATTTTGGTATAACCATAGTATGGATTTGCTCCGTTTTGGGTAACTTCTAAAAGTTTCTCTTCTCCGATCACATCAAGGGCCCATTTTGTCTCCTTGTCTGCTCTTCCGTCCATCCAGATCATACATGGACGAACTGGATCCATATTTTCGTCAAGTGGAATTCCGGATCCACCATATAATCCGCTGATGGCAATTCCTTTAATATCTTTTGGATCAATTCCTGCTTTTCTGACTGTATTTCTTATAGAATCAAGAGTTGCCTGATACCAGACATCTGGCCATTGCTCAGCCCATAGTTGTTTTGGTGTCAGAACTCCATATTCCTGAAGGTCTTTTGCAATTAATGTTCCATTGAGATCTGTTAATATTGTTTTTGTACCCGATGTTCCAATGTCAGTTCCTAATAAATACTGCATACTCTTCTCCTTTTAAATCCACTCATATTGTTTGATGCTTTCCAAACATATTTATAAAGTATATTTTGTAATTATATTTTGTAAATATGTTTTATTAATATGTTTATATTAATAGATAGTTTTTTTATTGTCAATATAAAATCATGAAAAAAAGCTGTATTACCCGGAACATCTCCAGATAATACAGCTCTAATTAATTTTATAGTCATTTCATTCCTGATTCAACACTTGTTAAAAATCCTGTTATAATTCATCCCACGATTCTTCAGTCTGTGCTTCAGCACTTTCTTCAGATTCATCGAAATCTTCAGATTCATCCTGTTGCACTTCTTCCTCTTTTAGTTTGAATTCCGATACAAGTTCTTCAAGATCTTTCGCCAGATTGGCCAGCATGGTTGTGGTTGCAGATACTTCTTCTAAATTTGCTGTCTCTTCTGTAACGATCGCACTTACTTCATTGATCTCTACAACGTTCTTATCAGTTGCTGAATAGATAATATTCATTCCTTCAACTGTCTGATCCATGACCGCTGCTAATTGTTCAATCTTCTTCATGATCTGAAGTACTTCATGATTCACTGTTTCCGTACTTCCCTTGATCATGGTAAAGCTTACTTTTGTATCTTCTGCGAGATTATTTCCTTTTTCAAGCTGTGACAGGCTCTGCTTCATTTTATCGCTCATCAGCTCTGCTTCCTTTTGAACTGACGATATCATTTCACCGATCTGATGCGCTGCATTCTGTGAATCATCCGCAAGTTTTCTGATTTCTGTTGCAACGACCGCAAATCCTCTTCCTGCTTCTCCAGCTCTCGCAGCTTCAATTGAAGCATTCAAAGACAACAGGTTCGTCTGTCCGGCAATCTCTTCAATCGTGCTAAGTGCAGTTGTCATTTCTCTTGTACTGTCGCTAAATTTACGGAAAACCTCCGCCATGCTGGTCATACTATTATTCACTGACTGCATCTGTCGCACATACGCCGCGACATTTTCCGTTCCAAGTTCTGCTTTTGAAAGAGCTTCCTCTGAATTATCTTTGATTCTCTCTGCATTAGATGTAACTTCGCGGGAAATTCCTCCCATATCCGTTACCTGCTGCATGATATGCTTGGACTCTTCAGTCTGTTGCTCTAAATGCGTCATCATCTGGTCAATTGCTTCTGAAATCTTTACACTGCCTTTTGTATTCTCACCGATGCTGATTTCCACAATACCGGTTGCACTTTCCATTTCTTTTGTTCCTTTTGAAACTTTTTGTATTACATTTGCAAGATTTTGTTTCATCAGATTAAATGCATCCGCAAGATCTTTTGTTTCATCCCTCGAATTTAAAACAATATCTTCAACAGTAAGATCTCCACCTGCAAGGATCGCGATTCTCTTTTGCAGTTCGATGATCGGTTTAGAGATTCCGGAGGATACTCTGATCGCAACTACAACCGCGATCACTGTAATGATCACGATACCGATAATCAAAAGTCTGATCATTCCCATAAAATTCGTAGAAATTTGTTCCTGCACATCTTCACTTCTTGCAATCTCATAAGTCAGCAGCGTCTCTGCGCGAATCGTAATAAAACTCGCATGGTTCACCATACTTTTTGCATACTCTGCTCCTGCTGAAGAGAAATTATCACCACATACTGCAACCAGTTCATTATAAGCTGCTACATAATCTTCAACAGAGGATCTTACAGGAATCATCTGGTTCTGATTCTGGCTATAGATAGGATCTGTTCCGATATTTCTCTCAATATCATCCAGATAAGTTACCATCTCCTCAGTCATTTCAGTATAGCCGCTTTCAGATATACTGCCTCCGATCGAGCAAAGATTCATTATTGTTTTTGCTGCCTGTGTTGAATTTGTCTTTATAAAAGTGATCTTTGAAATATTATCAAGTACACTTGCATATTCGCTACTGTACTTTGTAGACTGAAAACCAAGAACAAACAGTAATACGAGCATGATCACAATGATCCCAAATACAAGTGAATTAATTTTCCCTTTGATACTCGATTTCTTTAATAGTGCTTTTCTTCTTTTTACTTTTTTGATCTTTTGTTCTTTATTTTGTTTTTTCATTCTTTTGCATTCCTTCCGCAATTTATTCGGTGGCCGTTCATATGCATATTATACTTTGAATGACCTTTTTAATCAACCTTCTTTGTAAATTTTGTATAATACAAAAGTACTAGTATATTAAAAATCCAAGAATTTTAAACCTTTTTTTTAAAAAATCCGATTAATTTATGCAAAGTCTTACTTAGTACTTCCTTCTCCTGAGGTGACAGACCCTGTACAATTTCTGTGATCATTCGTTCATGAAAAATTCGATGATGCTCATGAGCATGACGTCCTCTTTCTGTAAGCGAAACAAGTACGACTCTTCTGTCCTCATCACTTCTGGTTCTTTGAACATATCCTTTTTTTACCAGACTGTTCACCGAGATTGTGAGCGTTCCCATTGTGACCCCAAGTGCTTTTGCAACAGTTGACATGTTTTTAGCAGCTCCGGTTCCGATTGCTTCCATGACATGCACATCATTTGTTGTGATGCCCTGAAATTCTTCTGTCTGAATCGCTTTTTCTTCTATTTCATTTATATCTTTGAATAAACTGACCAGAAGCTCATTCAATACTCGATTAATATCCATACTTACACCTATCTGCGCATCATGAAGAACGCGTCATAAAATCTCATGTCATGTGATTTATTTTAATAAAATCAGGATCTATAAAAAATATATTACAGAATCATTATAGTATATTTTCGCTGGATTTGACAAATTATTTTACCGTATTTTAGGCATTCATTATAGAGATCTGTACGCGAATAGACCCTAGTATCATGCTACCGGGGTCTTTCATCTTTTATTTTTCTTTTATTTTTCTATTCTATCACTTCGATTTCATATGGCCAGTCTATAATTCCACCAAATTCTACCAGATCTGTATACCCCAGATCAGCCAGTTTCTGAGAAGCCTGCTTACTTCTGTTCCCACTTCGGCAATAAATTAAGATCTTCTGATCTTTGTCCGGCAGGATATCGCTTACGTCATCGTCAATTGTCTCATTTGGCAGTAAAACCGAATCCGGGATATGTCCTTCATCATACTCTTCTTTTGTTCGCACATCCAGAATCAGATACCCCGTCTCTTCATCCATGATTTTTTTTGCTTCCTCAGCAGTAATACTTGTGTAAGCAGACTGCTCAGTATCTTGTTTTACATCACTTTCTTGTGCAGCACAACCTCCAATCATCAGCATGGCGGCAAGCAGCATTGACAACTTAAATATCTTATTTTTTTTCTTCATTTCAAACTCCTCCTGACTTTAACAATAAAATTCAGACCAAAGGATTTTTTTCGATCAGCCTGATCAGTTCCTCACGAAATCTCAGATCGTCTTCAGCAGTTCTTTTTGAAGGTCCTTTTCCATGATGTTTTCCTGATTTTCTGGCTTTTTTCGACATGTGCCGTTCCATCAAAAGGCTGTCTATATTATATTCTGTGTATTCTCTTCCACTTTGATGGATGGCAAACATTCCTTTACCAAGAACCATGGCAGCAACTCCGTAATCCTGTGTTACAACAATATCACCTTTTCTGCCTATCTCTATGATTTTAAAGTCTACCGCATCCATACCGCTGGGTACAGTGACTACGTCACCATACCTGCTGCTCAGTACATGATTGTCATCGCATAAAAAAATAAGAGGAAGATGATACTCTTCTGCTACCTGTTCCACAATTCTATTTACAGGACATGCATCTGCATCTACAAGTATTCTCATCGATATTCCTCCATCATATGATCCAGATATCCCCTGTCCCAAAGTAATATTCTTAATTTTTTGGCAGCTTCGACTGCCGGGGATGTAAAGTACTGGTTCGTCATCACCGCTCCTACCATCTTTTCATAATACTCTTTTCCTGCATAAGCCTCCTGAATAGCTTTTACTCCCACTGGCTCCTGATAACATTTACATTGAATTCCATATGAAACGCCGTCCTTTTCAGCAAAAATATCGATTCCATAATCACCGCTTCCCTTTGTCACCTCAACATCACAAAATCCGTTTCTTTTTAAAAGCTCTGCACAAAAATGTTCGAATTCCAAGCCTTCCATTTCGTCCATACTGCTTTTGGTAAAATCCTTACGAAATCTTTTTGAAATTAGAAAAATAAGAACTGAAATTACCAGTAAAAACAAAATCATAGCCGTAATTAGTATCATATCCTGTCTGATCATGATTCACCTTCTTCATATAATATGCTGTTCCATAAAAGTAAATCCCAGTCTGTAAGACTGGGATTAATATTATAATAAATTTACGCCTCGCTGTGCTGCATAGTCAAGTACATCATCCGGCCATACAGATGCCTGTACCTCACCAAGATGTGCTTTTCTAAGGAAGAACATGCAAATTCTTGACTGTCCAATTCCTCCACCTACCGTGTATGGAAGTTCACCGTTCAATAATGCCTTTTGGAAAGACATCTGCGCTCTTTCAGGACATCCTGCAATTTCAAGCTGCTGCCTTAAAGATTCCTCATCTACACGAATTCCCATAGATGAAAGTTCCAGTGCCATATCAAGAATTGGATAATAAACAATAATATCTCCATTCAACTGCCAGTCATCATAGTCGGGAGCTCTGCCATCATGTTTTTCACCTGATGCAAGTGCGCCACCGATCTGCATGATAAATACGGCGCCTTTAATGCGTGCGATTCTATTTTCTCTCTCTTTAGGCGTGAGATCTGGATATTTATCTTCTAACTCCTGAGATGTAATAAACGTAATCTCTTCAGGGAGAAAACACTCTACATAATGATACCTGTTTGCTATATATTTTTCAGTTACTCTGAGTGCCTCATAAACGGATTTCACGATCTCTTCCAGTTTTTCACGTGTTCTGTCTTCTTTTGGAATGATTTTTTCCCAATCCCACTGATCAACAAAAATAGAGTGAATGTTGTCTGTTTCTTCGTCTCTTCGTACTGCATTCATATCAGTATAAAGACCTTCTCCTGCTAAGAAACCATATTTCTTCAGCGCAAGTCTCTTCCATTTGGCTAAAGAATGAACGATTTCCACCTCTCTGTCGTTTTGTTCTTTGATTCCAAATTTTACAGGTCGTTCCACGCCATTTAAATTATCATTTAATCCTGATTCAGGAAATACAAACAATGGCGCTGAAACTCTTCTTAGATTAAGCTGAGTCGCCAGTTCCCGTTCAAAAAAGTCTTTGACTCTTTTGATCGCTTTTTCAGTATCTTTAATATTCAGAGTAGAGTGATATCCTTCCGGTATATAGATTTTACCCATTTCCATTTCTCCTTAAAGTTCACAATTATTTACAGTTCTTGGGAACGGGATCACATCCCTGATATTGCTCATTCCGGTCAGATACATAACACATCTTTCAAATCCAAGGCCAAATCCTGCATGTCTGGTCGATCCATATTTTCTTAAGTCCAGATAAAAATCATAATCTTCCGGATTCAGATCCAGTTCTTTCATTCTGGCTGTCAGTTTATCATAATCGTCTTCTCTCTGGCTTCCACCGATGATCTCTCCAATCCCCGGAACAAGACAGTCCATTGCAGCGACCGTTTTCTGATCTTCATTCAACTTCATATAAAATGCTTTGATCTCTTTTGGATAATCTGTCACAAATACTGGCTTTTTAAATTCTTTTTCAGTCAGGTATCTTTCATGCTCTGTCTGAAGATCACATCCCCAGGTGACTTTATATTCAAATTCGTCATTATGTGCCTTCAAAATTTCAATTGCTTCTGTATAGGTCACATGAGCAAAGTCAGAATTTACAACATTTTCCAGTCTCTCCAATAGTCCCTGATCAACGAACTGGTTGAAAAATGCCATCTCTTCAGGTGCATGCTCACAAACATAAGTAATAACATATTTGATCATACTCTCTGCAAGCATCATATCATCTTTCAGATCTGCAAATGCCATTTCCGGTTCTATCATCCAGAACTCTGCAGCATGCCTTGTTGTATTGGAATTCTCCGCCCTGAAAGTTGGTCCAAATGTATAAATATTCTTGAATGCCATGGCATATGTTTCACCATTTAACTGACCGCTTACCGTAAGATTTGTCTGCTTTCCAAAAAAATCCTGAGAATAATCAATCTCACCTGCATCTGTTTTTGGCAGATCATTCAGGTCAAGTGTCGTAACACGGAACATTTCTCCTGCACCTTCACAGTCACTGCCTGTAATCAATGGTGTATGAACATATACGAATTCTCTCTCTTGAAAAAATTTGTGAATTGCGTATGCCGCAAGCGATCTGACCCGAAACACCGCCTGAAATGTATTTGTTCTTGCTCTTAAATGCGAAATCGTTCTTAAATATTCAAAAGAATGACGTTTTTTTTGTAATGGGAAATCTGGTGCAGATGCACCCTCAACGGTCACCTGTGTTGCCTGCAATTCAAATTTTTGTTTGGCTCCCGGTGTACTGGTCACGACTCCTTTAACAATTACCGCTGCACCAACATTCAATTTAGAGATTTCTTCGAAATTTGACAGGGTATCTGAATATACGACCTGTAATGGTTCAAAAAAAGTTCCATCATTGATTACAAGAAATCCAAATGTCTTGGAATCACGTTTGCTCTTCAGCCATCCTCCAACTGTTACTTCTTTATCTGTATATTGTTCTTCATTTCGAAATAATTCTTTTATGTGGATCAGTTCCATAATTAACTCCTTTTCTGCACTATTCTTGAAATAGTATAGCTTAGCGTCCATATAAATTCAAGATAGCGTATGATTCTTTTCACAAAAATAGTTCATAAATCTTATAAAATCTGCTTCGCAAAGCGGAGGCGAATAAAAATATCCCTGAATACAATCAATCTCAGCTTCTTCAAGATATTCTATATGTTCCTGTGTCTCAGCACCTTCACATATTACAGACAACCCCATTTCATTAATAAAATGTGTAATATTTTTAAAGAATTCTGTTTTACTGTTACTTTCTATAGAAGTCCATAGAAGATTCTTATCCAGTTTGATCGTATCAAACGGAAGCCGGACGATGTACTCCATATTCGCATAACCTGTTCCAAAGTCATCCAGCGAAAAACTGATTCCTCTCTGATAGATCTTCTGTAAATTCTTCTCAAGTGTTGCAAAGGATGCGGCTGCGGATTCCGTTATCTCAAAATCGATCATAGAAGGATCGACTTCGTATTTTTCAAGGATCGAAAAAATTCTCTCTTCCAGATTTTCCTGCATGCACTGAATTACAGAAAGGTTCACATCAATATGATCCATGTTCCACTTTATGATATCATTCTTATTTAAAAACATGCAGACTTTTTCGAGAACAATGTCTCCTACCTTCGTGATCAGACCATTTTGTTCTGCGATCCGTATAAATATATCCGGTGCGATCGGACCTAGTATTTCATCATCCAGTCTGACCAGTGCTTCTGCAGCAACGACTCTGTTTTCTTTTCTGGAAACGATCGGCTGATAAAACACCTTTATCCTATCCTGTTCTATCCCACGTATTAATGCTTCATTCACTTTTTTGTTTAAAAGACTGCTGTCTTTATATGATTTATCAACAAGATGGTAACTTGATTTTCCTTCCTTTTTTGCAGATACAATGGCATAATCAACCGTCGTTAATAATTCTCCTACCGTCTGATATTCCAACCCATTAAATCCCAGTACACAGGAACTTAACTGAATCGCAGTTTCTTCAATCATCCAGATTTTCGGAAAATGGTTCACATAATATTCTACATTTTCAATATCTTCTATCACTCCGGATGCTATCACAGCAAACTGATCCCCGCTGAGACGGAATACATTTCCATCTGGCATCGTCTGGTCAAAATACTGAGCTACCTTTTTTAACAGAATATCACCATTTTTAATTCCAATAATAGAATTGATCTGCTTAAAATCATCCAGGGCAAATACATAAACCGAAAATGGAATTCTGCTCTCAAAAAATTCTTTCAGATAGGGTACCAGAACTGCCCTATTATAGACACCGGTAAGGGTATCTACCTGATTGTACGGATTTTGTATGGAATGATAGTAAACCATGAGCGGAATGGCTGCCGAAAGCCCAATCAGCATGTATCTGGGATATAAATACTGAATGACAACAAAAAAGGAAATGATCAGAAATGTTCCTGCAATCAGAATTGTTCTGCGAATTCCGATTTTTTTTCTCTGTAGCATGATCCATAAAAATCCGCCACCACCATAAAGATAATACACAAGATAAAGTGTCCAATGCATCGGTCCCTGTCTGTACTGATGCATCTGGTCAAAATAAAATACTTGATCAGTAAAGAAGGTAGCAAGCATAAAAACTGCCTCTATGATGTAAGGAAGCAACAGAAAGAAAACTGCAGCAGTATGCAGCTTTCTTAATTTACCCGCAAGGGCAACAGTATAGATAAAAAATAAGACCGTCGAAATTCCTGTTGCAAGTAAAAAAGCCGCATTTAAAAGAAATAAAACCGGTATCGGGATTCTGATCGCAATATCCGTAACAAGAACCGTAAGAATGTTCAGCACCGTTCCTGAAAAACTAAAAATCAAAAGCCATCCATACGTTTTATTCTGTATAGTAGGAATTTTTTTATGACGAAAATAATCACCCAGTATGACAAGCAGAATGATTGCCGCTGATATTTCAAAATGAATAACGTACTGCATGCCTGTCTCCTTTACGCATTAAAACACTTAATGAATATTATAGCAGACAGCCGGTCTGACGTCATCCATTTTTCCAGCCTGGTTCAGCGAAAAATTTTATTTTTCGTCATTACTTTTAGGCAATGCCTGTAAAACAAGGATCGATCTCGGATCCACGGTCATACAATCCCGTCTGATCAGGCGTTTTGTTTTCATAATGCTTTCTTCCTGAAAGGTATCAATGGCAAGATGCCAGAACAGCCCTTCTTTTAATGAAGGAAGGCAGGCAATCTGTTTTTCCCAATAGGTATTGATCATGATATAAATCAGATCATCTTCACTCTTCTCTTTTACTCTTCCCGCATAAAGGATACAAAGCAAATGATTATTTCCCTCAAAATCTATTTCCCATGGACGAATACCATGAATACTTCTAAGCGGCCAGTTCAGTGAACTCATAGTGGTGTCCTTACGAACGATTTCATGTTTTTTTCTGAAAGCGATCATATATTGAAAAAATTCAAATAAATTTTTATTTTTTTCCAGAAGTCTCCAGTCAAGCCATGAAATAATATTGTCCTGGCAATAAGCATTGTTGTTTCCATATTGTGTGTTCCCAAACTCGTCCCCTGATAAAAACATGGGGATGCCTCTGCTGCACATTAAAACAACGCACGCATTTTTTACCAGTCTTCTCCTTAGTGCATTGATCTTTGGATCATCTGTCTCACCCTCTACACCACAATTCCAGCTTAAGTGATTATTATCTCCGTCTGTATTATTCCAACCATTCTTTTCATTGTGTTTTTCATTATATGTATAGAGATCATGAAGTGTAAACCCATCATGACAGGTCAGAAAATTAACGGATGCATTGGCTCCGCGATGCTCCGGATGGTACATATCTTCAGATCCCAGGATTCTGCTCGCTGCTTCTTGTATAATTCCAAAGTCTCCTTTTAAGAAGCTTCTTATATCATCTCTGTATTTCCCATTCCATTCCATCCATCTATTCCAGGCCGGAAATGTCCCTACCTGATAAAGTCCTCCTGCATCCCAGGCTTCTGCGATCAATTTTACTTTGCCAAGGATCGGGTCAAAAGCCAGACTTTGCAGAAGTGGTGGCTTACTCATGGGGGAACCATCTTCATTGCGTCCAAGTATGCTTGCAAGATCAAAACGGAACCCATCAACGCGATATGTCGTGACCCAGTATCGGAGACATTCAATGATCATTTGCTGAACAATCGGGTGATTGCAGTTCAAAGTGTTTCCACAACCACTAAAATTGTAATAGTAACCTTCCGGTGTCAGCATATAATAAATATTATTATCAATTCCTTTAAATGAAAAATAGGGACCATATTCATTTCCTTCAGCAGTGTGATTGAATACAACATCAAGAAATACTTCAATCCCTTCATCATTTAATGCTTTGATCAGCTGTTTTAATTCGTTACCTTCTCTGTTATACTCGATCCCTGCACAATACCCTGTGTTAGGTGCAAAAAAACTGACTGTGTTGTATCCCCAATAATCAAGAAGTGCTTCACCATTTACTTCCCTTCGGTCACGGAGTTCATCAAATTCAAATACCGGCATCAGCTCTACCGCTGTAATTCCCAATTCTTTCAGGTAAGGGATCTTCTCCATCAAACCGGCAAATGTTCCGGGATTTACAACATTTGAAGACTCATGTCTGGTAAACCCTCTTACATGCAGTTCATAAATGATAAGATCATCAAGCGGAAGAAGTGGCTGCCTACTGTTACCCCAGTCAAAATCATCCTTTACGACCCTTGCCTTATAATGAAATCCTGCATCCGGTCTTTTTCCCCATACACTTTGTCCTGTTACTGCCTTGGCATAAGGGTCGAGTAACATCTTTGTTTTATCAAAAATAATCCCTTTTTGCGGATTATAAGGACCTTCCAGCCTGTATGCATATTCAAATTCTTCAATATTTAACTTAAACACGATCATGGAAAATACATTGCCGATCCTGTAATGACCCGGAAATTTAAGAATGGCATATGGTTCATTTTCCATTCTGCGAAATAATAACAGTTCACAGGATGTTGCCTGATTCGAGTGGACCGTAAAATTGACCCCACCAGGAATGGCAGTTGCTCCATTAATTTCATAAAAACCCGGACGAACATCATATCCTTCAATTTTATCAAAGGCGACCAAATGAATTGTTTTATTTTGAATTTCTGCCATCGTAACACTCCTCTACGTGAAATAGAATATGTTTATATGACAGTATTTTATCATTATTTGTTATTAATTTACAGTAAAATATTATATATTTACGAAATATTGATACAATTATGCATGTGTTTAATCTGCCTATATTTACATCCTTATATTTTAATCATATAATAAATATTAAGAAAAAATGAAGTTTCTTAAAAAAATGTAAAAGAAAGGGTTGTAACATGGAAACATTAATAAATCGTATGAAAGATATGAGAATTCGATTGAGGATTGCTGCCCTGCCAGCTGTGGCTGTATCATTTTTGACGATCCAGTTCCTATTATCTATTGTATTCAATAACAGAATTCTGATGTCTGTTATTTATGTAATTGCCGTCATAACCGGTTATTTATTTTCAAAACTGATTTCAAAATCTATTCTGATCAAAATTAGCAGTGTAAAAGAACCTTTAGAAGAAATAGCTTCAGGAAATTTAAATGTAAGAATTGATGCGTCCAGTAAGACCAAAGATGAATTCGGTGATCTGGCTGTTTCAATTGAGAAAACACTTCTTCAGCTAAATCTTTATAGCTCCTATATTAATGAAATTGCTGAAATCCTGACCCAGCTGGCGAATGGTAATATGAAATTGCAGATACGCAGTTCGTTTGATGGTGAATTTCATAAAATTAAAGATGCACTGCTTTCCATTTCTTCTTCATTAAACAAAACGCTTCAGACCATTGAAACATCATCAGAAACAGTTGCAGATAAATCAGAAATCATGTACGATTCTGCCGCAAGACTTTCAGATGGGACATCAGACCAGTCAAGTTCCATTCAGGAATTAACTGCATCTATACAGGAAATTACACATCAGGTATCCAATAATGCCACCAATGCTCTGGATGCAAGAAATAAGGTGACCGGTATGGCGGATACTGTAAATCAGAATAATACTGAGATACAGGATTTGTTAAAGGCGATGGACGATATCAAATTATCCACCAACGAGATCATAAAGATTATTCAGACCATTGAAAATATAGCAAGTCAGACAAATCTCCTGTCTCTCAATGCCTCGATCGAAGCTGCAAGAGCAGGTGAACTGGGACGCGGTTTTGCAGTTGTCGCCGGCGAGATCGGTAATCTTGCAAACCAAAGTGTGGATGCAGTAAAAATGACATCTACTCTGATATCAAATACAGTTTCTGCTGTAGAAAAAGGAGCTGAGATCGCAGATCACACAGCCTCCTCATCCAGTGCATTGGCTGAAATCGCAACAGATATCACAGGAATAATGGACCAGATCAGTGAAGGTTCACAGACACAGAGCGATTTGTTAAAACAATTTTCATCTGCTGTAGAACAAATTGCGACTGTCGTGAATCATAACGCTGAAAATGCATCCGAAACAGCCGAGATATCGAACTCACTGAAGTCTGAAGCATATCATCTAAAACAGCTGGTCGAGCAGTTCGAATTATATTAATACTTAGCTCAAAAGGCTTCTGTCAAACCGACAGAAGCCTTTCTTATGAAAATCTTTCTTTTGTAAATTCAAGTTTTATCTTACCATTCTATAACAGTTGCACCCCAGGTCAGACCTCCGCCAAATCCTGCAAGTACCAGCTTATCTCCTCTTTTCAGAAGCCCTTCTTTGTTAACCTTATCTAACAGAATCGGAATGCTTGCCGCCGAAACATTTCCACATGTATCAAGTGAAATAGGAAACTTATCCTCATTTACCTTTAATCTCTTAGCGACTGACTGAATAATCCTCATATTTGCCTGATGTAGAATAAAGTATTTTATTTCTTCAGGGGCAATACTCCCCTGTTCCAGTACTTCCATAATACACTGGGGTACTTTCGTTACAGCAAACTTGTACACTTCCTGTCCATTCATTTCTGTATAATAAGTACTTGGATCTCCTTTGATAAAAGGATGGTTATTTCCTCTGTTTTTACATGACAGGTTCATCCCCTTCTCGCCATCTGATCCTTGTACAAGACTGATCAGCCCAACATTGTCTTTTTTAACAATTGCTGCACCGGCTCCATCTCCAAAAAGTACACAGGTACTTCTGTCTTCCCAGTCCATGATCTTGGAAAGGGTCTCAGCACCGATTACCAGTGCTGTTGTGTAGATACCTGCTGCCATATATGCATAAGCTGTATGAAGTGCAGTCATGAAACCTGTACATGCGGCATTGACATCAAAAGCTGCTGCATTCACTGCACCCAGTGCTGCCTGTACTTCACATGCTGTGCTTGGTGTTATATAATCTCCTGTAATGGTACCTACAATGATCAAATCTATCTCTTCAGCACGTATTCCTGCTTCCAGCAATGCAATCTTAGCTGCTTCCGAGGCCATAAATGCTGTTGTTTCATGTTTAACGAGTCGTCTCTGTCGAATACCAGTCCTGCTGGATATCCATTCATCAGACGTATCCATAATCTTTGCAAGATCATCATTTGTCACCGCAAGTTCTGGAAGATAACTTCCGGTACCTATAATTCTACTTGTCATTTTCTTCCTCCATCCTGTGACGGACTGAATTCTTCCATGATATCACTTACATGTTCAAGTTTTGTGGCTCTGTAAGCATTTGCACCACAAAAAATCAATCCCTCTTCAGTACTTCCTTTTGCTGCATTTGTTAAGGCTTCCGTAATACAGTAAGGTGTTGTTGCCGGATTACATCCGTTAATGCAGAGATGACATCCAATATGTGGAACTATTCCCTGCTTCGTTTTTTCGATAAATGTATTCTTTATTGCTCTTCCTGGCATTCCTACCGGACTTTTTACAATCATAATATCTTCTTTTTCAGCATTGATATATGCATTTTTATATGCATCAGAAGCATCACACTCATAGGTCGTCACGAACCGCGTTCCTATCTGAACGCCATTTGCGCCAAGGCTGACTGCATGCTCAAGATCTTCTCTAGAGTAAATACCTCCTGCAACAACAACAGGAATTTCTTTGTTTGCAAGCGTACTGTATTCTTTCACTTTTCCAATGATCGATCTGATCTCTGAATCAAAGTCCAACTGATCGATCCTCTCAAGATCTTCGTTGCTGAATCCAAGATGCCCTCCAGCCAGAGGTCCTTCAATGATAATCATATCCGGAGCAACTTCATATTTCTTCATCCAGTATTTACAGATTACATCTGCAGACTTTACTGAAGATACGATTGGTACAAGTTTTGCTGCGAACCCTTTTGCAAGCGCTGGTAATGTCATGGGAAGTCCTGCACCTGACACAATCATATCTACACCTGCTTCAAGAGCTGCTTTCACATATTTTTCATAAAGCTTTGTTGCTACCATAATATTTACTGCTATGATTCCACCACAGGCTTTCTCTTTTGCCTTTCTGATTTCCTCTTTCAGCACTCTGAGATTTGTTTCAAGCGGATTCCTGTCATAATCTGGATCCCGAAATCCAATCTGAGCAGCAGAAATAGTCCCGATCCCTCCGGCAGCGGCAACCGCTGATGCCAGACCGGATAAACTGATTCCAACGCCCATACCACCCTGAACGACCGGTATCGATGCAATGTATTCTCCTATTTTCAATGGTTCCAGATTACTTTTCATTATTTTCCACTTCCTATGGCAAAAGTAAGTTCTGCACTTGCTACAATTTCTCCATTTACTCTGGCAACAGCATTCCCTACGCCAATAGGACCTTTCATTTTGATGATTTCTGTCTCAAGAAATAGTACGTCTCCCGGAATGACCTTACCACGGAATTTAGCATGATTGATCGCTGCAAAATAAGCAGTTTTACCTTTGTTTCCATCAAGAGACAAAATAGCTACTGCACCAGACTGTGCAAGTGCTTCAATAATAAGAACGCCTGGCATAACTGGTTCAGAAGGAAAATGTCCTAAAAAAAACGGTTCATTATAAGTAACACATTTTTTGGCAACAGCTCTTTTTCCAGGTTCAAGCTCCTCAATCGTATCGATCAGCATAAATGGCTGTCTATGAGGAATGATTTCCATAATTTCTTTTGCTGAGAGGACTGACATTATGATTCCTCCCATTTTTTAATCAGGATACTTGCATTGTGTCCTCCAAAACCAAGAGAATTGGATAATGCATATCTGATATTTTTGTTACATGCGTCTTTACAGTAATCCAGATCACATTCTTCATCGGGGATCTGGTATCCAACTGTGGCATGAAGATAGCCTTCCTGCACTTCTTTTACGCTGGCGATAAATTCAACAGCACCTGCTGCCCCAAGAAGATGACCTACCATTGATTTTGTTGAATTGATCTTCATTTGATCAGCATGATCTTTGAACAAAAGTCTGATCGCTCTTGTTTCAAATAAATCATTGTGGTGCGTGCTTGTTCCATGTGCATTAATATATTCAATTTCTTCCGGTGCGACTCCAGCATCTTTTATTGCATATTCCATCGCTTTCGCTGCGCCGCTTCCATCTTCTGCCGGTGATGTAATATGATATGCATCTGCGGTAGAACCATATCCGACGACTTCAGCATATATTTTTGCTCCACGTGCTTTCGCATGTTCTAATTCTTCCAGAACAACGACTCCTGCACCTTCTCCCATGACAAAACCGCTTCTTTCCTTGTCAAATGGAATTGAGCATCGGGCCGGATCATTTGAACTTGTCAATGCTGTCAGTGCACTAAATCCTGCGATACCGATCGGCGAAATACTGCCTTCACAGCCACCAGCCAGCATGACCTCTGCTTCACCATACTGAATTGATCTCATTGCTTCGCCAATAGAGTTGGTTCCTGTTGCACAAGCTGTTACAACATTGATATTTTTTCCTTTTAACCCAAATTGAATTGAAACATTCCCTGCAGCCATATTTGTGATCATCAAAGGGACCAGAAGCGGTGCTACTCTGCCTGGACCTTTCTCCAGTAGTTTTGCATGTTCACGTTCCATGACCTGTAAAGATCCGACTCCTGAACCAACAGAAACTCCCATACGGAATGCATCCTCTTTTTCCAGATCAAGACCGGAGTCTTCAATTGCTTCTTTGGAAGCTGCTACAGCATACTGACAGAATAATTCCATTCTTTTTGCTGCTTTAGGATCCATGAATTTTCCTGCATCAAAGTCTTTTACTTCTGCTGCAAGTTTGCATTTATAATTTTCAGTGTCGAATTTTGTGATTGGACCAAAACCGATTTTCTTTTCTTTGATTCCGCCCCAGAATTCTTCAACAGAATTACCAATTGGAGTAATTGCTCCCATTCCAGTTACTACAACTCTTCTACTCATACCATATCCTCTCTACATGTGCATTCCGCCATCCACAGATATTACCTGTCCGGTAATATAGGATGCTTTGTCACTACATAAAAATGCGATTGTTTCTGCAACATCTTCACAATTTCCCACTCTCTTCATTGGAATTTGTGAGACCACAGCTTCTTTTGCTGTATCTGTCATTGCATGCGTCATATCAGTATCTATATATCCCGGAGCTACTGCATTTACTGTTATGTTTCTAGTCGCAAGTTCTCTTGCCACACTTTTTGTCAAGCCGATCACGCCTGCTTTTGACGCTGAATAATTAGCCTGTCCGGCATTTCCCATGATACCTGATACAGAAGATACATTAATGATCCTGCCGTATTTTTGTTTCATGAACTGTTTATACAAGTGTTTGATCATGTGAAAACTTCCGGAAAGATTCACCTGCAGGACTTCGTTAAAATCCTGATCATTCATTTTCAGGATTAAATTATCCTTTGTAATACCAGCATTGTTGACCAGAATATCAATATGCCCAAATTCTTCAATCAACTGGCTGACTGCTTTCTGTCCTGCCTCAAAATCAGAAACCGAAAATTTTACAGCATGGGCCCTGCCCCCAATTTTTCTTATTTCTTCTACTGTTTCCATCGCTTTTTCTTCAGAACCATTATAATTAATAATGACCTCAGCGTGATAACCCGCCAGCGTCAATGCACATTGTCTTCCAATTCCCCTGCTGCCACCGGTAATCAGCGCTATTTTTCCACTTAACATAAGTATTCTCCTTTCAGTACTCAGATCCTTAACTACTTCTTATAAAAGGATCGCTGCCGCAGCTTCCATATCTTCATACTTTTCAATGTTGATCACTCTGACCTCTGTACTGATCTTTTTTACAAATCCAGCAAGTGTTTTCCCTGGTCCGATCTCAACAAAATTCGTTACCCCGTCAGCAATCATTTTCTCTATGGTCTGCTGCCATCTGACCGAAGATGAGACCTGCATTTCAAGTAGTTTCGGAATATCATTTGGATCAGAGACCACATCTGCTGTAACATTCGAAATGTAAGGATAAGAAGGTTGCATGAAATCCAGTGAAAGAAGATCTTCTTTTAATCTTGTTCCTGCAATCGCAAGCAAAGGTGAGTGAAATGGACCACTTACTTTGAGTGGGATACAACGTTTTGCACCAGCTTCCAACAGTAATTTTGAAGCATCTGATACAGCAGCTTCTTCTCCACTGATAACGATCTGTCCAGGGCAATTATAATTGGCAATTCCTACCACACCTGCATGTTCCTTACATATTTTTTCGATCACGGCAGCATCAAGCCCAAGAACTGCACTCATTGCCCCTCCAACAGGATATGCCTCCTGCATATATATTCCTCTTTTTCTGATAAGACGAAAAATATCTTTATCCCTGCATGCTCCGCATGCTGCAAGTGCCGCATATTCTCCCAGGCTAAGTCCCGCTGTCACATCAGCTTTGATCCCTTTTTCCTCTATAGCACGAAGCATCGCAATTTCTGTTGTTACCATGGCTATTTGCGTATACTCTGTTATATTCAATCTATCATTTTCCTGAAAACATAGTTCTTCTATATTAATTCCGGTGCATTCAGATGCTTTTTGATATACTTCTCTGCATAGTTCACTATTTTCAAAAAAATCCTGACCCATTCCAATATATTGGGCACCCTGTCCCGGAAATATAAATGCTATTTTTGCCATACCGTTCTCCTGATTCTGCATGTCTCCATACATTCTGGTGTTTTTTATACTTTGAGTTTCAAACTATTATAGTAAAAAACTGGAAGTCCTTTATCTTATTTCTGATAAAAGACTTCCTCTTTTATTACGCTTCTATCCCTTTTTCTTTTAAGTATTCAATTACTGCTCCAACAGTTTTCAGACCTTCAAGATCTTCCTGTGGAATTTCAATTCCGTAGCTGTCTTCCAGAGCCATAACAACTTCGAACAGATCAAGGGAATCTGCTCCAAGGTCTTCTTTAAATTTTGTTTCTTCCGTAATTGTGGAAGGATCGATACTTAACTGCTCTGCGATTACTTCTCTTACTTTTTCTAACATTTTTTATATTCTCCTTTTTTAGCGCTGGATAGTTTGACATTCAAAGTATATTATTTAGATTCTGATTTGTCAACTGTTTTTCACAAGATACTGATAAACCTCTCGTTTAGAGATACCACGATCTTTAGCTACCTGTTTCATGGCTTCCTTATGGTCTATCCCATCATTCTCGTAAAATGCCATATGCTGCTCGATGGACATTTCCTGCCAGCTATCCATTTTTTTCTTTTTTTTATCATCAAGGCTGACGCCTTCGATAACGATAACATATTCTCCTCTTGGATCTTCCTGCTCATATCTGACAAGCGCATCCTCGAGAGTTGTCGGAAGTACTGTTTCATATTTTTTCGTTATTTCCCGGCAGAGTGTGATCTTTCTGTTTCCAAGAACAACATAAATATCCTGTAGAGTACGCACAAGATGATGTGGTGCTTCATATAAAATGATCGTTCTGGATTCACTGACTAGTTCATCCAGAATCGTTCTTCTTTCTTTTTTATCAGAAGGAAGAAATCCCTCAAAACAAAATCTTCTGGTCGAAAGACCTGATAATGTGAGCGCAGTGATGCATGCGGCAGGTCCTGGAAGTGATGTGACCTTGATCCCTGCTTCATAACACATTGACACAAGAACCTCTCCAGGATCAGAAATCGCGGGAGTTCCTGCATCTGTGATCAATGCAATAGTCAGTCCATCCTTCATTTTTGCAATCAGTTCATTTGCTTTTTCTATTTTATTATACTCATGATAACTTGTCATGGGTACTTTGATCTGAAAATGATTTAACAACTTTATACTGTTTCTTGTGTCTTCAGCTGCAATTAGATCAACCTGACTGAGTGTTTCTAACACTCTTGACGTGATATCACCCAGGTTTCCTATCGGTGTAGCACATAAATATAACATTCCTGACATCAGATCCTCCATCCGGAAGTATGATACGGATTAAAATCCATACAGCTGAATAATCTCATCTGTATAACAATTTTTTTCACGGTAAACAATCAGCGGTTTTTCAACGGTGACCCTTGAATTACCACCTTTTCTGGCCTCAACTAAGACCATATTTGGTTCCTTGTCAATATAAGGGTATACAAACCTCATTCTTTTTGGTTCCAGCCCATATCTGATCAGAGTCGCTATGATCTCTGCGATCCTGAACGGACGGTGAACCATATAAAATCTTCCACCGGGAACAAGAATTTTTGCAGATTCTCTTGCAATATCATCGAAGGTACAAAGAAGTTCATGTCGTGCAA
Organism: Lachnospiraceae bacterium; assembly: GCA_028689715.1. Taxonomy (GTDB): domain Bacteria; phylum Bacillota; class Clostridia; order Lachnospirales; family Lachnospiraceae; genus SZUA-378. The sequence continues at coordinate 33,477 of JAQVCQ010000010.1, forward strand.
TCGTTTTTTGAAGATCTTCATTCTTTAACCCATGATCACCAATCATATATGGTGGATTCGTCGTGATGACCTGAAAGGACGAAGATCCAAATAATTTTGAGGCGTCCTTGATATCACCACACACAATATCTATTTTTTCTTCAAGATGATTCAGACATACGCTCCTTCTTGCCATATCTGCACTTTCAGTCTGTATTTCTAATCCAGTCAGGTGTTTTGCCTGAGACTTTGCCTCCAGTAGAATAGGTATGATTCCTGTTCCTGTTCCAAGATCAAGAACTTTCTCATCTTTTTTTATTTTTGAAAAACCTGACAGCAAAACAGCATCCATCCCAAAACAGAATGTCTCTTTATTTTGAATGATCTGATAACCATTTCTCTGCAGCTCATCAATTCTCTCATTTTCTTTTAACTCAATTGTCATCGAGTTTGGACTTTCCTTCCTGGCTCTCCAGTTTTTCAAGTTCTTTCAATTCTTTTTCTGTGATATCTATCTTCTCTTTTTTTACTTTTCTTTTGAACCGGAGCTGTTCGACCTTGTATTCTTTAATTTCTTTTTCGTCATCTTTTATCACAATTACTTTTACGAGCTGGCGAAGGACGTTCACACTCTGTACTTCCCCCTTCATTCCATCATCTGCTGTTACAAAATCTCCAACATTTGGAAGTTTTCTGTTCAAATCTTCATAAGTATCCTGTTCATGCTTCAGACAACACATAAGTCTTCCGCATACACCTGATATTTTTGTAGGATTCAGTGATAGATTCTGCTCTTTTGCCATTTTAATAGAAACGGGAACAAATTCTGATAAATGAGTATTACAGCATAGTGGTCTTCCACATATTCCGATACCGCCTTTGATCTTTGTCTCATCTCTGACTCCGATCTGTCTTAATTCGATTCTCGTCTTGAATACTGCTGCCAGATCCTTTACCAGTTCTCTAAAATCAATTCTTCCATCTGCTGTAAAATAAAATAATACTTTATTATTATCGAATGTATATTCTGCATCGATCAGCTTCATGTCAAGTTTATGTTTCTTGATTTTTTCAAGACAGATTCTGAATGCTTCCTTTTCTTTCGACTTATTGCTGATTTCCTGTTTGTCATCCTGTGGTGTCGCGATTCTCAAAACAGGTTTCAGAGGTTGCACGACTCTGTTGTCTTCGACCTCTTTCATTTCTCCAACTACTGTGCCGTATTCAACACCTCTTGCGGTTTCAACAATAACGTGTTCACCCTTTTTTATCTGGAAATTCAAGGGATCAAAAAAATAGATCTTTCCTGCAGCCCTGAATCTTACTCCAACAACTTTTATCATTCTTTAATTCTCCTTAATGGTAAGAAGAAGCATTTCCAAAGTCAGGTCAAAATTTACGTTTGCGTTTAACCTGTTTTTTGCTTTTTCGAGAGCATCAATAATGGTCTCGATTCCTTCGTACCCGCTTTTATCAGCTACTTTCTTAATATACTGTATTTCATCTTTAAAAATCAAGTGATTTGCATCATTTGTGGCTTTGAATAACAGTACATCCCTGTACCAGACTGAAAGAATATCAAGATAATCGTTTACATCCATCTTGTACTCTGAAATTTTCTTAATTGCAGTGATCAGCTCCGAAATTTCCATATCGCTTATGTTTTTAAGAAGAGTGATCGCTTCCTGCCTGATATTGTCAAATTCTTCGCTTGAAGCAAGTATTCTTGCCTTACCAATATTCCCTCTTGCAAATGCAACACATATTTCTGCTTTATAATCAGGAACTTCAAGTGTTTCTATTAAATACTTTCTGACCAGGTCATCCTTTACCGGCTTCATATTCAAAACAACACATCTGCTTAAAATAGTCGGAAGTAATGAATGGATATTTGTAGTCAGAATTAAAATGACCGCATAAGAAGGTGGTTCTTCTAATGTTTTCAGTAACGCATTTTGTGCCGCTACTGTCATTTTTTCCCCTTCATTCATAATATAGATCTTAAAACGACTGTTGTACGGCTTAATTGCAATATCTGCATTGATCTGCTGGCGGATATCATCAACACCAATCGTATTTGGCTTCTCATGTGTTATCCTGATAATATCCGGCTGGTTATATCCCATAGCCTGTTTGCAGGAATGGCATTCATGGCACGGATTATTGTCATCATCTGGTTTTTCGCATTGTAATGCCATTGCAAAAGTGTGCGCGATAAATTCTTTTCCGGCACTTCTTTCACCATTAATAATATAAGCATGGGAAATTTTATTTTCCCTTAGTACGTTTCCAAGATATTCTTTAATTGATTCCTGTCCTATAATGTCAGAAAATTTAGCCATTACATCCTCCATGATACTTATGTAAATATATCGAGTAACAAACCTCTGATCTCACCAATTTTATTTAAAATTGAAATATGATCCTTCTCTTCTTTCACAAGTTCCTGTGCCAGTTCATCCAGATTCTGGTCAATCAGTCTGATAATTCCATAAACCCTGTGCCGTCCACGTCTGTCCAAAAAATTTTCTCTTGTAAATTCGTGAGAACGATTTATGATCTCATTCATAAATTCTTTTATGAGACCTCTGTACTTCTTCATATCCTTTACGTCCATACGCTTGGATAATTTATTACCCTGCATCGTAATATCTTCCATGAGTGTGTTCAGACGCAATTGAAGATCCTGCTCAGCAATATTACTTGCCAGCATAAACTTAAAATTACCATCTGCCTGATTTACCTGCTGTGTCTGCTCTGCAGGTACGGGTGGTTGAATTTGATTCACTTTAATATCCACACACTCACCTCCCTATCGATGTATCTATTCTAAATCTCTGCTTATGTATTCTTTGATCTCTCTCATACAGCGATTCAGGTCATCATTATAAAACGATCTGGTAATTCCTGCGTGATCGATCTTTTCCGTGCTGAAGTCGGAAGCATCTGCCAGAAACCTTCTGCAGAGTTCCTGATACTTTGGATTCTCCTGGCATTTTTCTCTGTCGAGTGCGCGCTGTAATCTGATTCCATCGTCCAGTTCAATCAGGATTGGGATGACCTTATCTTTTCCAAAATAATCTCTTAGTGACAGGTAAGACTCCAATGTTCCAATCATAATATAATCAGAACTCGTAAAATCGATCTGATGGTCTGCAAGTGTGAAATACATCCAGTTTCCATGACAGGTATGATATGATCTCAGTTCGATCAGGGTACCGTCTTTTTCTGCTCTTTTTACAACATTTTCATCAACAAAGTAATATTCTACTCCGTTTTCCTCCCCATCTCTGATGGGTCTTGTTGTGTAGGATACAATTGTTTTTAAATTCAAGTCCTGATCTTCTAGTAATTTTTTAAATATCGTATCTTTTCCGGACGAACTTTTCCCTATAATATAAAATATTTTGCCCATTTTTCCCTACCGGTTTATACTTCGATTACGCGTATCATATTTGTCTTACCAGATACACCGAGTGGCATTCCGGCGGTCAGAACAACAACATCGCCCTTTTTCAAAAGCCCTTTTTCTATAGAAATTGCAATTGCAGCATCAAACAACTCCTCTGCAGTGTTTTTTCTGCCGATCAATACAGGTTTAACGCCCCACATCAGATTCAGCTGTCTGCACACATCTTTTGTGATCGCACAGCCAATGATCGGGCAGTTCGGTTTATATCTGGAAACCATTCCTGCTGTAAATCCAGACATTGTAATGGATATAATTGCTGCTGCATTCAGCTCTATTGCTGTATTACAACATGCATGAGAAATAGCCGTTGTAATATCTTCACCTGCTATTTCAGTTTTTTTCATTCTGCTTACATAGTCAATATCATCTTCTGCTCTTACGGCGATCTTCACCATAGTCTTAACTGCCTCGACCGGATAGAGACCTGCTGCACTTTCACCAGATAGCATAATTGCAGTTGTACCATCATAAATTGCATTGGCAACATCTGTTGTTTCTGCTCTTGTAGGTCTTGGATTCTTAATCATAGAATCAAGCATCTGTGTTGCTGTAATAACATATTTTCCTTTCATTACAGCCTTTTTGATCAGAGATTTTTGTAAAACAGGAACTTCCTCCATTGGAATTTCTACACCCATATCTCCTCTTGCGACCATAATTCCATCACTTGCGTCAAGAATTTCTTCCACATTCTCAATGCCCTGCAAATTTTCAATTTTAGCAATGATCTTAATATGACTTCCATATGCATTGGCCAGACTTTTGATCTGCATAATATCCTCACGGCTTCTTGCAAAAGAAGCTGCTATAAAATCAAATCCCGTCTGGATACCAAAAATAATATCTGCTTCATCGGTCTCACTGATGTAAGGCATAGATAAAATAACACCAGGAACGTTGACTCCTTTATGATTTGAAATTGGACCACCATTTAATACTTCACATATGATATCCGTATCTGTAATTTCAGTGATCATAAGTTCGATCAATCCATCATCCAGAAGAATCGTCTTGCCAACTTTTACATCATGGATCAGATTTTTATAAGTAATGGATACCACTTCATTATTTCCAAGAATATCCTTGGTCGTCAAAATAAATTTCTGCCCTTTGATCAGTTCCGTTTTATATCCCTCAATATCACACAAACGTATTTCAGGCCCTTTTGTATCAAGCATGGTCGCTATTGGAAGACCCAGTTCATCTGCTATGCTTCTTACTCTGTCGTACTTTATTTTATGTTCTTCATGTGTACCATGGGACATATTAAAGCGTGCAACATCCATCCCTGCAAGCATCAATTCTCTTAATTTATCTTCACTTTCTGAAGAAGGTCCTATTGTACATATAATTTTAGTTTTTCTCAATTTTTTATTCCTTTCTATACTAATACATGAATCAAATACTGCTTATCATTATTATTTCTATTATTGCATAATTACGTGTAAAATCAAATGAAAAATTATAAAATGATACACCTGGATTCGTTCTTTTCAATCGATCATACATCATTTTGGAGAACATCAATTAATTTTTCTTTTTCTCCGCTTATCCCTCGAACATTGAGACCTGTTTCCATATATCGTTCAATCAGTAATAATAACTTCTCATCGATCATTTCTCCCGGAACGAGGATTGGAGAACCGGGTGGATAAAGATATACATAATCTGCAGCAATTCTGCCTGTAGCATCCTGAATTTTTACTTTTTCCTTATTAAAACCGTCTGTCTCGCCCGGTGAGAATATTTTGTTTCGTTCGATAAAAAAAATGTTGGTATCTGTAACAGGATCAAGTAGGGACTTTCTTTTTTGTTCAGTAAACTTATGATCCAGGTCAAGAAGTGCTCTGATCAGTCTGCTAAACCCTTCCTCTGTATCCATAATACCTGAAATTGCTGTGACATGATACATCCCAGCCATTTCCATCTGAATATGATATTGACTGGATAATATTTGAAGCAGTTCTTTACCGGAAATCTGATTCTGCTTGGAATATATCACAATTCTGCTTGGATCCAAATCAAAAAAATCCGCTCGATCACAGCCTCTGAATACTTCAAAGAATTTTAATTCTTTTGCTTTCAGGTAAAATTTTTCTAAATTAGCAGAAAGGTCTTCAAACAGTTTTTCACCATTATCCTGTACATAACCGATTGCTTCATCAATTCCTGCAATAAGAAGATAGGAAGGGCTGCTGGATTGATAGATGCCAAGAAATTTTTTTATTTTGTCGCGATCGATCAAAGATCCTTTTACATGCAATAAAGCAGTCTGAGTAGGTGAAGGCATTGTTTTATGAAGACTCTGTATTACAAGATCCGCCCCCAGCTGTATGGCACTTTGCGGAAATCTTTTATCCAGCCCAAAATGTGCTCCATGTGCTTCATCCACAATTAAAGGTATTTTATAACGATGTGCAACTTCTGCAATTTCTTTTATATCTGAAATGACACCTTCATAGGTCGGTGAAGTAATAAATACTGCTTTGCACTCTGGGTATTGTAATAACTTATGTTCGACCTCTTTTGGTGTCACACTTCCCCAAATATGGACTCTGTCTGAATACTCTGGATAAATGTATACAGGATCAGCATTTCTTAAATACACCGCATGATATGCCGATTTATGAGAATTCCTTCCAATCAGAATCTTCTGATGTTCCATTACTACTGCTGATATGCCGGCAAGAATACCTGCTGTACTTCCATTAACAAGAAAAAAGGTCTCGTCCGCTTGATAAAGCGCTGAGGCCTTTCTCATAGAATCCAGAATCATTCCTTCCGGATCATGTAAATCATCAAAGCCATCTATTTCTGTAATATCCAGACCATAAAAATCACTTAATGGACTAGTGGGAAAATTTCTTTTATGTCCAGGCATATGAAATGGATACATATCTGACTTATTGTACTGATTCAGTTTGTTTATGATCTCACCCATTGATTGTCACGCCCTGTGCATATTTTCTATTATGAATCCTGACTGTTTCCAAAAGAGAGCAGTATTTATCAGCCATTGTTACGATCCATGCTTCACGACACAATGGTGGTACGACAGTAAGCGGCCACATATGTTTTCTAATAATATCCTTTTCACGGCTTGTCAGATGATATTCCTTCTCTGCATTTTTCAGAGCGATTCCTGGATGATAGAACCCATGCAACTTTCCGTGATGTTGTTTGTGCCAGTCATATAAGAAATAATCATGCAAAAGTGCACCTCTTATTAGCTCTTTTTCAGTTGCACCAAGCTTAAAATACCGATTGATCGCTATACTATATCTGGCAACATTTAAACTATGATGATATACCGACATTGATCCATGCTGCATATGCTCGATTGTCTGTTTAAAATTTTCCGACTCAAGTATCTGTCTTCCGTATTCTAATAATGCTGCGTCCTTTTCTCCAAGCTTATCATCCTGAATAGTACGGAACTTTACTAATTCACCCATACTCTTACCTCCGAACTATCTAAACAATATATTAGTAATAACATACCACTGGCATTCCCTGTTCTGTTAATGAATAAAGCTCTTCTGCTTTGTCTTTTGGAAGATTCAGACAGCCATGGGATCCATGATTTATATAAATATCTCCTCCAAATGACTTTCTCCAGACTGCATCATGCAGTCCGATGTTTCCATTAAATGGGATCCAGTAATTTACAGGTGTTTCATAATCTTCACCTCTTAAGGTGGCATTTCTGGCTTTGTATGTAATACCAAATACACCAGGTGGTGTCGCAAATCCTTTTACCATATTCCCGGAAACTAAATCTGTTTCTAAAATCAACTCACCATTTTGATAGAAATATAAATGTTGATTTCCTAAATCAGCCTCAACATAAGTTGAACCTATGTCGTTCTCTGCTCTTGTGTATCCTCTGACAGAATAAATAGGTTCTCTGGATAGTACATCACCATTTTCTATGTTGGACATAAGCATTTGGAACTCAGCTTCCTGGTCAATCAGCCACCCATACCCACCACTGGGTAATTTGATCGTATTTCCTGATGTTGTCTTAAATTCTCTATTCTTACCATATGTATTATATTTTTTTGAAAATTCCTTAACATATCCTTTGATCTGCTCTTCATCCAGAAAAACATGACCATTCTCATTTTTTATCCATTTATGAATGACAGAATGATTCAGTACCTCTTTTAATTCAGATAGTTCATAAGTGATTGAAGTTCCTACATATTGGTTCATCCGTTTTACTGAATTTTGCAGAGACTCATCCTCTAAATATATTTTCGGAGAAATATAGGCATTGGATTCCTCTAGTGAACTTTCCAAAAAAAGTCCATAAACAGCCTGTGATATACTTTGAAGTACTTTTTCCTGATCAAGCAAAGTTCCTTCACTTTCTTCTATAATTCTGTATTGTCCCTGCTCTTCATCATAATCAGAAATTCTTGCATCCTGGGGCATTATAATATTTTCTTTTTGATTAAATGATAGATCTTCAATTTTCTCAATAAGAAGCTCCTGATCAAAATTGACTAAATGATCCGCATTGTAATGCGATGAGCGAAAAACTGAAATCGGCCACAATAATGGATTTTGCTCTTTTAAAAACTGACCAATCTGATCATCCGGTTCATATGTGATATTGATTTCTTTTCCTATAATTTTGTCACTAAGTCCACCACGGCCTTTGATATTCAATTCATAATGTTCAATTGACTGTCTGATAGATTCATTGGTGTCTTTTAATGACATAAGACTAAAAGTTTCGTCATTTATATAAGTGTTAAAATAAAAATGATTGATAAAAAAAAGAGAAGCAACGAAATAGATCAAAACAAAAACAAAAGAAATTACAGCAATCATCATTGTGGTATGATTTATTTTTTTCAAACTTTATATCCTTTCGAAGTATACATTTCCCCCACGTCTACCCCGCGGCTATATTATAACATTTTTTATATGATAGTCAAATATATCGCATCCAATTTATTCTGTTACTCACCTGTATCAGACGATATTTCATATGGAATATTCTGCACTACGGTGCTTTGATTTTTGATCAGCATGTGTAAAATATAAATGCTTATGATCAGTAACAGTGGGAATATCGTTGCATATCCCAAACCACTCTTTAAGCTTCCTGTTATGTTAGAAAAAATTCCGACAAATCCTGGTCCTGACGAACATCCAACATCACCTGCTAATGCTAAAATTGCAAACATCGAAGTTCCACCCTGTGGGTAATGTTTTGCTGAAAGACTAAAAACACCTGGCCACATAATGCCGACAGAAAATCCACACATAGCACATCCAGCCAATGCAAGTAATGGATTTGTTGCCAGGACAGCTATGAAATAACTGATTACACATAATACTGAACTCCCGGCAATCGTCTTCATCAAATTCATTTTCGCACCATATATTCCATATATGGTTCTTGATATTCCCATTAAAACTGCAAATGCACAAGGACCAAGAAGATCACCCATATTCTTGCTGACACCAAGACCTGTTTCCGCAAATAATGATGCCCATTGTGACATTGCCTGCTCAGATGCACCTGCACAGATCATAAGCATAAAAAGCACCCAGAAAACTCTTACTTTTACTATTTTTCTAAGTGGGACTCTTTCATGCTCCTCAACCAATATACATAACGGAACTTTTATAAATAAAAACACGTTCAGCAAAGGTATGATAGCCCAGATCAAAGGTAAAATATTCCAATGATCCATGCCTGCTACATTAAAGAAAACTGTTGATAAAATCACAACCGAAACATGTCCCCAACAATAAAATGAATGTAGCAGACTCATGGCAGAAGCTTTTTCATCACCAGGTAATGCTTCAACGATTGGACTGATCAGAACCTCAATTAAGCCGCCTCCTATTGCATTGATTCCCATTGCAACTAGTAAGGCAGCATAACTATTATGAAACAGAACAGGAAATACACCCAAACCAATAAGACCAATAAATGAAAATACGTGTGCTGCAACAATCGCTTTTCTGTAACCAATTCGATCTACATACTTTGCAGCAATTAAATCTGTTAAAATCTGGATTCCAAAATTAAATGAAATCAAAATTCCTAACTGTTCTATTGATATTTCAAGTTCTTTATTAAAAATAATAAATAATAAAGGTGGCAAATTATTAATAATTGCCTGCGTTATATAACCGATGTAACTTGCATACTTTGTGTGTCTATAAGTAAATTCCATATTTCACCCTGCCAATCCTAGTATTCATGGCAATTTTAACATGGAATTTCTTTTATTTCAATGAACTGGAAAGAACAATTAAAAATCTTATCTTAATCCAAAATATTTCCGATCAGATCATTATCTTTTGTAAACTGTTTATTGCATTTAACCGTTAATAATATTTTTTTATTTGAATCTTTACAATTTAAAATTGTGCTGTCACTACAGACTTTGTCTATTGTGGTATCTAACATCACTAGAATATTCTTTGATTTTAAGTATATTTCTTCCCTATAGTATCTTGCTATTTTTTCAATTCTATACTGAAAAAGCTTAATCTTGCAGTAAAATTCATTCAATAACGTTTTTTTACTTTCCTTCATCCACTCGATCTTGCCTTCAAGAATTGATAAGTACTGCTTTCTGGAAAGTTTTGCAGATGACTCGCTTCCATACTGTCCCAGATTGAGTTTTCTATTTAACATCATACTTTTATGATTTCCTTTTTTCTTAACCTTAAGGTAAAATTGTTCTCTTTTGCTGATGTCGTTTGAATTGAAATATATTTCATGTATTTCTTTATTATTTATAATGATATCCTTTGGATTTTCAGCGATGATAATACCTTCTTTAACTTCTCTATATTGTTTTAAATCGATCATGATTGCTTCTTCCTGATAAAGTCTAATTCCTGTCATTTCCTGTAGTAATGTATCGTACATATTGTGACTCCTTTCAATTGATAAATATAGTTTAACTTGTAATTGTGTACATCAATTGAATAATCTGTGATATTTTTATTGTAAATTTATAACTATTTTCTTAAGTCTTACTTTAAAAATTGATGCTTTTTCAATTTATACTATTTTAATTTTTAAACACAAAAAAAGAGTTCATTCAGAACTCTTTAAAATGAGGCATCGGGGATTCGAACCCCGGACAACTTGATTAAAAGTCAAGTGCTCTACCAACTGAGCTAATACCCCAGATATTATTTTGTAATCAAAATGCCCAGAACCGGAATCGAACCAGTGACACGAGGATTTTCAGTCCTCTGCTCTACCGACTGAGCTATCTGGGCATTGAGTAGCGGGGACAGGATTTGAACCTATGACCTTCGGGTTATGAGCCCGACGAGCTTCCAGACTGCTCCACCCCGCGTTATGAAATTATTACCTGGTCAGATATTGAAACATCTCCACCTGATAAAAAATGGATGGAGAAGGATTCGAACCTTCGAAGGCGGTGCCAACAGATTTACAGTCTGCCCCCTTTGGCCACTCGGGAATCCATCCATTAAGAGCCGATGATCGGACTCGAACCGATAACCTGCTGATTACAAATCAGCTGCTCTGCCAATTGAGCCACATCGGCTGATACTGTTGATCACTATACAAAATGGGACCTATAGGGCTCGAACCTATGACCCTCTGCTTGTAAGGCAGATGCTCTCCCAGCTGAGCTAAGATCCCGTAGGGTTATGCTATTAAAAACGACCCAGATCGGACTCGAACCGACGACCTCCGCCGTGACAGGGCGGCGCTCTAACCAACTGAGCCACTGGGCCTTATCTTAATGATACCCTCAAAACCGAATACATTCGAAACATTTCATCCGCACAAACTTCTTCCTTTGGATAAGCCCTCGACCGATTAGTAACATTCAGCTCCATGCATTGCTGCACTTCCACCCATGTCCTATC
>JAQVCQ010000011.1:0-21281 GCA_028689715.1 Lachnospiraceae bacterium
ATGACTGAGGAAGGAATCGAATATTATCTCAATGCTTTTAAATACGGAATGCCACCACATGGTGGACTCGGAATTGGGCTTGAGAGACTTACGATGAAACTTCTGGGAGAAGACAATGTCAGAGAAACGACAATGTTCCCAAGAGATCTCAGCAGACTGGAACCTTAATGTGAAAGGAGAGCGAAATGTCCGAACTTATTAATGATGAAGTAATTGAATATGTAGGGATTCTGGCTAAATTGGAGCTAAGTGAAGAAGAAAAAGAACAGGCTAAAAAAGATATGAACAGAATGCTTGATTATATTGATAAACTAAATGAACTTGATGTGACGGGTGTAGAACCAATGAGTCATGTATTTCCTGTAACCAATGTTTTTCGTGAGGATATCATAACCAATGCAGACAGCAGAGATCGTATTCTTGCAAATGCACCAGCTCAAAAAGAAGGATGTTTTAAAGTCCCAAGAACAGTGGAATAGGAGGTACGAAAATGCAGATTACAGATATTTCGGCAGTTGAACTCTCACGAAAGATCAAGGCTGGAGAAATTAAAGTACTGGATGCAGCAAAGGCTGTATTGGAGAAGATAGATGCTTTAGAAGGACAGATCAACAGTTTTGTCACACTTGATCGGGAGGCACTCCTTAAAAAAGCGGAAGAGCTACAGATCAAAATTGATAAGGGCGAATGTAACGGACCACTGGCAGGTGTTCCAATCGCTATAAAAGACAATATTTGCACACAGGGAATGCTCACAACATGCAGTTCCAAAATTTTACATAACTTTATCCCTGAATTTTCAGCACAGGCTGTCATAGATCTGGAAAAAGCAGGAGCACTTATCATTGGTAAGACCAATATGGATGAGTTCGCAATGGGCAGTACGACTGAGACAAGCGCATATAAAGTGACGAAGAACCCGTGGAACACGGACCATGTACCGGGTGGATCTTCTGGTGGGTCAGCCGCAGCAGTTGCTGCAGGTGAGTGTTTTGCAGCACTCGGCTCAGACACAGGAGGTTCGATCAGACAACCGGCATCTTTTTGCGGAGTTGTTGGAATGAAACCGACTTATGGGACCATTTCCAGATATGGACTGATTGCATATGGCTCATCGCTGGATCAGATAGGACCCATCACAAAAAATGTGGAAGATTGTGCGACGATGCTTGAACTGATCAGCACGTATGATGAAAAGGACTCGACTTCCATGGACAGAGTGGCACATGGTTATGCCACTGATTTTACCAGTGCACTTGTGGAAGATGTCAAAGGTTTCAGAATTGGAATTCCAAAAGATTATATCGGTGAAGGTGTTGACCCACAGGTACGTGACAGTATTTTAAAAGCAGCAAAAGCATTGGAAGAAAAAGGTGCAATTGTTGAAGAATTTGAACTGGGTCTTGTAGAATATGCAGTACCGGCATATTATGTGATCGCATCAGCAGAAGCAAGTTCTAATCTTTCCAGATTTGATGGCATCAAGTATGGGTATCGGACAGAAGATTACAGTGGACTTCATAATATGTATAAAAAAACGCGTTCAGAAGGATTTGGGCCCGAAGTAAAAAGACGTATTATGTTAGGTTCTTTTGTATTGAGCTCAGGATTTTATGATGCTTATTATTTAAAAGCTTTAAAAACAAAAGCCCTGATCAAACAGGCTTTCACAGATAGTTTCAAAAAATACGATATGATACTTGGACCGACAGCACCAACTACTGCTCCTAGAATAGGTGAGAGTCTTCAGGATCCAATTAAAATGTATCTAAGTGATATATTTACGATTTCTGTAAATCTTGCCGGTCTGCCGGCAATCAGTGTTCCATGTGGACTTGATGAAAAAGGACTTCCGATCGGAGTTCAGATGATTGCTGACAGCTTTGAGGAAAAGAAACTGATACAGGCTGCCTATACCTATGAAAAAATCAGGGGAAGTTTTCCCACAATACAGAAGGGAGAATGAGAAATGGCAAAGCAATATGAAACAGTGATCGGACTTGAAGTACATGTAGAGTTAGCAACAAAGACAAAAATATTTTGTGGATGTTCCACTGAGTTCGGTGGTGCACCAAATACACATACCTGTCCTGTCTGTACAGGAATGCCCGGCTCTCTTCCGGTATTAAATAAACAGGTGCTTGAATATGCAATGGCAGTCGGTCTTGCGACCAACTGTTCAATCAGCAGATATTCAAAATTTGACAGAAAAAATTATTTTTATCCGGATAATCCTCAGAATTATCAGATATCCCAGCTCTATCTGCCAATTTGCCGGGATGGATATATTGAAATTGAAACACTATCAGGAAGCAAAAAAGTGAGAATTCACGAAATACATATGGAAGAAGATGCAGGAAAACTGATCCATGATGAATGGGAAGACTGTACGCTGGTCGATTACAACAGATCAGGCGTGCCATTGATCGAGATCGTATCTGAACCGGATATGAGAACAGCAGAAGAGGTCACAGCATACCTTGAAAAACTCAGACTGATCATTCAATATCTTGGTGCGTCAGACTGTAAACTGCAGGAAGGTTCCATGAGGGCGGATGTCAACCTGTCTGTCAGAGAAATCGGTGCAGCTGAATTTGGAACCAGAACAGAGATGAAGAACCTGAACTCATTCAAAGCGATCACAAGAGCGATAGAGGGAGAACGGGAAAGACAGATCGAGCTGATCGAAGAAGGAAAAACTGTTACGCAGGAAACGAGACGCTGGGATGATAACAAGGAATATTCCTATTCCATGCGTTCAAAAGAAGATGCGCAGGACTATAGATATTTTCCTGATCCTGATCTTGTACCAATCATGATCTCAGAAGAATGGATCGAAGGAATCCGACAGAATCAGCCAGAACTTCGAACTGAAAAAATGAAACGTTACCGTGAGGAATATGACATTCCAGAGTATGATATTGACATCATCACAGGAACGAAAAAAATGGCAGATTTATTTGAAGAGACTACAAAAATCTGTGGACTCCCCAAAAAAGTATCCAACTGGCTTATGGTAGAGACTTTGAGACTTTTAAAAGAAAAGGATATGGACGCGGATCAGATTACGTTCTCATCAAGGAATCTTGCTAAACTGATTGAATTAACAGAAAAGAAAGTGATTAACAGCTCAGTCGCAAAAGAGGTATTTGAACTGATTTTTACAGAAGACATTGATCCTGAACAATACATAGAAGAGAAGGGTCTTAAGACTGTTTCAGATGAGGGTGAGCTTAGAAAAGTCGTGCAGGAAATCGTGGAGGGCAATCCTCAGTCTGTGGAAGATTATAGAAACGGAAAAGAAAAAGCGATCGGATTTTTGATCGGACAGACAATGAAGGCAATGAAAGGGAAAGCGAATCCCGAAATCATTACCTCCATGCTGAAGGAAATGTTATAAAGTATTTCTTAATTATTGATCAGACTGCTTTCGTCCATTTGCAGGAACGAAAGCAGTTTTATTATGTTATCCTGATGTGGTGCGCTGACAGGAACCGCAAGATAAGGTGTAACCGAGGAATAGAGTCCGGAGTCTTTAAACTTTTCGCTACCGGAGAGATCTATTGCAATTGGGATTTCTTTTCCTTCTGATGTTTTTGCATAATACAGAAGATTCTGATCTGCCAGTCTGGCAATCAGTTCAGTAGGGAACATGGCACTTAAATCTGTAAAGAAGTCATTGGATGCATAATAATCCATGATGTCTGCAGGTGCAATCATAATATCAAGTTCCTTGACCTGAACCATTGCAATTATTTTTTGTGAGGAGGCTACTGTCATCTGGTCAGCAGCTTCTATGTCAATTCGATAAGAACTGTCAATTGTGATGACCTGTTTATCGGGATCGATCGCATAAAATGACTCGAGCTCAGACTGGAAGACAGGTTCAGGAGCAGTTGCTTCGCTATTGAGAACAGCAACCTGCAAAACAGCTTCACGGTTGGCTGCAAGCATATCTTTGATCAGAAAACTGCCAAATATAATCACAACAACCGCAATCAGAAATGGAATTTTATAGTAATACCAAAAATAGTCTAATTTTCCCTTCAATGACATTTCAGCAGCCTTTTTTTGTTGTTCTTTTATTTCATCTAAAATTGCCATTTGTATTGTAATCCCTTCCTGTGTCTGTTTCTTTGCAACAAATTAATAAAAATCATAGCGTTTTTAAAATAGAAAGTCAACGAGAAAGAAGAATTGAATCATTAAAAAAGAATAAAGTCGGATTATACAGGCCTGTGTATACTTGAATATAATATCAATATGTACTATCATTACATTTATGAAGAAAATCAGGATAAAATAATTTTGAAGGCATGAAAGGAAAATTTATGAGTGAAAGTTATGTTGAAATATTAGTGAAAAAAGAAAAAACAATGGTCGATTCATTATTACGTGGAGTTGGAATAGCGCTGACAGTCATAACATTATTACTTGGACTGGCAGGAAATCTGATCATACTGGCGGCAGGTATTGCACTTGCAGTTGGAACCTATCTGATCTGGCTGAATACAGATGTTGAGTATGAATATTTATATCTGGATAAAGAGATTACAGTAGATAAAATCATGGCAAGGACTAAGAGAAAGAGAGCAGCAACCTTTGAGCTTGAAAGAATGGAAATTCTTGCACCGGCTAATTCACACAGACTGGATTCTTACAGGAACCGTGATATGAAAGAGCTTGATTTTAGTTCCAGGAAAAAAGAGCAGACAGATAAAAGACTGGTCATGGTCTATAATGGCAATCAGAGAATTTATTTTGAAAATTCCGAGGAACTGGCAAATGTAATAAAAAATGTCGCTCCAAGGAAGGTTTTTTTGGATTGACATAAAATGTGAATTTTGCTAAACTTTTCAAAATATAAACAAATTCAATATAGGAGGATGAAAAATGGGTCAGATTATTGGCGAAGGCATTACTTTTGACGATGTACTGCTGGTTCCAAGCTATTCAAAAGTGATTCCCAATCAGGTAGATCTTTCAACCTGGTTGACGAAAAGCATCAAATTGAACATTCCGATGATGAGTGCCGGAATGGATACTGTTACCGAACATCGCATGGCGATTGCCATGGCAAGACAGGGTGGGATAGGTATCATCCATAAAAACATGTCCATCGAAGCACAGGCAGAAGAAGTTGATAAGGTGAAACGTTCAGAAAATGGTGTAATCACAGATCCGTTTTCCCTGACTCCCGAACATACACTGGCAGATGCAGATGCGTTAATGGCCAAATTCAGAATTTCAGGTGTTCCAATTACCGAGGGCAGAAAGCTGGTTGGTATCATAACAAATCGTGACCTGAAATTTGAAACCGATTTCTCTAAAAAAATATCAGAATCCATGACTTCTCAGGAGCTGATCACTGCGAAGGAAGGAATCACACTTGAAGAAGCAAAACAGATCCTTGCGAAGGCAAGAAAAGAGAAGCTTCCGATCGTTGATGAAAATTACAATCTTGTTGGTCTGATCACAATTAAAGATATTGAAAAAACAATTAAATACCCACTAGCTGCAAAAGATGCACAGGGCAGACTGTTATGTGGCGCAGGGGTCGGTATTACAGCAAATTATCTTGAACGTGTTGCAGCACTTGCAGATGCAAAAGTGGATGTGATCGTGCTTGATTCCGCGCATGGACATTCTGAGAATGTGTTGAGCTGTCTTAGAAATATTAAAAAAGAATTCCCGGATCTTCAGGTCGTAGCAGGAAATGTTGCAACAGGAGAAGGAACCAGAGCTTTAATTGAAGCAGGAGCAGACGCAGTCAAAGTTGGTATTGGCCCAGGCTCGATCTGTACAACACGTGTTGTTGCGGGAATTGGCGTACCACAGGTCACAGCAATTATGGATAGTTATACAGTAGCAAAAGAGTATGGAATTCCAATCATCGCAGATGGTGGAATTAAATATTCAGGAGATATGACCAAAGCAATTGCTGCAGGCGGAAGTGTTTGTATGATGGGCAGTATTTTTGCAGGATGCGATGAAAGTCCTGGAACATTTGAGTTATTCCAGGGAAGAAAATATAAAGTATACCGTGGCATGGGCTCCATATCAGCAATGGAAAATGGAAGCAAGGATCGTTATTTTCAGACAGATGCCAAGAAACTTGTTCCGGAAGGTGTTGAAGGACGAGTTGCCTATAAGGGAACAGTGGAAGATACAGTATTCCAGTTAATGGGAGGACTTCGTTCCGGTATGGGATATTGTGGAACGGATTCTGTAAAAGCACTTCAGGATACAGGAAGATTCATCAAGATTTCAGCAGCTTCTTTAAAAGAAAGTCATCCACATGACATTCATATAACAAAAGAAGCGCCAAATTATAGTGTAGAAGAATAATAATTAAAAACGTGTTATGTATGGGAAACGAACCGTACATAACACGTTTATTTATTTTATTTGTTATTATGAGAAGCTGGCAATTGCTTCAAAGAACCAGTTCGGCATAGCAAGATAATATGGAATCACGACTCCAAGAATTGTGGCAAATAGCGAAATGCATAAAAATACGATCAGAAGTATCTGAAACCCTTTGGTGACCAGAGAGAGCTTCATATTTCTTTCTGACAGGAAAGAGTCGAACCTTGTAAATCCGACTGTCAGGAAATACATGAATGGAATCAGCAGGGGCAGGATATAACGGCCCTGTGGCTGATAATCCCAGGAATAAGAATACCATACGCAAAGACATGCCGGTATGATGGAGTCGACCAGCATGGAAATATGAAAGAAGCCACGCGTCTTCTGATCCAGATGTACCAGATATTCAACTCGTTTTACAGGAAGTATCAGGCAGATCAAACCAAAAACAAATATAAATTTATAGATATTGTAGATCCATTCATAGGTAGGAATCGCCATAGGACCAAAGTATGCAATAAAACTCTTGAATAAATAGTATTTAAAATCAGTTTCGCGAAACAGATAAAGTACTGATTCACCGGAACCCTGAATGGTAGCCTTCGTAAGGGGATTGAATTGTGGGAATGCGGTCTCAATTGCACATTTACTTCGTGCAGCCATTCCAAGAAAATCTCCTTCATAAAGAAGGGCGTTTCGTAAAAACCACCATCCCGCACCTACCAGTACAATAATTGAGATGAAAAGTGTCTTTTGAAAAAATATCTTGCGCTGTTCGATATTGGCTGGACGAAAACTGCCCAGTCTGAAAAAGCTATAACAGAATATCATGATCGCTGCGATGATCACGCCATAAGCATTATAATAGGAAAGAGCACACAGTATGATACCAACCGCCAGAAGCATGGATGTTTTAACGCTCCACTGATCACGCAGACCGCGCAGGCATGCATAAATAATGATGGAGGCAGACAGTGCGGCAAAAGAATCTGTATTGATATAAGAATGTAAAAATAAATTCTGAGGAAGAAAAACGATCAAAAGAGTCATTACCCATGCAGATAACTTTGATGGGAAAATTTCTTTTGAAATTTTTCTGACAAAGACAGCCATAAGGACACCAGCTATGACATTGACAAAACGCGCAGCATAAGAAAGAATATAAAAATTGCTTGTTACGAATAAAAATAAGAACCGCATAAGATATCCCATGACCATATAGGGAAATATTGGTTGAAATGCATACGATGCACCATAGCCTACAATTGCAATCTCTGGATCAGCACCATGGGGAAGCGTACCATGAAGACATATGTACTGCGCTACCTTATAACGGTTGATTTCGTCAGGTGGATCGCCTAATGGCTGTAAAATGGCAAATGCCAGAATAGATAAAAAAACAACAGTATAAAAACAAATCTCCCAGAGCTGTTCTTTTTTTAGAATGGACTTTATTTTAATTAAGATTTTATGCATCTGATAGCCTCCGTTGCTGCTTAAAAAAGCATCTGTTCTGTAAAGAACATTCACATTCTATCATAGCAAAATGGCTAATGCAAACATCTTATTTTTATTGCATTCATTTACGATATCATGTAATATTGAGGTGGACATAATATCTGGGGAGATAATATGACTGGTTAAAAATAAGAGATATCTGGAGGCTGGCGAGTGCAGACTAAGTATAGAGAACCTTCCCACGACTTTAATGGAATCGACCCAAATATCATT
Source organism: Lachnospiraceae bacterium (assembly GCA_028689715.1). Lineage (GTDB taxonomy): Bacteria > Bacillota > Clostridia > Lachnospirales > Lachnospiraceae > SZUA-378. The sequence continues at coordinate 8,101 of JAQVCQ010000011.1, forward strand.
GACAACAAAGAAGTCCAGAAATTGCAGGAAAAAGTCTGTGACGTTTCTAATGTTTTTGCATTTTGTACAGACAGCCGGGGCCAGTGGATCACGGATCTGACAGGTCATAATGATGGACTGGAACAGATCAGGCAAATGATAACCATGGAGCGGTTCAGCTCAATGATACGCAGAGTATCCGAGAGCAGTCTGGAAGATCAGATCATTGAAAATACAGAATATCCTAATCTGAAAATAGCAGCGATCTCAATCAAAATCGAAGGCAGGCCAATTATCAATTGGCTTATTTGTGCTGTCGTGGAAGATTATGAAACTGCTGGTTTTGAGAAGGGTCCGATCACAGATTTTCCCGCAGTCACGACCGAGCGGAAGTTCATGAAAACGCTTGATTTGATCAGGGTCGCTTCATTTAAAATACTGCAGTCCAGAATACTTTTATATAGTGCAGAAGCAGAAAGCAGAAAAAGTAAGTCATCGCAACAGGAGATGAGCATCTCATTAAAGAGAACAGAGGCAACGACAGCAATCGTCCAGTTACTTGAAAGCGACGAGCCTGTAGAAGCAGTCATGGAAAAAATCTTAAAGATCGCTGGAGCTTATCTTGGAATCAGCAGTGCTGAGGTCTTTCGTTTAAATAAAGATGGTAAGTATATGGATGTTATGGCGGAGTGGTGCAATGTTGGGGTTGTCTCGATCTTTAACCAGCTTCGTAATATCAAACGTTCAGCATTTTTAAAATACAGTAAGCCAATGGTGATTTCTTCTGATACCAGAATCACGCCGGAAGAAAGAGAGCAGTTGGAGCAGGTTTACATTAAAGCAACGATCATCATTCCGATCTTCATAGGCGGAGTCGTGACAATGTATATCTGCTTTAATGAATGTAAAAATGAAAAGATCTGGGACATTGAAGATGTTAAATTTACGAATAATGCAGCCAAAGTCATTCAGTCCATTCTGGTCAGAAGAATTCAGAAAAATTCACTTGCAAGTTCTTATGCGTCTCTGGAGGCGATCCTTGACAATGTAGGAAGTGCAATTTATGTAAAAGATATAGAATCAAAAAAAATGCTATTTGCAAATAAGATGTTGAAGACGGTATTTGAACAGGAGTATAAGGACGGAACACTGGATGAATTATTTGAAAGTGGAAGGCCCGTGGGCAGCAAAGGCGGTACATTTGAGATCAACAGCATACTCAGGAATCGATGGTATGATCTGCATTATACTTACATTAACTGGGTCGATGGCAGACAGGTAGTATTGTGTGCAGTATATGACATAACAGATAAGAAAATATATCAGAAGAAAATAGAACAACAGGCATATACAGACTTTTTGACAGGATTATATAACAGAATGTGTTGTGAAAGAGACCTTGCATGGCATATTGACAATGCAAAGAAGAACAATCTGCTTGGTGGATTGTTATATCTTGATCTTGACGATTTTAAACATATTAATGACGGACTGGGGCATCAGTATGGTGATGTACTGCTAAAATCCATATCTCACAGTCTTCAAAAGATAGAAGGGATTCAAAAGACCTGTTACAGAATGGGTGGAGATGAATTCGTTATTCTGATTCCCTCAGAGCACTACCCAAGGATCAGCCTGATCTTAGATGAGATCAAAGAAATTTTTAACAAACCATGGTTCTTAAAAGATGCGGATTATTATTGTACTATGAGCATGGGTGTTGTTATTTTTCCGGAAGATGGTGACAGTGTTCAAAATCTTATTAAAAAAGCTGATATAGCAATGTATGAGGCGAAGAAAAGCGGTAAGAACAGAGTCGCATATTATTCAGACAGCATCAGTACAATGTCCAATAAGCGTCTGGATATGGAAAAGAATATGCGTGACGCAACAGTTGCGGGATACAAAGAATTTGAAGTATATTATCAGCCAATTATTGATATACAAAAACCTGGATCACCATGCAGCGGGGCAGAAGCTCTGATCAGATGGAACAATTCAGAACTTGGGTTCATTCCCCCATCTGATTTTATACCATTGGCAGAGTATCTTGGACTGATCAATCCAATTGGGAACTATGTTCTAAAAGAGGCATGCCTGGCATGCAAAGACTGGAATGAAAGTGGCTATCCAAATTATAAGGTCAATGTGAATCTGTCGGTGGTACAGCTTTTACAGCCGGATATTGTAGATATTGTGGCAGAGACGATCGCAGAGACTGGAATCGCACCTAAAAATCTGACATTGGAAGTAACGGAAAGTCTGGCGATCAATGATATGGAAAGAATGAAAGAAATTCTTGGAAATATTAAAAAGCTTGGCGTCCGGATCGCGCTGGATGATTTTGGAACAGGGTATTCTTCACTAAATCATATCAGAGAGATTCCGCTAGATGTCATTAAAGTAGACCAGAGCTTTGTGACGGATCTGGCTGATGATCAATATTCACAGTCATTTATTAAAATGATCGCAGAGCTTGCAACCAGCATTGGTGTCAGCATCTGTGTGGAAGGAATAGAGACAGTAGAGCAAAAGAATGTACTGGAAGGTATGAAAGTTCGAATGATCCAGGGATATTACTGTGACAGGCCTATGAAACGGGAGGATTTTGAGGCAAAATACATGCCGGATAAACAATAGCATGTTTTTGAATATAGCGATAAAAAGAGGAGAAAAATTATGAGAGCATTGGTAAGTGTATCGGATAAGACCGGTATCGTGGAATTTGCAAAGGAATTGACCGAGTTAGGTGTGGAAATAGTATCCACAGGAGGAACCTATCATAAACTGAAAGAAGAAGGCATTGAGGCCATGGAGATTTCAGAACTGACAGGATTTCCGGAATGTCTTGATGGACGTGTTAAGACGCTTCACCCGATTGTTCATGCTGGAATTCTGGCAATGAGGGGAAACCCGGATCATATGAACCAGTTAAAAGAACTTGGAATTGATACGATCGATCTTGTAATTGTTAACCTTTATCCATTCAAAGCTACGATCATGAAGGATGGCGTTACCAGGGCAGAAGCAGTAGAAAATATTGATATCGGCGGGCCTACCATGCTTCGAAGTGCAGCTAAGAATTATCAGGATGTTGCCGTGATCACAGACCCGGCTGATTATGAAAAAGTTCTTACTGAATTAAAATCAAATAAAGAAGTGTCTCTGGATACTAAGTTCTATCTGATGCAGAAAGTATTTATGCACACTTCAAATTATGATACCATGATCGCTGATTATCTGAAAAAAGAAAGAGAAGATTATTCACTTCCTGAAACACTCACCATGACTTTTGAAAAAGTTCAGGACATGCGTTATGGCGAAAATCCTCATCAGAAGGCAGCTTTTTACAGACAGATCGGAAAACAGAAGGGCTCACTTGTAGATGCAATCCAGCATAATGGGAAAGAATTGTCTTTTAATAATATCAATGATACAAATGGTGCATTAGAACTTTTAAAAGAATTTTCCGAACCATCTGTAGTGGCATGCAAGCACGGCAATCCATGTGGTGCAGGCAGTGACGCAGATATTTATAAAGCGTGGAGAAAAGCCTTTGAAGCAGATAAAACATCGGTTTTTGGTGGAATTGTTGTAAGCAATCGTGAAATCACAAAACAGATGGCTGAAGAAATGCATGAAATCTTCCTAGAAGTAATTGTGGCACCTTCATACGAAAAAGAAGCACTTGAGCTGCTCTGTACAAAAAAGAATATCAGAGTACTTGAATTAAAAGATATTGATGTGCCACAGAATGAGCATGCGCTTGATATGAAAAAAGTAAACGGCGGACTGATCGTTCAGACGATTGACAGCAAACTGTATGATGAAACCGATTTTAAAGTAGTGACTAAAGTTCAGCCTACAAAAGAGCAACTTGAGGATATGGTCTTTGGAATGCGTGTTGTAAAATATGTAAAATCCAATGGAATCGCAGTTGTTAAAAACAAACAGACTGTTGGAATCGGACCTGGGCAGGTAAACAGAATCTGGCCTACGATCCAATGCTTTGAACACGCAGAGGAACTGATCGGACCGGATGCAACAAAAGAAGCAGTTCTTGCATCTGATGCATTCTTCCCATTTGATGATGTTGTGGAAGTAGCGCACAAAGCAGGGATCACAGCGATTATTCAGCCTGGTGGCGCAATGAGAGACCAGCTGTCAATTGATAAAGCGGATGAATATGGAATTACAATGGTATTTACAGGAATGAGACACTTTAAACATTAATTGATTATGATGGATCAGGAGTCCTTATGCGTTTATCAGAACTTTCCGAAACATTTTCCACTATTACGATCCAATGTCATGACAATCCGGACGCAGATGCAATCGCATCTGCCTTTGGGTTGTTTTGCTTTTTTCAGGAACAGGGTGTGAAAACTGAAATTATCTATGGTGGTAATTATCAGATTCATAAACCCAATTTAAAACTGATGCTTCATAAACTTGGAATTCCAATTCGTTATAAAGCGGATGAAGGGTCTCATATCAGAGGTCTTCTGATTACAGTAGACTGTCAGTATGGTTCCGGTAATGTGACGATATTCCAACCTGACGCAATCGGGATGATCGATCATCACCAGCCGGAACTTGAAGAAGAGGATGATTCAAATCAGTTATTGGCTCCTGTACGGTTCAGAGAAATCTATCCGGGACTTGGAAGTTGTGCCACGCTGGTGTGGTCGTTATTAAAAGATGAAAAGTATCCGGTCGATCAGAATAAATATCTTTCCACGGCTTTGTTCTGTGGTCTTTATGCAGATACCAGTCAGTTCACAGAATTATTTAATCCACTTGATCTTGATATGAGAGATGAATTGTTGATCGACAGATCGTTTTTTGGTCAGTTCCGGAATAGTAATTTAACACTTCAGGAGTTGCAGATCGCGGGTGCTGCCCTTCAAAAATATCATTTTCAGGAAGAGTATGCTTTTGCGACGATCTGTTCTGAACCATGTGATCCCAATGTACTTGGAATGATCAGTGATTTTTTATTACAGGTTGACGGAGTTGGGACCTGTGTTGTTTATAACCAGATGTTTGATGGATACAAATTTTCCGTCAGGAGCTGCAGCAAGGAAGTAAAGGCCAGTGAACTTGCACAATATCTGAGTGAAGAAATAGGGACTGGCGGTGGTCATTTTGAAAAAGCAGGTGGCTTTATCAATCTGAAGCATTTCAAAGAAAAGTATACAAGGGAGATGATCGAAGAATATTTTAATAGCAGGATCAGATCATATTTTGAAAGCTTTGATATTATATATCCCAGAGAATTTCAGATCGACAGAGCAGATATGAAGCTGTTCGTCAGAAAAAAAATCATGACAGGATTTGTGAGACTTTCAGATATACTACCACTTGGCACACCTATTACAATTCGTACCATAGATGGAGATACAACACTGAATGTGTTAGAAGGAATTTATATTCTGATTGGTTATAAAGGTGATATCAGAGTATTAAATGAATGGGAGTTCAAAAGGGAATATGTAGAAGTAGAAGGTAGGTACAGCCTGGAAACAGAATATATTCCTACTGTAAAGAACAGACTGAATGGCAAATCCGAGAATTTGATCAAGCACGCATTTCGATGTATTTCATCCGGACGGCACCAGATTTATGCAAGAGAACTGGAAAAGTCAGTAAAGGTATTCCCAAAAACTGATGACTCAAAATATACAAAAGGAAATCCTGGGGATTATATTGCAGTAAATAAAGAAGATGAAAAAGATATTTTTGTAATTGAAAAAGATATGTTCACTGTACTATATGAAGAGCTTCATGAAAGAACTGCAGAAATCGGATCTTTTTTATTTCAAAAACAAAAACAGGATGTTGCATACTGAGCAACATCCTGTTTTTAGATCATATATAACAATAGAAAAGAAAAAGATTTGTTTTCTATTGTATCATATTACATTTCAACAAATTCTGCAGCAGATTCAACTGGCTGAGGAGATGTGATATATTTTAAATTATCATAATAAACAGAGTTAGTGAGTGTAGCATAAGGGGTTACATATAAAGCAGCAAGTCCACAGGTTACTGCGCATAATAGAATCCAAAGAATAAAGGAAAGATCAAGTACAAAGAGTTCGAACTTATGCCCAATCATCATTTCTTTGCTCTCACGGATACAATCAAGAATGCCTTTGTCAGGATCATCCAGGTAAAGATATACAGCCATTCTGTAGCGATAGGATGCTATGATTCCCGGAATAACAAACAGCAGAGACCATAAAGCTGTAAATAACTGCACCATAAAATACAGGCAGAACAATTTTACAATTGGTTTAAAGTAATGAAAAAGTTCTTCAAGACCTGATTCCTGATGTCTGATCGTCTTTAAGGTATAAGCAAGGTAACCCGTCTGAAGTACACAGGTAATTGCAAAAGAAATCAGAGATAAAATCATGGTGACAGGCATCATGGCAAGCATTCCGCCAACTGCAACCGTTTCATAGTCTGCTGCGAGCGCAGAAGTGAACCCAATTGCGGATGTGATAATGGTGCTGATGAAACTGATGATACCGGTTACTGCAAATGTGATCAGTAAAAAGACCAAAGTGACCAGTACAGGGTGGATCGATGCAGTAGACATAGAGTCTTTTGCACGTTGTTTTAATTCGGCTCTTGTTAACATATTTTTTCTCCCTCATAAAGTTGATTACGTCGATTTAATTATAACACAGAATCAATGTAGTAAAAAGGGGAGAAATGTACCATTTTCAAAAACAACTACCATTGCAACAGGCATGATAGAAATGGACTTTATTATTTAAAAAAACTGTGCTATGATTAATTATTATCAGATTTGAGGAGGTATTATTCACCGGTCGATCAGGTGAAAACAGAATATGAGCGAAGAAATGTATAAAAAAGAAGACAGCATTTTAGAAATAAATGAAGAAGGCAGTACTGAAGACGGTGGCGTCATATCAAAGAATTTTATTGAACAGATGATTGACAAAGACCTTGCAGAAGGTGTTTATAATACGGTCCATACCAGATTTCCACCGGAACCAAATGGATATCTGCATATCGGACATGCAAAATCGATCTTATTGAATTATGGGCTTGCACAAAAATATGGCGGCAAATTCAATATGCGATTTGATGATACCAATCCTACCAAAGAAAAGATCGAATTTGTCGAATCGATTAAGAAAGACATTCAATGGCTGGGAGCAGACTGGGAGGACAGACTCTATTTTGCTTCGGACTATTTTGAACAAATGTATGAAGCAGCTGTAAAACTGATCAAAAATGGGAAGGCTTATGTATGTGACCTTTCACCGGATGAGATTAGAGAATACAGAGGAACTTTAACTGAACCGGGTAAGAACAGTCCATACAGAGACAGAAGTGTGGAAGAAAATCTGGAATTATTTGAAAACATGAAAAATGGTGTTTACAGGGACGGAGAAAAAGTTCTTCGTGCTAAGATCGATATGTCATCTCCTAATATCAATATGAGAGATCCAATCATTTATCGTGTTGCCCATATGGCACATCATAATACAGGAGATAGATGGTGTATCTATCCTATGTATGATTTTGCACATCCGATCGAAGATGCGATCGAAGGAATTACACATTCGATCTGTACGCTGGAATTTGAAGATCACCGCCCATTGTATGACTGGGTCGTAAGAGAACTTGAATATCCTGTACCTCCAAGACAGATCGAGTTTGCCAAGATGTATCTGACTAATGTCGTGACAGGCAAACGTTATATTAAGAAACTTGTAGAAGAAGGAATTGTAGACGGATGGGATGATCCGCGTCTTGTTTCAATTGCGGCATTGAGACGCAGGGGCTTTACACCTGAATCTATTAAGTTGTTCGTTGACCTTTGCGGTGTTTCAAAAAGCAATTCTTCTGCTGATTATGCAATGCTTGAATACTGCATCAGAGAAGATCTTAAATTGAAAAAGAAAAGAGTGATGGCTGTGCTTGATCCTGTCAAGCTTATCATCGATAATTATCCGCAGGATCAGACAGAGTATTTTGAAGTACCTAATAATATGGAAAATCCGGAACTGGGAAGCAGACAGATCCCATTTGGACGTGAACTTTATATCGACAGAGATGATTTTATGGAAGAACCACCCAGAAAGTATTTCAGACTATTTCCTGGAAATGAAGTCAGACTGATGCATGCATATTTTGTTAAGTGTGAGAGTTTTGTAAAAGATGAAAACGGAAAAGTAATTGAAGTACATTGTACATATGATCCTGAAACGAGAAGCGGAAGTGGATTTGAGGGAAGAAAGGTGAAGGGAACCATTCACTGGCTTCCTGTCAGAGAAGCGGTTCAGGCTGAAGTCAGACTTTATGAAAACATTGTGGATGAAGAAAAAGGGGTATATGATGAGAACAATAACCTGAATCTGAATCCCAATTCACTTACCGTATTAAAAAATTGTTATATTGAACCATCCATCGCAGATGCGAAGGCATTCGAAAGCTTTCAGTTTGTCAGACATGGGTATTTTTGTGTGGATTACAAGGATTCAGTGGAAGGCGCACCTGTCTTTAACAGGATCGTATCTTTAAAAAGTTCTTTTGTATTACCTAAGAATTAAAGGATTTTAGAATTGGAGGATATCAAGTGGCAGGACTATTAGATGGATTGGGACAATTTGGTCTGGGAGACCTTGAGAATGCAAGTTTATTCGAGTCACCGGAAGAAAATGATGTAGCAGACACATTGACACCAATACAAAAACAGATGCAGATGGAACAGGACTTTTTGTTTGACAAGACGTATACCTGCCCTGTCTGTGACAGTGAGTTCAAAGTCAGAACAGTCAAGATCGGAAAAGCAAAATTAATCGGAACTGACATGGACTTAAGACCAAAATATGAAGGAATTGATCTGTTAAAGTATGATGTAGTTCTGTGCCCGCACTGTGGTTATGCATCTCTGACACGTTACTTTAAAATTTTGTCAGCCTTTCAGGCAAAAAAAATAAGGGAGATCATTTCGAAAGCTTTTAAAGCGCAGAAGGAAACGAGTGAGGTCTATACTTATGAAGAGGCTCTGGAACGATATAAGCTGGCACTCGCAAATACGATCGTAAAACAGGGAAAAGCCAGTGAAAAAGCGTATATTTGTTTAAAAGCTGGATGGTTATTACGTGGAAGAAATGAAGCACTGGATCCGTCAGATCCTGATTATGAAAAGAATAAAACAGAAGGAGTGGCAGAAGAAAATGAATTCCTGAAAAATGCACTGGAAGGATTTCTTGCAGCCAGACAGTCAGAAGGCTATCCGATGTGTGGGATGGACGAAACAACTGTGGATTATATGATCGCGGTACTATCCATGAATTTTTCACAATATGATGTCGCATCAAAACTGATCGCAAATATTTTGGTAATGAGTGGTGCAAACCCCAGAATGAAGGATAAAGCACGTGAACTAAAAGAACTTTTGATCATGAAGATCAAAGAGCAGAGAAGAGTATGATCGAACTTACAATACACTTTGATGGATCAGATGATAAACATTTATATCAGCAGATCTATGAACATATCAAGAACGAAATCAGAGAGGGGAAGCTTCTTCAAAATGAGAGGCTTCCCTCAACTCGTGCACTGGCAGAAAATCTTCAGGTTTCAAGGAGTACGGCATCCAATGCTTATGAACAGCTTGAATCGGAAGGTTACATTGTATCAAGACCGTATAGAGGGTATTTTGTATGTAAATATGAGGAATTATATCATATTGATGATGTAAAAAAAGAACAGGTGTTATCTATAAATGAACCACAAAAAACAACTGTATATGATATTGATTTTTCACCAAATGGAATGGAGCAGGACAAATTTCCCTTTTCAACATGGAGCCTTGTATATAGAGAAACACTTCAAAAGTACAGCAGGGAAATCTTTGCGTTAGGAGACCCTCAGGGAGAACCGGAACTGAGAGAAACGATCAGCAGATATCTGCATGCATCCAGAGGAATGGAATGTGATGCATCTCAAATTATTATTGGAGCAGGAAATGATTATCTGTTGTTATTGCTTGACCGAATATTCAGTGAGAAAAAGACGATTGCAATGGAATGGGTCTCGTATAAGCGGGCTTACCAGGTTCTTTTATCCTGTGGACACACGATCATCCATACTGCAACAGATTTAAGTGGAATCAGCATAGAAGATCTTAAAAAAAGGAATGCAAGTCTTGCCTATGTTATGCCGGCACACCAGTTTCCGCTTGGAATCGTCATGCCAATAGGCAGAAGAATCGAGTTATTGAATTGGGCAGCTGAAGCCGATGGCAGATATATTATTGAAGATGATTATGATAGTGAGTTCAGATATAAGGGAAAACCGATTCCTGCGCTTTATGCTTCAGACAGACAGAATAAGGTCATTTATATTGGCACTTTTTCAAAATCGATCGCACCAGCAATCAGAATCAGTTATATGGTGCTTCCAAAATCATTATGCAAGAGTTATCACGACAATGCAGGTTTTTTTGCATCCACAGTTTCCAGGATCGACCAACATATGCTAAACGATTTCATCAGAAAGGGTTTTTTTGAGAGACATCTGAACAAGATGAGGAAACGATATAAGGCGAAACATGACCTTTTGTTGGAAGAACTAAAGGATTTGGATAACCAGTTCGAAATATCCGGAGAAAATGCAGGATTGCATCTTTTACTGCATTCAGTTCGTCAAAGAAGTGCTGATCAATTAAGTATGCAGGCCATGGAACAGGGAGTCAGAGTCTATCCGCTTATGGAACTTGCAATATCGAGTGAAGTCATCCAGAAAGGATATGAAGGGATGATATTACTTGGCTACGGTGGGCTTAGTGCAGAACAAATTCATGAAGGAATTAAAAAATTAAGAAAAGCATGGACAGTCTGACTGTTCATGCTTTTTTAATCATACCATATCGGATGAATTATCATCGTCGTCGAAAAATTCTTCTACTGCTTCTAAAGATTCATCATAGGAATCAGCTTCATCGTTGTCTGAATCAAGAGATTCTGTTGTCTGTGTTTCTTTTTCTTTATTATCATCAAGATTAAGCGAGACATAGTTTCTACCGTTTCCTGTTGAGGAATCAGTTCCGGTTGCTTTCTCAGATGTTGCTTCTGCAGAGTCGGTACTGTCAAGATCATCATCAAAGTCATCGAACTCATCATCTTCGCTATCATCATCAAAAGAAGCACTTTGATCTTTCTTTTGCAGATAGTAGTAAATACCGGCAGCTGCGGCACCTGCTGCTGCGGAAAATAACAGGAATTTACCAAAATTTTTAGCCATAAGGATACTCCTTTCTTTCATCTTCTTATTGGTTTATTGTAATACTATTTCACAAAAATGAAAAGGGAAATATCGAAAATCATCATGCACTATGATGAAAATGAAAGTATTATTAAAATTTAGTGAAATTAATTTGAAGTCGAACCTATGGTGTGATATTATATTATGCGACTGGTATGGTCAATGTAACAGGTTTTTGTTAAAAAGAATGAGGCTATCTATGAATGACAGATTTTTTGAACAAAGCAAAGATAAGCAGGATCGAATCATGAATGCTGCGCTTAAAGTATTCAGTAAGAGTAATTATAAACATGCAAGCACAGATGTAATCATAAAGGAGGCCGATATCAGCAAAGGTCTTCTGTTTCACTATTTTACGAATAAAGCAGGTCTTTATTCGTTTCTTTATGCCTATTGTGTCAGATATATTCAGATGGAAAGAGCACAGATCCTCCAGAATCCAGAAGAAGATTTTTTCAAACGAATGATTCAGGTGGAACAGGCATATCAAAAAGCTTCCAAAAAATACCCTTATATTGAACTGTTTTTAACTCAGGCAGAACTGGAAGAGGAAGAAGAGATTCTTCTGCTTATTCAGGAAAAGAAAAAAGAATTCACGAATGAGACGAATCATATCCTACTTGGTACAGTCACAGAGAGCGAAATATCTGATCGTAATGAGATGATGAAACAGTCATTACTTCAATATACAATGGCAGGAATCAGAAACCGATATGCAGATGCGAATGGATTTGATCCGGATGCAATGTTCGAAGAGATGAAGGAGCACATTCTTTTCCTGAACCAGTTGTTTTGCTACACCAGATCTGAAAAGGGAGAAAGCATATGAAAGAAAGACTCTATACGATTCCTGTAAGTGAAGCCTTTGAGGCAGGTGATGAATGTCCGTTCTGCTTCCTTGAAAGAAAAAATGAACAGGAAATGCTGGATTTCGTGTTAGGATCAGCAGCGTCCTATATGGAAAGTGATATCAGAGAAAAGACTGATCAGAAGGGATTTTGCAGACAACATTTTCAATTAATGTTCCAATATGGAAATACGCTTGGCAATGCATGGATTTTAAAAACGCATTATTCCTGTTTGTTGGAAGAAATGGGAAAAATATCAAAAAGCAGCACTTCGGCAGGAATTGCAAAAGGAGTGTTTAAGAAGAAATATCAGGGAAATGACAGATTGGAAAGCTGGATCAAAGAAAAAGAAAACAGCTGTTATTTTTGTGACGGTCTGGAAGAAACCAGAAGAAGATACCTTGAAACATTTTTTATGATGTATAAAAAGGAAGAACTATTCAGGGAAAAAGTTAAAAAATCAAAAGGGTTCTGTCTGATGCATTCCAGGCAGTTGATTGCTGCCGGGTATGAACAATTGGGAGAAAAACAGCAGGAAGAATTCAGGGAACTTATAATAAAGCTTGCGCAGGAGGAAATGGATCGTCTTCAGAACGAGATTTCCTGGCTGGTAGATAAATTTGATTATAGAAACAGGGATGCTGACTGGAAGAACTCCAAAGATGCGCTTCAAAGAGGAATGCAGAAGCTGTGGGGTGGTTATCCTGCAGATCCCGTATATAGACAGAATAAATAGAGAGCGTGGATTAATTTGAATCAGAATTTTTATAAAAAAGTTTTTGCACTGGTACTGCCAATGGCATTACAGAATCTCATTAATGTAGGTGTCATGGCGGCCGATGTCATCATGCTCGGAAGGGTCGGCGAGACAGTCCTTTCCGGCGCATCTCTTGGTGGACAGACATATTTTATTCTTAGTCTGATCCTATTTGGGACGACATCGGGAGCTGCAGTCCTTATTGCACAGTACTGGGGAAAACAAGATACAAAAACAATTGAGAAAATAATAGGAATTGCAATGATGCTTTCCATCCTGTG
>JAQVCQ010000011.1:21381-44295 GCA_028689715.1 Lachnospiraceae bacterium
TTTTTGGTGCGATCGGTGGAGGTGTCATTTTACTCGTAAGACCATTTGTCATAAGCGGACTTCATTTTGAAGGGACGACTGCATCTTATATGAATACATTCATGCTCATGATGTCCTATTATGTGATCGGTCAGGCGCTGAACACAGTATGTATCGTTGGGATATTCCGCGCAGGCGGAGATACCAGGTTCGGTCTGATCCTTGATATTGCGACCATGTGGACAGGGTCCATTTTATTTGGTGCAATTGCAGCGTTTGTATTCAGGCTGCCTGTAGAAATCGTATATTTTATTTTACTATCTGATGAACTAATCAAGATACCACTTAGTCTCTGGAGATACCGCCAGAGAAAATGGCTTAAGAATGTAACACGGTAAAGTGTTATAGATAAATTACTCTCGCGGCTGTCTGGGAGAATAAAAAATTAGGAGGAAGAAATTTTGACAGAGAGAACTACGAGACAAAAGTTAATTCTCGGCATTCAGCATACGCTTGCTATGTTCGGTGCCACTGTTTTAGTACCTGCGCTGACAGGGCTGAACACATCCATTACCCTGCTCTGTGCAGGAATCGGAACATTACTGTTCCACTGGGTCACCAAGAAAAAGGTACCGGTTTTTTTGGGATCAAGTTTTGCATTCATGGGAGGTATTATTGCCATTATTGGGCAGTCACGAATGGGTGATCCTGATTTTATGGAGAAGCTTGCATCAGTAAAAGGGGCACTGATCATTGCGGGTCTGGTGTATGTACTCTTTGCCGGACTTATTAAAATCTTCGGTTATGAAAAAGTAAATAAACTGCTTCCACCAATTGTTACAGGTCCTATTATTATAGTTATCGGATTACGCCTTAGTTCAAGTGCAATCAACAGTGCCTTTTACTATAATGGTGAGTTCAGTACGAAAGCTGTTCTTGTTACAGTAGCAGTTCTGTCAACTGTTATTGTTATCTCGGTATTTGCAAAAGGTATTTTTAATCTGATGCCGATCTTATTTGCCATTATTGTTGGATATCTTGTATGTCTTCCACTTGGTTTTGCTGATTTTACAGCAGTTCAGAATGCACACTTTATATCCTTTATGGACCAGAACATCCTTGCACAGCTTTTGTGTGTACCAGTATTTAGAGCGGATGCAATACTTGCCATTGCACCAATCGCGCTGGTCACCATGATTGAACATGTAGGTGATATCACTACGAACAGTGCTGTAGTTGGTAAGAATTTCATGGTAGATCCTGGTGTCCACAGAACGATTCTGGGTGACGGTCTTGCAACGGCATTAGCCGGACTTCTGGGTGGACCTGCAAACACGACATATGGTGAAAACACAGGTGTACTCGCGGTAACAAAAGTATATGATCCAGCAGTCATCCGAATTGCCGCAGTTTTTGCAATCATTTTGGGTGTATTTGGGAAATTCGGTGGTTTCATTACAAGTATTCCGGGTCCTGTTACCGGAGGGATCAGTATTGTCCTTTATGGTATGATCTCGGCAGTAGGTGTACGAATTCTTGTTAATGGCAGATTGAATTTTGGTAATAGCAGAAATCTTATGATAGCAGCTGTTATTTTAGTTCTGGGAATTGGATGTGATAGTATTCCAGTTTATGGAGTTGTGACGATTTCGGGACTTGCGCTTGCAGCAATCGTAGGGATTATACTTGCACAGATTCTTCCTGAAGGGGAAGACAGTGTTCTTGAAGAATAATGCTGATGTTTGTTAAGTGACACAACAAAAATAATAAGAGACGATAAATATAATAAGAAACATAATAAGAAACATAATAAGAAACATAACAAGAAACATAACAAGAAACAATAATAAGAAACAATAATAAGCAGATATACGACTTAGTCTTATTTATGAGCAGAGGGAACTCTGCTCTGTTTTTTTGCGTGATTTTGTGCCAGAAGCAAGGCTGGACTTCGTATGTTAAATGGTATAAGATTTAGTAAATAGATAAAAATCAGGGGGAACATCATGGGAATCAGACTTATTATGGGAAGATCAGGATCTGGTAAAAGCACATTTTTGTACGATCAAATCATAAATCAGTCATTAGAACGACCGGATCAGAGATTCTTTATCCTTGTTCCGGATCAGTATACCATGCAGACACAAAAAGATGTGATCGCACGTCATCCAAAAAATGGAATGATAAATATTGAAGTATTGAGCTTTACAAGGCTTGCTTACAGAGTGTTGGGTGAAACAGGTGGAGAACAGCTAAAAATTCTGGATGATGCCGGCAAGAGTCTGATCCTTAGAAAAGTGGCAGCAAATTTAAAAGGTGATCTTACCGTTATTGGAAGTAACCTGAAAAAAACAGGATATATACATGAGGTGAAATCAGCAGTATCTGAATTTATGCAGTATGGTATTGGGGAAAACGAACTGGAACTTATGATTAAGTGTGCTGATCAGAGAAAAATGCTGCAATATAAACTAATGGATCTAAAGATCCTGATGAAAGAGTTTCAGAATTATATTACGGATCATTATATTACAACAGAAGACACAATGACGAGACTTGCCACGAGTATCTGGGATTCAAAGCTTATAGCGGGAAGTGTGTTCGCACTGGATGGATTTACAGGATTTACGCCAGTACAGTGGAAGGTACTTCGTGCCATTGGAAAATGTGCGCAGGAAGTACTTATAACAAACATTATAGATTTACAGGGCGCAGGTTCTGACATGGTGGATGAACAGAATCTTTTTTACATGGGTCAGAAAATGAAAAGCACACTGAACAGATATTGTAAGGAAGATCAGATCATCAGGGAACAAGATATTAAAATGTTCGAAGAACCGGTGAAACGATATCAGAATCACAAATATTTTGCACATTTGGAGGCATCACTGTTTCGATACCCCGGTAAAAGTCTTTCAGATAAAAACGATGTCATAACGATCGTACAGGCAGAACATCCGAAAGATGAAGTCTGCTTTATTGCTGAGGAGATCGGTAAACTGATTCGTGAAAAAGGAATCAGATATCAGGACATTGCAATCGTAACTGGAGATTTGGAAGGTTATTCCCATCTCTTTAGACAGGAGTTTGAAAAACAGCAGATTCCATGCTATCTGGATCAGACAAGAGTCATTTTACTGAACCCGTTCACGGAATTTATCAAAGCATCTATCTCTGTACTTACTTCCAATTTTTCCTATGAGTCAGTCTTTCATTTCCTGCGCGCTGGTATGCTCGATATCAGTCGGGAGGAAATAGATCTCTTGGAAAACTATGTTTTGGAAATGGGAATCAGAGGAAGAAAAAAATGGTCTTCTGTATGGAATCCAAAGGAAAGAAAGATAGAAAACAAAGAATTGGATCAAAGAGAAATAGCCATGTCCGATCGACTCAATGAGATCAGGTTAGAGATCATGAATAGCCTGGAACCGCTTACTGTGTCAGGGAAAAGTGTGCGGGATATTGTTCTGTCATTGTACCAGATCATCACAAAAATCAGGATACAGGAGAAGCTTCATGACTACGAAATGTATTTTAAGCAGCAGGATGACCAGGTCAGAGCGAAAGAATATGCACAGATCTACAGGCTGGTCATGCAGTTGCTTGAACAGATCACAGATCTGATTGGCGATGAGGAAATGGATCTTAAAGAATTTTCTGAAATTCTTGAAGCAGGGCTGGCTGAAATACAGGTCGGTACGATCCCTTTGAGCCATGACAGAGTCATGATCGGGGATATTGAACGAAGCAGACTGAACGAGATCAAGATCCTTTTCTTTGCAGGTGTCAATGATGGAATCGTACCGGCAAGAGATGCAAAAGGAGGTCTGATTTCTGATGTAGACAGGGATTTTCTGGAACAGAACAGCTTTGAGATTGCACCTTCTCCCAGAATGCAGATGTATATTCAGCGACTTTATCTTTACCTGAATATGACGAAACCAACTGAAAAATTATATCTCAGCTACAGTGCAGTATCAAGAGAAGGGAAGTCGCTCAGAAAAGGATATTTGATTGGAACCATGTTAAAACTTTTTCCAGGTGCTTCTATGGTCAAAACAAATTCCGGGCTCAAAAGTGACCGACTGGAACATCCGTTGGAAGGGATGGAATATCTGGCTGATCTTCTCAGAAATTATGCTGGTGGCAGAAGTGTGAATAGTAAAGAGCTGAATACTTTTTTCAAACTTATGGAATCACTGGAGAACAGACAGGAAATAACAGATAAGATTTTAAAAGCAGCCTTTATGGAGTATCATGAAAAAAAATTATACCAGCAGACTGTGAAAAAATTATATGGAGATGTACTGGTCAATAGTATCAGCAGGCTGGAGCGATTTGCAGGATGCGCCTACGCACATTTTCTTCAGTATGGTCTTATGTTAAAGCCGAGAAGTGAATATTCTTTTGAAAATTCCGACCTGGGAACAGTGTATCACAGTATTCTTGATGGGTTCGCGAACGGGCTCAAAAGAGAAGGAATCACATGGGAAAATGCGAAGAATGATCTGATGGACGAATTGGTCGATCAGGCGGTGAATGAGGTGACTGCGACATATGGAGATACAATATTATTCTCAACGGCTGGAAGAAGTTATCTGGTCAACAGAATCAGAAGAGTCATGAAACGTTCCGTTCATGCAATCAGCTATCAGTTAAAAAAAGGAACGTTCGTTCCTGAACTATTTGAGGTACCATTTTCATTGCTGGAAGATCTTCCATCTGTTTCAATCAGGCTTTCAGAGAATGAAAAAATGAACCTCAGAGGTCGGATCGACAGGATCGACGTTGCATCGGATGAGGATATCTATGTAAAAGTAGTGGATTATAAATCCGGTAATAAAGATTTTGAACCTACTGAATTTTATAATGGCCTGCAACTGCAGCTGTTACTTTATTTGAATGCTGCAGTGGACCTGATCAGACAAAATCATCCGGATAAACATGTCATACCGGCAGCAGCACTTTATTATCATATTGATGATCCGATTCTTCCAAGACCGGAGATACTACCGGAACAGGAAGCATGGGAGGACGAGATCCATGCGAAACTTAAGGCAAAAGGAACGCTGAGTGGACAGGATGATGTCGTCAAAAGACTGGATGCGACATTTGTTAAAAAATCGGATGTGATTCCGGTGGAATACGACAGGAATGGTAATATTTCAAAACGATCCAGTGCATTTTCACAGCAGGAATTTGAAGAATTACTCAGGTTCACAAATGAGAAAGTAGCGATGCTTGGCCGCGAGATCTTATCAGGAAATATTTGTATTAACCCATATGAAGCAAAACAATCCGGTGCGTGCACTTATTGTGATTACAGAGCGGTCTGCAAGCTGGATGAAAAGATTCCAGGATTTGAAAAACGCAGATTTCCACAGATGACAAGAGAAGAGCTTGTTGAAAAAATAGCGAAAAAAAATCCAAAGGAGCTATAATAGATGGCTGTCAAATTTACGAAAGATCAGGAAAAAGTCATTCTGGAAAGAAATAAAAATATCCTTGTGTCAGCTGCTGCGGGATCTGGAAAAACAGCTGTCCTGACTGAAAGGATCATACGCCTTGTGTCAGAAGGTGAGGATAAGTGTGATATTGACAGACTTCTTGTTGTGACCTTTACCTCAGCAGCGGCTTCCGAAATGCGAGAAAGAATCCGTACTGCACTGAATAAAAAACTGGAAGAGAATCCGGAAGATACACATCTTCAAAAACAGATCACACTGATCCATAATGCACAGATCACAACGATCGACAGCTTTTGCCTGTATCTGATCAGAAATAACTTTAATGATATCAGTCTTGATCCTGGATTCAGGGTCGCAGACGAAGGGGAAATCAGTCTGATCAAGAAAGAGACTGCGCAGGAAGTCCTTGAGGAAGCATTTGAAAAGGCAGATCCTTCCTTTTTGCATTGTGTAGAATGTTTTAGTAAACCAGGGCGTGAAGGAATGGTCATGGACTATGCATGCAGTCTCTATGACTTCGCAATGAGTTATCCATTTCCACTAACATGGCTGGAAGACTGCCGAAAAACATATCAGGGAAATTCGCAGGAAGCTTTTTTTGAAAGTAAAATGATCATTGACCTGATTGCTACAGTCAGGATGCAGTTATTTGAATATATCGGATTATTGGATACGGCAATACAGCACTGTCGGGAGGAAGGAGGACCCTTCCAATATGAAGCATTGCTTGTAAAGGAAAGAGAACAGCTGAATGATGTTGTCGGACACGACGATTATAAGAGTCTTCATCAGTATTTTAGTACGGTTGTATTTGACCGTCTGCCATCTAAGAAAGACGCGGGTGTCGATCCTGAAGTAAAAGAACTTGTAAAAGGAGTGCGTGATTTTGTAAAAAAATCTATAAAATCAATTGGAAATGAGTATTTCTATACAGATCAGGATACTCTTTACCAGGACATGAAGGATTCATTCAGGGCAGTGGAACAACTGATCATACTGGCATGCAGTTTTTTTTATAAATTCTCTAAAAAGAAAAAGGATAAGAATCTGATTGACTTTAGCGATATGGAACATTTAGCACTTTCAATCCTGTTGGAAGAAAAAGAAGGTACTTTTACCCCAACAAAGACAGCGATCGCATATCGGGAGTATTTTAAAGAAGTCATGACAGATGAATATCAGGATAGTAATTTAGTTCAGGAATTTTTACTGAAAAGTCTGTCAAAAGAGGAATCTGGAAATCATAACCGTTTTATGGTCGGAGATGTAAAGCAGAGCATCTATAAATTCAGACTTGCACGTCCGGAACTGTTCATGGAAAAATATAAAACCTACTCAAAGATTGAAAATGACAATTGTGTCAGAATTGATTTGAAGCAGAATTTTCGAAGTCGAAATGGAATTCTTGACACAGTTAACTTTGTTTTTTACAGAATTATGACAGAAGCATTAGGCGGAATTGGTTATGATGAAGATGCTGCGCTGTATCCTGGGGCGAATTATCAGGAATATGTGTCAGAAACATCTGATCAGCGTTCCGATATACAAAATGATTATTACAAAACAGAAGTTATTTTATTAGAGACAAAAGCAGATGAAGATCAGCAGGAATTGCAGGATGATGTACCGGAATCTGATGAGCAAGAAGAAAAGCCTGATAAAAAAGAAGCTGAAGCTCTTGTGATCGCAGGAAAAATTAAAAGTATGATTGGCGTGTATCAGGTAACGGATCAGCAAGGTGGAGCATTTAGATCTGCTGAGTATAAAGATATGGTCATATTGTTTCGTTCGAATGCAGGCTGGGATGATGTGTTCAAAAAAGTTCTGGAAAGTGAGGGGATTCCCTGTTATGTTGCATCAAAATCGGGGTATTTTTCGGCACTTGAAATTCAGGAAGTCCTTCATTATTTAAGAATGATCGATAATCCAAGGCAGGATATTTCTCTATGCAGTGTGTTAAGAAGTACGTTATTTGAGTTTTCGGATGAAGAGCTTGCACTGATCCGAGGAGAATCAGGTGTGATGGAAAAGAGCTTTTTTGAATATCTGAACACGTATCAGTCCATAGGGCAGAATACAGAGCTGAAGGAGAAAGTGTCTTGCTTTTTATCGAAATTAGAAAGCTACAGACAGCTTGCGCTCTATACGCCTATACATGAACTGATCTATAAAATATATTATGATGAAGGATATTATTATTATGTAAAAGCACTTCCAGGAGGCGAACAGAGAAAGGCAAATCTTGATATGCTGATTGAAAAAGCCTTTGCATTTGAAAAGACCAGTTTCCATGGCTTATTTCATTTTATCAGGTATATGGAACAGATAGAGAAATACGAAGTAGATTATGGAGAAGCAGGAGTACTGGACGAAAATGCTAATGTTGTCAGGATCATGAGTATTCATAAGAGCAAAGGTCTTGAGTTCCCAATCTGTTTTCTTGCAGGAATGGCCAAACAGTTCAATATGCAGGATATGAGAAAGTCAATGGTATATGATCTGGATTATGGGATTGGAGCGGATCAGATCGATCCTGTAAAACGTTATATCGTGCCAACAATACGTAAGAAAATGATCATACATAAAATGAAGCAGGAGATGCTTGGCGAGGAACTTCGTATTTTATATGTTGCAATGACACGTGCAAAAGAAAAACTGATCCTGACCGGGACGATTTCACAGTACGAAAAAGGGTTGCAGAATTTTTCGATCTTTCAGCAGGATGAATGCAAAAGGCTTCCTTATACAGCACTGACTGCTGCAAAAAGTTTTCTGGATCTGATTCTTGCTGTCATTGCGACTTCCACGGATCACAGAAAAATCTTTTTGGTCCAGGTACTGAAAATGGAAGATTTGGTTGTGAAAAAGATGGAAGAACTTAGTAATAAGGCTGACTTAAAGAGAGGGCTTGGAGAAGAAAAAGCATATGATGAGAATTTATATGAAAGCATCTGTAAACGCTTTACTTACTCGTATCCATTTGCAACACATACTGCAATGATCACCAAAACTACAGTTTCAGAATTAAAAAAATCAGATTACAGGGAACGCATTCTCATGGCGGCTGAAGGAGAAACAAGTGTTTCGGAGTATTATGAAGAGCCGGAGATCATCCCATATATTCCTGGATTTATTAAAAAAGAGGATACAGCAGGAGGAATAAAAAAAGGAAATGCATATCATAGAGCTCTGGAGTTGTTGGATTTTACAAAAGCAGGAAGTGAAGAAGAAATCAGAAGTCAGATCAATGAATTTGTAAACATAAAAAAACTGGATCAGGAAGAAGCATTATTCCTTTCCATTCAGAAGCTAAATGACTTTATGAGAACTGATCTTGGCAAGAGAATGACTGAGGCATCTAAAAAAGGAGCTTTAAAAAAGGAAC
Source organism: Lachnospiraceae bacterium (assembly GCA_028689715.1). Taxonomy (GTDB): domain Bacteria; phylum Bacillota; class Clostridia; order Lachnospirales; family Lachnospiraceae; genus SZUA-378. The sequence continues at coordinate 30,214 of JAQVCQ010000011.1, forward strand.
AGCCATTTATGATCGGCGTGAATGCATCGAGGATCAAAAAAGATTATCCTGAGGAGGAACTGGTACTTGTACAGGGGATCATAGATGCATTTTTTGAAGAAGAGGGAAATTTGATCCTTGTAGATTATAAATCAGACTATGTTACAAGAGCAGAAGAACTGATCGACAGATACCATCTGCAATTTGAATATTATGCGGAAGCGCTTGAAAGGCTTTTAGACAAAAAAGTAACTGAAAAAATACTTTATTCCATTCATCTTGGGCAGGCGATCTGGCTTGATTTTTGATCAAGACATAAGAAAATGGGTAGAAAAAGTCTCTGGATCGTGCTTTTTATAAAAAAATCCTGTGGTTTTTGGATAGCGCCTTGACTTTGGTGTAATTATTAGGTATGATTTTATTAAAACAAGGATTGTTACTGATCAAGCAGGCAAAACCTAAATGCAGAGATACTGTATTTAGGTTTTTTTTATAAGGAAGAATCAAATGAAGAAAAAAACAGTATTTCTGGATATTGATGGAACGATCTACAGCAGTTTCGGTGTGATACCGGATAGTACAAGAAAAGCAATTCATGCAGCAAGAGAGAATGGACACAGATTATTTTTAAACACAGGCAGAAACAAAGGAGAAATCCCAAAGGATATTTTAGGACTTGGATTTGATGGACTGGTCGGCTCGTCAGGCGCTTATGTGGAAGCGGAAGATAAAATAATTTTTAACAGACATCTGGATCGAAAACTTTGTCACAGATTATATGATTTGCTGATCCTGCATGGGATCACATTTATTGCTGAGACGAATACGAGAATTTATGGAACTGACGAAAATATAAGAAGACAGATCGATATTTTTAAAAATTACGCAAAAGAACATTTACATATGAATGAAGACGAGATTGGTGAAGTTTCAGTATTTGCTGACCTTTTAACGGTGACGGATGATATCTATCAGGTAGAAGGCGTCAATAAGGTCATCTTTTATGATTCGCCGCTTTCACTTTTGGAGTTAAGAAATGAACTCGGGTCGGATCTTATGGTCATTGACAGTACGATCGGTTTCATGGAAGGGGTCAGCGGAGAAATTTACAGCAGACAGATCAATAAGGCTACAGGAATGGCTGAGGTCATGAAGCATTACAAAGTAGACAGGGAAGATACGATCGCATTTGGAGACGCTGGGAATGATCTTGAAATGCTCCAATATGCGGGAATCGGGATCGCAATGGGAAATGGAACGCAGGATGCAAAACAGGCGGCAGATTATATTACGAAGGATGTAAAAGAAGACGGGCTGTATCATGGATTTGCTAAATTTGGACTCATATAGGAGGGATGCATGATGAAAAGCTTTACAGGGAAAACAGTATTTGATGGAGTCGCAGTTGGTAAAATATTGTTCTACGGAAAAAAAGAAGAAGTTGTAAAAAGAGAAAAAGTCGAAGATACAGATGCAGAAATCAGCAGACTAGAGGAAGCTGTAAAAGACTCGACAGACCAGCTTGGCATGCTTTATGAAAAAGCACTAAAAGAGGTTGGAGAAGCAAATGCTGCTATTTTTGAAATACATCAGATGATGTTGCAGGATGAAGACTTTCTGGATGCGATCCGTAATATGATCAGGACACAGAATGTGAATGCAGAATATGCCACCGCCAGTACGGGAGATCACTTTTCCCAGATGTTCGCCTCTATGGAGGATGAATATATGAGAGCGAGGGCAGCAGATGTAAAGGACATCTCAGAACGTTTGATCAGAGTCTTGGCAAGAGTAGAAGAAAAGGAAATTGAGGGAGAAGAACAGGTCATTATCATCGCAGAGGACCTGGCACCGAGCGAGACTGTTCAATTGGATAAAAGCAAGGTGCTGGCTTTTGTAACAAGACTGGGATCCTCTAATTCCCATACAGCAATTCTTGCAAGGACAATGAATATACCGGCACTGATTGGTGTTGAGATCGATCCTGAATGGGACGGAAAGATGGGAGCTGTTGACGGAGCAAAAGCAACGCTTTATCTGGAACCTGATGAATCCACGCTTGAAATGATCGCTCAGAAAAAACGCCGTCAGGATGAATATAAAAAGATGCTGTTAGAACTTAAAGGTAAGGAGACAGTCGCACCGGATGGCAGAAAAATAAATCTGTATGCGAACATTGGAAATATTGGAGATGCAGGGTCTGCACTCTATAATGATGCAGAAGGAATTGGACTCTTTCGCAGTGAATTCCTTTATCTGGAAAAAGATCATTATCCAACAGAAGAAGAACAGTTTCAGGCCTATAAAGCGGTTGCTGAGACTATGGCAGGAAAAAAAGTCATTATCAGGACACTTGATATCGGTGCTGATAAACAGGTCGATTACTTTGAAATGGAAAAAGAAGAGAATCCAGCAATGGGATACAGAGCAATCAGAATCTGTCTTGATAGAACGCATATTTTTAAAACACAGCTCCGTGCACTATTTCGGGCAAGCGCATATGGGAATATTTCCATTATGTATCCGATGATCATTTCGGTGCAGGAAGTACAGCAGATCAAACAGATCGTTGATGAAGTAACTCTGGAACTGAGCCAGCAGGGGATCGCATTCAAAAAAGTGGAACAGGGGATTATGATCGAAACACCTGCAGCAGCAATGATCAGTGATCTTTTGGCAAAAGAAGTGGATTTTTTCAGTATTGGGACCAATGATCTGACACAATATACACTGGCAATCGACAGACAGAATCCAAAACTGGATGCTATTTACGACCCGCATCATGAAGCAGTACTTCGATTGATCGAACTTGTAGTCCAAAATGGACATAAAGAAGGAATCTGGGTCGGAATCTGCGGAGAGCTGGCAGCGGATACAGCACTGACGGAACGATTTTTAGAAATGGGAATTGATGAATTATCAGTTTCACCGACCTTTATATTAGGTGTTAGAAAAGCAGTCAGGGAATGCAACAGGCAACAGGCTGATAATAAATAAAAAAGAAAAGTTTCAGGAGGAAAGAAAATGAAGGATTTTCAGTACAAAGTAATGGACCCGATCGGAATTCATGCAAGACCGGCAGGACTGCTGGTGAAGGAAGCAATGAAATTTGGCAGCAGTATTACACTGGAAAAAGGTGGAAAGAGCGTTGATGCCAAAAGAATTATGGCAGTCATGGGTCTTGGTGTAAAACAGGGCGAAGAAGTCACTGTAAAAGCAGATGGTGCAGATGAAGAAGCAGCGATCGTTGCGCTTCGTAGTTTTTTTCAGTCTAATTTTTAATATTTTAATAAAAGATAAGCGTATGGGTCATTTGATATGATCCATACGCTTGTTTTTATGTGTCCGTTTTAAAAGCAAAAATGTAGGATCATTCCGACTGAGCCATGGTCTTTACCCTTGCAAGTGCATGATGCACAGGGGGAAGAGAGATCAGAATCAAAGTGATCACAGCTTCTGCACCAAGATAGATTCCGTTATAAGCAAGGGAATAGACGGGAGCAGCCATATTATAATCAGCAGCATAACTACCAAAGAAGATCATGCCGGAAAGGAAAGCGAAGAAGTAACGTCCCAGTACGCCGGCAATATAACCTTTGATCAGACCATGGGATGAATGATGAAAGAATCCGGCAAGGCCTAAGGCACCAAATGCAAAGATGTAATCTACGAACATCTGTGGAAGACTGATGATATAAGGGTCGATCACAAGTTGCAAAAATCCATATGCAACGGATGCCATAATACCTGTTTTCGGTCCATACCAGTATCCTGCCAGACATACGAACAGCATACTGAACAGCGTAATGGAGCCGCCCATGGGCAGATGAAAAAGTTTTAACATGGAAGTCACGACTGCGAGAGCGATAGCCATAGCTGAAAAAACAAGTCTGCGTGTACTAAAGTTAGACGACTCTTCTTTTTTCCTATTTCCAAAGGAAGCGAGAAAAAGGCAGATCAGGATCAGTAATATAATCGTGACATAGGCCGTGGGCTTTAAGGAATACGATGTACCCCATTCATCAGTTACTGCGTTTGCAAAAAAAGACATAAAAAAACCTCCTAATGTAAGCTGCACGACAATGGAGGACAGGTACGGAAAAGAATCCGTTAATTGCTTCCTTACGCCGGTATTACCCGGTTCAAGTGGTGAGGGTTAGAGTTTTTTATGACTCAGTCTCAGCGTTTAGCTCCCCTAGCGTGCATTATTTTATTGTTACGCATACTATAATATCTGTTTCCAAAAAAGTCAAGACATATTACAATGGTATTATATAACATAAAATCATGCCAAATGAACAGAGCATTAAATCATGATGTAGCAGGACATGATTTTGAAAGGAATAGAATCTAATGTATCAATATATATTATTTGATCTGGATGGAACACTGACAGACCCTAAAACAGGAATTTGCAGATCGGTTGAGTATGCACTGCATGACGTTGGGATCAGTGTAAACAGTCTTGATGAGCTGGAACCATTTATAGGACCGCCGCTTAAGGACAGCTTTATGGAGTTTTATAATATGTCGGAAGAAGAAGCAGAAAGCGCGATCGTAAAATATAGAGAAAGGTTTTCTGTAACAGGATTATATGAAAATGAAATGTATCCTGGAATCAGAGAGTTACTGATCAAATTGACAAAAGCAGGAAAACATCTTGCGATTGCTTCAAGTAAACCAACAGTATTCGTTGAGAAGATTCTGAAGCATTTTGAAATATATGATTATTTTCATATTGTGATCGGCAGTGAGCTGGACGGCAGGCGTGGAAAAAAGGAAGAAGTCGTAAAGGAAGCGCTGCTTCAGCTTGTAGGAGATAATAAGGAACTTTTAGCTGGCTGTGTCATGATTGGAGACCGGAAATATGACATAGAAGGGGCACAAGCATTTGGACTCGACAGTATTGGTGTTACTTATGGATATGGTGGCAGTGAAGAACTTGCTGCGGCAGGAGCGACCTATCTTGCAGATAAAGTATCCGACCTTGAAAAACTTCTTCTTCCTCCTGCGAACAGGGTAAAACGTTTTCTTGGTCTGGTTACAGCGATCTCTGACTGTATTTTACCGATATTGTTCTATTGGCTCGTGACAACAACAGTTGTGCTTATCTTGACTGCTTTACTGCAGCAAAATGGGATGTCTGTTTCCTATCAGCTCTCGGTCTGGATGAATGCGTTCGGCAGTCTTGCAGCGATACCATTCCTGCTTAAGATGATTCGAATAAATCATGTACAAGAAACAACGATACGGAGCGAAAAAAAAATAAGATACCTGTTGTTGGCAATACTTGGTGGAAGCAGTGCTCTGTTCTTAAATATGCTCCTGTCTTATGTCAGACTGTCTGAACTGATTCCTCTCCCACAAAGTCTGACTGATTACCAAAGTGTTGCACAGGTTCAGTATTCAGTATCCTGGATGGAAGGAATGATGATCTATGGTATGATCATGCCAATTGCTGAGGAACTGCTTTTTCGAGGTGTCGTATTTACCAGAATCAGAAAATACTGGAAGTCACTGATCGCGATACCGGCATCCGCACTTTTATTTGGCTTTTATCATGGAAATATAGAACAGGCACTATATGGATTTTTGATGGGCTGTATGATGGCATATTTTTTCTGGCTGAGCAATGACCTGCTTGAATCAGTGATCTTACACTCTGCGGCAAACGTTATTGTGTTCACTATAACGTTCAATCGATACGTTGAAATGCATATTAATAAACCGTTAAATTGTTTTATATTTGCAATAATTTCACTTGCAACCTGGTATAACCTTTCAAAACATGAAATCAGCTGAAAAAAAATCAGCTGATTTTTTATTTAAATTGTATTCTTTATAGCAAAGTATTATAATACAATACATACAATATAGAATCAAAAGCACATTCAATATTAAAGTAGTCAGATTATCTGACAATTAAAAGAGTAATAGATATTTACAGAGGATCGCATTCGTACTATTATTTTAAAAACCCGGCCGGTGGAATCATATCGCGGCCGCCAGCAAAGCAGACAGGGAGGAAGTAATATGTTTGATGTACGACAGGATTTGCCCAAACCATCCATCTATCGTGAGGAGTTTGAACACGATAATTGTGGTATCGGTGCTTGTGTAAATATTAAAGGGCATAAAAGCCGTTCTATCGTAGAAAATGCGTTAAAAATCGTAGAAAATCTTGAGCACAGGGCAGGTAAGGATGCAGAAGGTGAAACAGGTGATGGTGTTGGTATCATGACTCAGATTTCACATCGTTTTTTTACAAAGGCTGCAAGCGAATGTGGCATCAGTCTCGGAAATGAAAGAGACTATGGTGTTGCTATGTTCTTCATGCCTCAGGATGAACATAAAAGAATCCAGACAAAAAAAATGTTTGAGATCATTGTAGAAAAAGAAGGTCTTGAATTTTTAGGGTGGAGAGAAGTCTCAACTTTTCCTGCCGTACTTGGACACAGAGCAGTAGAGTGTATGCCTTTTATTATGCAGGCATTTATAAAGAGACCTAAAAAAGTGAGCCAGGGAATTGAATTCGATCGCATTCTTTATATTGTACGCCGCGTTTTTGAACAGTCTACGGAAAATACATATGTGGTATCCCTATCCAGCAGAACCATCGTATATAAAGGAATGTTCCTGGTAGGACAGCTCAGAACTTTTTTTGGAGATCTTCAGAGTCCGGATTATGATTCAGCAATCGCGATCGTTCATTCCAGATTCTCAACAAATACAAACCCAAGCTGGGAAAGAGCGCATCCAAATCGTTTTATCGTTCATAACGGTGAGATCAATACAATTCGTGGGAATGTAGATAAAATGCTTGCACGTGAAGAAACGATGGAATCAGAACATCTCCATGGACAGCTTCATAAGATACTTCCTGCAGTCAATACATCAGGATCTGATTCTGCAATGCTTGATAATGCACTTGAATTCATGGTCATGAGTGGAATGGATCTGCCACTTGCTGTCATGATCACGATTCCTGAACCATGGGCCAATAATAAGACGATGAACCAGTCCAAAAAGGATTTTTATCAGTATTATGCATCCATGATGGAACCATGGGATGGTCCTGCTTCTATTTTATTCAGTGATGGCGATATCATGGGCGCCGTGCTTGACCGTAATGGACTCAGACCTTCCAGATATTATATAACAAGTGAAGATGAGCTGATCTTATCCTCTGAGGTCGGAGTATTAGATATTGATCCTTCTAAGATCATAAAAAAAGAAAGATTAAGACCGGGCAAAATGCTATTGGTTGACACCGTAAAAGGAATCGTTGTAGATGATGAACAGCTGAAACAGAAATATGCTGGAAAACAGCCTTATGGTGAATGGCTCGACAGCAATCTTGTTACGCTGAAAAGTCTCAAGATCCCAAATGAGAGAGTTCCAGAGTTTACAGATGAAGAACGTCATAAAATGCAGAAAGTCTTCGGTTATACTTATGAAGAGTTAAAAGCATCCATTCTGCCTATGGCAAGATCAGGTGGGGAAGCAATTGCAGCGATGGGTGTGGATACACCGATCCCGGTTCTTGCAAAAAGTCACCATCCTTTATTTCATTATTTTAAACAGTTGTTTGCACAGGTCACAAATCCACCAATCGATGCGATCAGAGAAGAAATCGTAACTTCGACTTCAGTTTATATCGGAACAGATGGAAACCTTCTTGAAGAAACACCAAAGAACTGTAATGTTATGAAAGTCAACAATCCAATTCTTACCAATACGGACTTAATGAAAATTAAGAGTATGAAGGCGGATGGATTTAAGGTCGAAGTGGTTCCAACTACCTATTATAAGAATACAAGTCTCGAAAAAGCGATTGAAAGACTATTTGTTGAAGTAGACAGAGCTCACAGAGAAGGTGCTAATATCCTGATCCTTTCTGACAGAGGTGTGGATGAGTATCATGTTGCAATACCATCTCTCCTTGCAGTATCGGCACTTCAACAGCATCTTGTAAAAACAAAGAAAAGAACCAGTGTTGCCATGATTATTGAAAGTGCTGAGCCACGTGAAGTACATCATTTTGCAACATTACTTGGATATGGAGCATGCGCGATCAATCCTTATCTAGCACAGGAATCCATTAAAGAGCTGATTGATAATAAAACACTGAATAAAGACTATTATGCAGCAGTAGATGATTATAATAACGCAATCCTGCATGGTATCGTTAAGATCGCATCCAAAATGGGCATATCTACGATCCAGTCATACCAGGGATCCCAGATTTTTGAAGCGATCGGTATTAACCAGGATGTTGTTTCCAAATATTTTACGAACACTGTCTGTCGTGTTGGCGGTCTTTCACTGAAAGATATCGAAGAACAGGTAGATAAGCTTCACACGAAAGCATTTGATCCACTCGGCCTTGAGACAGACTTAACACTTGATAATCCAGGTATTCATAAGATGAGAAGTGGCGGAGAAGAACACCTTTACAATCCAAGCACGATCCATCTTCTGCAGGAAGCTACAAAACTGGGCGATTATGACCTGTTTAAACAATATACAGGACAGATTGTCAGTGAAGAGTCTATTAAAAATCTGCGTGGACTGATGGAGTTCAAGCTTCCTAAAAAAGGTGTTCCAATTGAAGAAGTGGAAAGTATAGAATCCATCGTGACCAGATTCAAGACAGGTGCCATGTCTTATGGTTCCATATCACAGGAAGCACATGAAACACTTGCTATTGCAATGAATATGCTAAATGGTAAGTCGAACAGTGGTGAAGGTGGAGAAAGTCTTGAACGTCTCAGCATCGGTGCGGATGGACTTAATAAATGTTCTGCGATCAAACAGGTCGCTTCAGGAAGATTCGGTGTAACAAGTAAATATCTTGTCAGTGCAAAAGAAATTCAGATCAAAATGGCACAGGGCGCAAAACCGGGTGAAGGTGGACACCTTCCGGGCGGAAAAGTATATCCATGGGTCGCTAAGACCAGACATTCAACACCTGGTGTAGGCCTGATCTCACCACCACCTCATCATGATATTTATTCCATCGAAGATCTTGCTCAGTTGATCTATGATTTAAAGAATTCAAATAAAGATGCCAGAATTTCAGTCAAACTGGTTTCAGAAGCTGGTGTTGGTACGGTTGCTGCCGGTGTTGCGAAAGCGGGTGCCGGTGTTATCCTGATTTCAGGATATGACGGGGGTACAGGTGCTGCGCCAAGAAGCTCCATTCATAATGCGGGACTTCCCTGGGAACTTGGTCTTGCTGAAACACATCAGACGCTGATCATGAATGGTCTGCGTAGTAAAGTCAGAATTGAAACGGATGGTAAGCTGATGACAGGACGCGATGTTGCTATCGCGGCACTCCTTGGAGCAGAAGAATTCGGATTTGCAACAGCGCCACTTGTCACAATGGGTTGTGTCATGATGAGAGTATGTAATCTTGATACCTGTCCGGTCGGAGTTGCAACACAGAATCCGGAACTCAGAAAAAGATTCAAAGGAAAGCCTGAGTATGTAGTGAACTTTATGCGATTTATTGCACAGGAACTGCGTGAATATATGGCAATGCTTGGCTTTAGAACAATTGATGAAATGGTAGGTCGTACTGATCTTCTTGAAATGAAAGAAGAACTTGCAGGGATCAAAGCAAGAGTCGATCTTAGCACAATATTAAATAATCCTTATGCAAATACCAAACAGAAAGTGACTTTTGATCCAAAACAGATCTTTGATTTTGAACTGGAAAAGACGCTTGATGAAAAAGTGTTATTAAAACAATTTGAAAAAGCAATGGAACAGGGACAAAAAAGAAGTATTGAAGTGGACGTTAAAAATACGGACAGAACATTTGGTACGATCTTTGGATCTGAGATCACAAGAAGATTCGGTGATCAGCTTGAGGATGATACTTACAGAGTATTATGTAAAGGTGCAGGCGGCCAGAGCTTTGGCGCATTTATTCCAAAAGGACTGACACTCGAACTGATCGGTGACAGTAATGACTATTTCGGCAAAGGACTTTCTGGAGGTAAATTAATTGTTTACCCTCCTAAAGGAAGTGTATTTAAGCATGAAGAGAACATTATTATTGGAAACGTAGCATTCTATGGCGCAACGAGTGGAAAAGCATATATCAATGGTGTAGCGGGAGAACGTTTCTGTGTCAGAAATTCAGGTGCCCACGCAGTTGTTGAAGGTGTTGGTGATCATGGCTGTGAATATATGACAGGCGGACGTGTTGTCATTCTTGGTCAGACAGGCAAGAACTTTGCAGCCGGTATGAGCGGTGGTATCGCATATGTACTGGATGAGAACAGTGATCTTTATACAAAACTGAATAAAGAGATGGTATCCTCTTCAGAAATCACCTCCAAGTATGATGTGCTTGAACTGAAAGATATGATCAAAGAACATGTTGCATATACGAACTCTGAAAAGGGAAAAGAAATTCTTGCAAACTTCAAAGAATATCTGCCGAAGTTCAAGAAGATCATTCCTCATGATTACGAAAGAATGCTGAATACCATCGTTCAGATGGAAGAAAAAGGTCTGAGTGCAGAACAGGCACAGATCGAAGCATTTTACGCAGTCAGAAGAGATTAAGAGAGATAAGGAGAGATAAAATGGGAAAACCAACAGGATTTATGGAATACAATAGAAAAACCTCCTCATCCGAAAGCCCTAAGAGCAGGATCAGTCATTTTAATGAGTTTCACTCACATCTTTCAATGGAGGAACAAAAAATTCAGGGGGCACGCTGTATGGAATGCGGCGTTCCGTTCTGCCAGTCAGGTATGATGATCGGTGGCATGACAGCAGGTTGTCCATTACATAATCTGATCCCTGAATGGAATGATCTTGTTTATACAGGAAATATGAATCAGGCGTATATGCGTCTGAAAAAGACGAACAATTTTCCGGAATTTACTTCAAGGGTATGTCCGGCTCCATGCGAGAGCTCCTGTACCTGTGGACTGGACGGAGATCCGGTAGCAATCAAGGAAAACGAATATGCGATCATTGAGTATGCATATCAGAATGGACTTGCAGATGCCAATCCGCCCAAAGTGAGAACAGGAAAAAAAGTAGCCGTGATTGGAAGCGGTCCTGCTGGTCTTGCAGTTGCGGATCAGTTGAATAAAAGAGGTCACAGTGTTACGGTTTATGAAAGATCTGACAGAGTTGGGGGTCTTTTGATGTATGGAATTCCAAACATGAAGCTGGAAAAGACCGTAATTGAAAGAAAGACTGATATCATGAAGCAGGAAGGAATCCAGTTCGTTGTAAATACTGAAGTGGGAAAAGATATCAAGGCAAAAGAACTTATGGCACAATATGATAAAGTAGTTCTTGCATGTGGGGCGTCTAATCCCAGAGATATCAATGCACCGGGAAGAGATGCAAAAGGAATTTACTTTGCAGTCGATTTTCTGGCTCAGACCACAAAAAGTCTGTTGGATTCAAATTTTGCAGACAACAAATTCATTCCGGTAAAAGAGAAACATGTGATCGTGATCGGTGGCGGTGATACAGGAAATGACTGTGTAGGAACTTCGGTCAGACTAGGCGCAAAAAGCGTGGTACAGATCGAGATGATGCCGAAAGCACCTGATCAGAGGGCCGAAAACAATCCATGGCCGCAGTGGCCAAAGATCTGCAAGACAGATTATGGTCAGGAAGAAGCAATTGCTGTATTTGGAAATGATCCAAGAGTCTATGAAACAACTGTAAAAGAGTTTATCAAGGATAAGAATGGTAAGCTGAAAGCAGTGAAAACAGTAGTTCTTGAATGGGTAAAAGATGAAGCAACAGGTCGAATGAACATGAAGGAAAAAGCCGGAAGTGAAAAAGTTCTGGATGCAGACATCGTTTTGATCGCAGCCGGATTCCTCGGTACGCAGAAACTGATCGCAGACGATTTCAAAGTGGATCTGAATGAGCGCACGAATGTGGTAACAAAAGCTGGAAAATATGGAACAAATGTAGATAAAGTGTTTGTTGCAGGAGATATGCACAGAGGACAGTCACTTGTTGTCTGGGCGATCAGAGAAGGAATCGAAGCAGCACGCGAAGTAGATGAGAGTCTGATGGGATATTCAAATCTGTCAGTTCAATAGGGGACTGTTATTTGATTGTTCCAGGGGTCTGGTTTGCACAGGGACGGCTCCTGCTGGCAAATGTTTCCGAAGTAGGAGGCGCTCTCGCTTAACTTCATCCGTAACAGTACATAAGGCTCGATAGGACTGAGCCCAAGTACTGACGGATTCAGAAACTCCTCTTTCGGAAATCATGTTGCCAGCAGAGCCTGAATGATGGTAGACAGGATAAAGAGGAAAAATAAAGGTCAAATAAAAATCAAGAATCATACTTAGTTTAATCAGGCATTATGATAACAGGAAAAGAAGACAATGTGTCTTCTTTTTTTTGATAAAAAACGAACTTGTGTTCTGAAATGAGTCGTGCTATAATGGAATCAAAAAAAGAACGTATGTTCTGATTGGAGGTGATGACAGTGGAAATCAGAATTACAGAGAATATGAGTGTGATGGACAAGCTTGGGATTCTTTCAGATGCGGCCAAGTATGACGTTGCATGTACAAGCAGCGGTGTGGATAGGCAGGGAACAAAAGGGGGAATCGGAAATGCAGTTGCTGGAGGAATCTGTCATAGTTTTTCAGCTGATGGCAGGTGCATTTCGCTGTTGAAGATCCTTTTTACAAATGAGTGTATCTACGACTGCAAATACTGCCTGAACAGGCGCTCTAGTGATGTTCCAAGGGCATCGTTTACCCCGGAGGAAGTATGTGAGCTTACAATGGAGTTTTACAGACGTAATTATATAGAAGGATTATTTTTAAGTTCAGGTATCCTGTATTCTCCGGATTATACAATGGAACTGATCTATCAGACGATCTACAGACTCAGAACTTACTATCATTTTAATGGATATATTCATGTCAAAGCAATACCAGGAGCTGACAGTAGTCTGATTTATAAGACAGGGCTCGTCGCTGACAGGATGAGCGTGAACCTTGAATTGCCTACTGCAGAAGGGTTAAAGCTGTTAGCACCAAACAAACAGAGAAGGAATATACTAGGGCCAATGCGTCTGATCCAGGATGGGATCAAAACAAGCAAAAATGAACTGATGGTCTATAAAAAAGCTGAAAAATTTGTTCCAGCCGGGCAGTCGACGCAGATGATCATAGGAGCGACCGGGGAAAGTGACTATCAGATCATGTCGGTCTCAGAGAATCTGTATCAGAAGTTCGATCTTAAGAGGGTCTTTTATTCGGCATTTGTGCATGTGAATGATGACAAGGACCTTCCAGCACTACCGGGCGGACCACCTCTGCTTCGTGAACATAGACTGTATCAGGCGGACTGGCTGCTTCGTTTTTATGGATTTAAGGCTGAAGAACTTCTAAGTGAGAGCAGACCGAATTTCAATATTTTACTGGATCCAAAGTGTGACTGGGCGCTCAGGCATTTGGAATTATTCCCGGTCGAAGTCAACAGGGCAGATTATTCAACACTGTTACGGGTTCCAGGAATCGGTGTAAAGAGTGCACAGAGAATCATTACGGCCAGAAGAAATACAAAGCTTGGATTTGAACAACTGAAGAAGCTGGGCGTTGTGTTAAAGAGAGCTCTTTATTTTATTACCTGTAGTGGAAGGATGCAGTATCCGGTCAAGATAGAAGAGGATTATATCACCAGAAACCTGTTATATCATAAAGAAAAGCTTCCATTTGATCTTAATGGAATCAAATATCAGCAGCTGTCATTGTTCGATGATACACAATCTGGGCTCATGGCAGGTATGATTCAGGGAGGGCAGAATGGACAGTATCGTATTAATATGTGAGGATTCAATAGAGGGTATTTTTACAGCTGTGTATGAGTCATATTGTATGAAACTTGAGCATGAGAACAGTCGGATCCAGATCGGAGAAGAGGGAAATTTAAGGCTTTTTTCTACCTATCATACAATTATCCCTGATCAGGAGAAAGCGGTGCGAGTTATTAAAACGCTGATCACCAGATTTGGGCAAGAGGTCTATTATACTTTGTGCCAGGCACTTTCGACAGAAGATGCTGATAAAGGAGATGCAGTGTATCATA
>JAQVCQ010000089.1:0-4601 GCA_028689715.1 Lachnospiraceae bacterium
ATAAATAATTCTTCCAATTTACAGGAGAAAGAATTAAACTAATAATAGAACGATTTTAAGATATTCAATAGGATGAACAATTAGAAAGGAACTCAATATGTACGAATTAAAACCACAATATTTTACGGGAATTGAAGCAATTGATGAACAGCATAGCAGAATTTTCAAACTGGCTGATGATGCTTATAAATTACTAAAAGATGAAAATAAGCTTTTTAAAGATGATGATCTGAAAGAGATCGTAAAAGGTCTCCAGGATTATGCAAAATATCATTTCACAGAAGAAGAAGCTTATTTGGAAAAGATGGGTTATGAAGGGATTTCAAAGCAGGTCGAACAACATAAATGGTTCTTGGGAGAAGTGAACAGACTAGCTGAAAAGCTATCTGAAATTTCACTTGGAAATCAGGACAGTTTAATTGAAAAGACTCTTGAAAGACTAACGACCTGGTTTCAGGAACATATAGAAACTCTGGATATGCAAATGAAGTGATAATTTGATAATAATCAGGAGGGAGGCATATCAATGATCAAGACAAAATGCATGAGTATTAGAAAAGTTGCTGCACTTGCATTTGTGTTCTATCTGATTCTGTATTACAGCCTGCTGGGTCACTATATGCAGAGCGATCCAGATATGTCAGTATTACTTTCTAATCTCTTCAGTCATGCAGGAAATCTGATCAGTGTCATTTTGATCTTCGTTGCATTGCAGGCAATGGATAAACTAAAAAGAAGTGCATGGGTCATATTTCTTTTAGGAGCCACATTTAACATGATTGGCGATCTGGTCTGGAGCATCTATGAGTTGATATTTCATATAGAAGTTCCAACACCTTCTCTCTGTGATGTTTTTTATCTCTCTGCATCAGTATGCTATCTGGTCGCATTGATTCTTTATATCCGAAATGAACAGACAACAAATGTTATTTTAACAGGATTTGACATCTTAATTACAATGGTAGTAAGTACTACGGTCATTTTTAAATATGTGATGCTCCCTATTTGGGCTGATAGCAGTACAATACTGATGGAAAAATTGGTTTCACTGGCATATCCTATTTTTGACCTCGGTTATTTAGGGGGATTATTTTCTCTGTTTTTCTTGTGTACCTTCAGTCCAAGGATCAACAGAACAAATCTTTTAATTGGAATATCATTTATTTTCTGGTTTATTGCAGACATGATATTTGCGATTCGGGAAAGTAGTATTTATGTGTCCGAGGGATTTATTGATCCATTGTGGCCTGCAGGATGTCTGGTTCTTGCAATTGCGGCATTAAATTATAATGAAATAGAGATCGAACCGGTCGAGAACAGAAATCAACAAGAAAGAAATATAGTCAGAGAACATATTCAGTATCTTTTTCCATATATCAGTGTGAGTTTTATTATTATTATGATAAGTCTTCAATACGTTAAAAAAGATCCCCTGATCACAGGAACAGCGATCACTGTGCTACTGATCATAGGTCGCCAGATTTTTTCTCTTATGGAAAATAAACGTCTGATCAGGGAACTCAAAGTTCTAAATTCTAAAAATGAAGAACAGGCAAATACAGATTTTCTGACAGGAATTTTTAACAGAAGATACATTGACAGCCTGCTGGAGTCTTTTGTTAAAAAAGAGGACCAGACAGAGATGATGAAGATCAGTATGATGCTGATTGATGTTGATTATTATAAACAGATTAATGATGAGTTGGGACATCATGCAGGAGACAGAGTATTACAGGGGATTTCAGAACTCATTAAAAGCAGTATCCGTACGATGGATACAGTCGGAAGGTTTGGCGGAGATGAATTTATTATTATTTTGCCGGATACAGAAAGAGAATCTGCTGAGATGGTCGCAAAGAGAATTATTGGCATAATCGATCGTCAGGAATTTATGGTAAAGGACAAAATGATCAAGGTCACTCTTAGTATTGGATGTGTCTGCTGGAGCGGGGAAAAAAGTTCATTTAATCCTGAATATGTTGTTGCAGCGGCTGATAAAGCATTATATCAGGCAAAAGAAGGTGGACGTGATCAATACGTGATTACAGAGGCTGGTAATTACATAAGGTGAGAATAAGAACTGACTTTTAATTTAAGGAGAGCCCCTTTTGTCAAACAAAAAGTTTAACGAAAGGGGTTCTCTTTAACTGAAAGTCAGTTCTTTATTAACGATTCAATTTGTTTTGCTGGAAGGGGTTTGCTAAGGTAGAACCCCTGCATATAGTCGCCGTGTTCTTGTTTCAAATAAGTGATCTGTTCGGGTAATTCGATCCCTTCAGCAATTACATTCATGCTTAACTTATGAGCGATGGATATGATCTCGCTGATGATCAGGGTATCCGGAGGATTGGTAATAATGTGATCAATGAAGGATTTATCAATTTTTACAGTATCAATAGGAAGACACTGCAGATAATGAAGTGAGGAGTAACCGGTTCCAAAGTCATCCAAAGCAATTTTTATTCCCATGTTATGTAGTTGGTGCAATAATTCAATGGAGGGATCTAAGAACTTAATAACACAGCTTTCGGTAATCTCTACATGCAAATACTCCGGTTCCAGACCTGATTCGGACAAGGAACGTTTCAGACCTGAAATAAATTCAGGGTCCTCTAATTGTTTTTCTGACACATTTACGGCAACTGGAATTTTAAAGTAGCCCATTTTTTGCCAGACAGCACATTGTCTGCATGCTGTATCAATGACCCATTGACCAATTTCTTTGATCAGACCGGTCTCTTCAGCAAGTGGGATGAACTGTGCAGGTGAGATAATCCCCTTGACCGGATGATTCCAACGGATCAAGGCCTCAAGACCTACAAGTGCACCATCTGTAATACGATAAAAAGGTTGATAATACAATTCGAAATCTTTGTGTTCCACAGCTTTTCTTAACTGTTTTTCAAGTTCTGAACGAGTACTGACTTTATTCAGCATCTCTTCATCAAAGCGTCTATAAACTCCACGTCCGTCTGCTTTTGCTTCATACATGGCGGCATCAGCAGATTTAAGAATTTTATGTACGTCCATCCCGTCATTTGGGATTACTGTCACTCCAATACTGGCAGTCAGATAGGTGTCGCCCTCATTCAGAATCCATGTTTTGTTAAAAAGAGACAGAAGCTGATCGGCCCAGCTATTTATCTCAGCCTGTGAAGATATATTTTCAATAATTACAATAAATTCATCACCACCGACTCTGAAAGTACAGAAATGTTTTGATTTTAATGTCAACAGTTCCAGAGCAATAGCTTTCAGCAATACATCTCCATATACATGCCCCAGTGTATCGTTGATATGTTTAAAATTATCAAGATCGATATAATAAAGAGCAGCCATCGTTTCATCGTCAATGACATTTTTTATGATCTGGGCTAGCCGTTCCTGAAGCAGAACTCGATTTGGTATATTTGTGAGGTGATCATAATAAGCAAGCTGAAAAATCCTTTCTTCATATGCCTTCTTATCATTGATATCACTGATCGTACCAGCCATTCTTAAAGGAATATGATCACTATTTCTGATAATGGCTGCTTTCACTAAATACCAGTGATATTCTAAATCTCCAAGACCGATCTGAATTTCTTTAGAAAATGAAGTAATATCACTTTTCCAGAAATGTTTTATCTGCTCAATAAAATTTCGGTCGTCTGCCAGGTGAACAAAACTATGCCAGTTTTTTGTCAGGTCAACAACAACAGAAGCTGGAAAGCCCATCATTGTAGCCCATTTTTCAGAAAGATACAGGGTATCGGTAACCATGTCCCAGTCCCAAAGTCCATCATTTGCAGCACTTGTAATGAGACGGTACCTTTCCTCACTTTTTTCCAATTCATTTCGATTTATTTCTATTTCTTCATATTGCGCCTGAATTTCTTCATACTGTGCCTGAATCTCTTCATATTGAGACTGAAGCTGATCATTTGCACCGGCAAGCATATTGTTTGCTTCTTTTAATTTCTCATAATTGACCAGAAGCCTTCTTTTTAAGATATCAATATAAAATTTTAGCCCAAAGACCAGAGCCAGCACGCTGACAGCAATGATGGCGGTCAGTAAAATAGTTTGTTTTCTGGATTGTTCGAGATAATATTCAGAATGGGAATAAAAGTATTTCATATAGATCTCTTCAAAGATACCTTTCTTTCTGAGATCATTTATTCTGGAATTCATATATCCTACCAATTCCGGACGGTCTTTACTGACGGCATATGCATGTGGCAAAGGATATAAATCAACTATCTGAGCAGAGAAATGACCCTTGTCTTTTCGGGCAACAAATAAACTGTCCATTAACCAGTGATCTTCAAAGATGGCATCAATGGTACCCTGCTCCAAATCTTCAATTGCCTGATTCAGGTCAAGATAGGTGATATAATTTTTATGCTTCAAAGTATTTTTTAGTATTTCTTCTGTATAATAACCCTGACCTACTCCGATTTTTAACTGTGGCAGATCTTCGGCTTCTATTTTCTTAAAGTCATTTTTGGTATAGACAGTAACGCTGGATGAGAATAATGTGTCTGTAAAAAGGACATTCTGACTGCGCTCTGAAGTTACAGCAATGATTCCGGCCACATCAATTTCACCGGAAGAGATCC
>JAQVCQ010000089.1:4701-9502 GCA_028689715.1 Lachnospiraceae bacterium
TGATCAGTGGTACACCTGTAAAAGGTGTTACCTGGAATATGAAAGAACGATTCCTAGAGCCGTTTCGTGGAATGCATGAGATTATAGAGTATGTGTTGCCAAAAGATATGC
The DNA here is from genome assembly GCA_028689715.1 of Lachnospiraceae bacterium. Lineage (GTDB taxonomy): Bacteria > Bacillota > Clostridia > Lachnospirales > Lachnospiraceae > SZUA-378. The sequence goes on from JAQVCQ010000089.1 coordinate 4,813, forward strand.
CGGAATTCTGCCTGGGATGCAAGAATTGCTTTTTTAGAGGTGAGGATAAGTGTCCGCATGCTGTTTTCATAGAACCGATCTGGAATTCAATATTGGAGGCTGACCTGATTGTATTTGCCTATCCAGTCTATGCCTTGCGGGCACCAGGATCTGTAAAAGCTTTACTGGATCATTTCTGTGTTCATTGGATGGTTCATAGACCTGAAAAAGAAATGTTTTCAAAAAATGCTGTCATTCTGACAAACAGTGTCGGAGCACCCAATGCGGCAGCGCAGAAAGACGTTATGACCAGCCTGAACTGGATGGGTATATCCAGGATCAGAAGACTTGGAATCGGGTTAATGGAAGGCGTAATCTGGCCGGAACTATCTGAAAAACGAAAAGCATTCATTTATAAAAAAGTAGATGCTCTTTCTCGCCAATGCATGAACTTGAAAAAAGAGAGGATGCGTATCAAAGTAAAACTTTACTTTGCTCTTTGCAAAAAGATGCATGAAGCAGGCTTAAAAAGTTCAAAAGAAGCCTTTTTAGATGACCTTCATTACCTAAACAATGGATGGATCAAGGACCGGAGGAAACAGAATGCTGCCAATCATTGAAGTAAGCCACTTTACAAAAAGTTATGGGAACTTTACTGCAGTGAATGATATTTCATTTTCAGTAGAGGAAGGGTCGATTTTTGCGTTTCTAGGACCAAATGGAGCTGGAAAAAGCACAACGATCAATACATTATGTACCATATTTGAAAAAACTTCTGGAAGTCTTAAAATAGCAGGATATGATGTTTCAGAACAAAAATCTGAAGTCAGATCTTCTATTGGTGTCGTGTTTCAAGACACAACACTGGACACAAAAATGACGATAGAAGAAAATCTGAAAATGCATTGTGTGTTTTATCATGTTCCTAAAAATGAAGTGGAGGAGAGAATACACTTTGTTCTGGGCTTGGTTGACCTTCTTGGGGAACGAAAAAAACTCGTAGGTGCCTTGTCCGGTGGTATGAAGCGACGTGTTGAAATTGCAAGAGGACTGATCCATTATCCTAAAGTATTATTTTTGGATGAGCCAACAACAGGACTGGATCCACATACGAGAGCACATATCTGGGAATATATTGTAAAACTTCAGAAAGAGAGAAATATCACTATTTTTCTGACAACACATTATATGGAAGAGGCTGAGATCTGTGATCAGATCGCAATCATTGATGGAGGTAAAATCGTTGCACATGATACACCTTATGCTCTTAAGAAAAAGTATACAAAGGACAGAGCATATATTACCACGAAAAATTCAGAAGAACTGGAACAACTTCTGATTAGTTATCAGCTCAATTATGAAAAAAAAGAAGGCTACTATCGGGTCGAAGCGGAGGATATTACACATCTGCTGCAGGTTTTAAGTCTTCATAAGGATGCAATCACAGATATTGAGATCCGAAAAGGGACGTTCAATGATGTTTTCCTTGAGATCACAGGAAGAAAGATCAGGGAGGAGGAGTAAGATGCAGACAATATTTTCTTTGTGGATCAGAGGACTGAAAGCTTTTGGAAGAAACAAGATCAGTCTAATCTTTTCTCTGATTTTTCCATTCTTTTTTGTCTATGTTTTTGGAGCGATATTCCGGAATGATGCCATCGAAAATCCAATCGCCTATATGTTGTCAGGGGTTATCATCACAACGGTATTTGAAAGTTCACTTAACCTTGCGTCTTCAACGGTGGATGATATGGTAAGTGGATTTATGAAGGAAGTCCTGGTCTCTCCGGCAAGAAGAATAACAGTTGCGATCGGACAGATCCTATCGGCAGCAACAGTAGCAACATTGCAGGGAATTATGATTCTGGTTCTTGGAACGTTTATTGGAATTCGTTTCACTAAGTGGACTACTCCATTGTTGATCTTACTTTCAATGGTCTGTGTCGGACTTGTTTTTTCAGGTGTTGGTCTATACATGGCAACGATCGTAAGAAGCGGACAGACTTTCCAGATTGTAAAAACGGCAGTCACCATGCCACTTACGTTCATATCAGGAGCCTATATTCCGTTATCACTTCTTCCAGATTCGCTTCGTGTGATTTCTTATTTTAATCCCATGACATATGCCACGGCATTCTTTAGAATGGTGGTACTTGAAAAAACACACCTTCTTCCGGAAGAACTGGTCAGAGAAGGGCTTGCTGTTAAGATCAATGGATTTATTATTACCCCATTTTTATCATTTGTCATTATCTGTCTGATTGGAATGATCTTCCTGACACTTGCAACAAGATCGTTTGTGAAAACAGATTTTTCAAAATTAAATAGAAGTGCAAATGATGCAAGTGCGTTATGGGGCTAGATCGTATACTTTTTCGGATTATAAAAACACTTCTTGACAAATGATTTTACAGATACTATCATAAATGAAATGATAAAGATAAATGCAGCGAAGAAAAGTAGTACGTATTGATGATGTTTCAGAGAGAGGATGGCTGGTGAGAATCCTTACAGAGTTGATATGGAAGCAGTTTTGGAGCAGCAGTGCCCAACGGAAGAGTGTTTCTTAGTAGGTACTGACGTTTTCCCACGTTACAGGGACGCACCATGATAGTGGTGGCAGAGTGCAGGAATTTCCTGAAATTAGGTGGTAACACGGATATGAATTATTCGCCCTAAGCGTTTTCGCTTAGGGCGTTTTTTATTTCTGTAGAGAATAACACATTCTACTGTGATGCGGTCATCTTTGTCGTAAATAATAGAAGCAGATCGAAGGAGGAATTATTTATGAGAACTTTTGAAAAATCAGCAAAACTTGATAATGTATGCTACGATATCAGGGGTCCGGTCATGGACGAGGCAAATAGAATGATCGCAGCAGGGGAAACAGTAGTAAAACTGAACATAGGAAACCCTGCACCATTTGGTTTTCGAGCACCGGATGCTATTATCAATGTCATGAAAGAAAATCTGACGGATACAGAAGGATATTCTGATTCAAAGGGTATTATCGCAGCCAGAAAAGCGATTGTTACATACTGCAGGTCAAAAAACATGCCAAATGTGACAGAACAGGATGTATACACAGGAAATGGAGTCAGTGAACTGATCACATTATCAATGCAGGGGCTTTTAGACTGTGGTGATGAGGTATTGGTTCCATCACCTGATTATCCGTTGTGGACAGCATCTGTTACACTTGCAGGTGGAACAGCAGTCCATTATGTCTGTGATGAATCAGCACAGTGGTATCCCGATATTAATGATATGAGAAAAAAAATAACAGATAAAACAAAAGCGATCGTTGTGATCAATCCAAATAATCCAACAGGTGCACTATATCCAAAAGAAATCCTGGAAGAAATCGTCAGTCTGGCACGTGAAAAGGAACTGATCCTGTTTGCAGATGAAATATATGACAGATTGGTCATGGACGGAGAGGAACACACTGCACTTTCTTCTCTGGCACCTGATCTGTTGACCGTTTCTTTTAATGGACTTTCAAAATCTCATCTGATCGCAGGGTATCGCTGTGGGTGGATGTGCTTATGCGGAGATAAAACAAAGGCAAAAGGATACATTGAAGGAATTAATTTATTATCTTCCATGAGGTTATGCTCAAATGTGCCGGCACAGTCATTGATCCCGGCAGCGCTCGAACATCTCGATGAGACAAAGCAGATGCTGCTTCCTGGAGGTAGGATTTATGAACAGAGAGAATTTATTTACAATGCGATCAAAGACATTCCAGGCTTAAGTGTCGTAAAACCAAAAGCAGCATTCTACATGTTCCCTAAAATAGATGTAAAGAAATTTGGTATTTATGATGATGAAAAGTTCGCACTGGATTTCCTGAAAGCAAAAAAAATACTCTTCACTCATGGAGGCGGATTCCATTGCGTGGAACCGGATCATTTCAGAATTGTATATCTTCCTTGCGTGGAAGAGCTAAAGACTGCTGCAGATGCACTGGCTGAGTTCCTGACAGACTATAGACAATCCTAAAGAATCGTATTAGGATAAGAAGGGTGTTTTCCTCGGAAGATATTAAAAAAGAATGGTTAGGATGTGGTCATTTGAAAAATAATTATCAGGTGCTGACAAAGGATGGTTCGCAAAAAATCCCTTTGGTCGCAAAAAGTATTCTGGTCGGTGCAGTGGCCGGAGTTGTAGTAGTAGCATACCGGATCGCACTGACAAAAGCAGAAATGCTTGCATTTTGGGGGTATGAGCAGTTAAGAGAAAATATGGTCTGGATCCCGGTGGCAATTCTATTATTATGTGCAATGGGCTATCTGACCGGTGCTCTGGTATCCCGCAATAAGATGATTTCAGGAAGTGGGATTCCTCAGTTAGAAGGAATTATACACGGACATTTTCAGGATAGAAAAAGCTGGTTGCATACTTTATGCTCTAAATTCATTGGTGGAAGCATTGCAATCGCAGGGGGATTGTCCCTCGGAAGAGAAGGTCCATCCATTCAGCTGGGAGCAAGTGTGGCAGAAGGAATCGGAAATAAGATCGCAGATAGCAGACTGGAGAGAAAACTGCTGATGGCAAGCGGCGCAAGTGCTGGTCTTGCGGCGGCATTTAATGCTCCCCTTGCCGGTGTGATCTTCTCTTTGGAGGAAATCTTTAAGTATTTTTCACCGACCATTTTATTGTCTACCATGTCGGCCGCGGTGACTGCCGATTTTATATCAAAACAGGT
>JAQVCQ010000090.1:0-6693 GCA_028689715.1 Lachnospiraceae bacterium
TTTAACTTTAGAAATGTGAGCAACATTAATTATAGAAGAATTGCATAAAAAAAGACAAAAAAATAGCCAGCCCGTATGACTGACTAAATATATGTTTTTATAGCCTGATGTGATTTCTGTTCGTCAGACCAGAGATTTGCCATCCGGCTTCCTTCAGATTCGCAATCGCTCACGACACCCTTGCCATTGGCTATGTCTTTCCCACTACTAGGGCAGACTAGGGACATAAACCCATAAGATTGCGCCCATGCTGGGCGCACAAGTGAGAAAGCACCAGCAATTTTCATTTCTGATGCTTTCTCTTTGGAAAATCCAGGGAGGATTCCATTAACTATTTATTTTTCAATCTTTCCAGTACATCCTTTTCATCCGGAATGCCACTGATACCGCCTCTTCGTTCTACACAAAGGGACGCAACTGCATTTCCATATCTTGCAAACTTTCCTAATTCTTCTAGTGTATATTCCTGAGGCTGCTCCCCATTTTTAATCATTTGGGAAACAAAGGCTCCCCAGAAAGAATCTCCAGCTCCTGTGGTATCAATTACTTTGCTTTCGAATCCAGGAACAGTCATACTGCCCTGTTCGTTACAGATGAGAACACCCTTTGCTCCCAAAGTTACTGCAACTACTTTTACGCCTATGCCAATCAAATATTCTGCCGCTTCCTTTGGTTCTGCATAAGAAGTCATTAAATTTGTCTCTTCATCTGATATTTTAATCATATCTGCATAAGAAATCATGGACTGCATCCTGGCCATTGCTACTTCTTTATTCTCCCAAAGCGGTTCACGATAATTAGGGTCGTAGGATATGAAAGCTCCTGCCTTTTTGGCAAGCTTCACCGCCTCAAATGTAGTGGTTCTTACAGGTTCGTCCGTCAAAGATAATGAACCTACATGAAATACTTTTGTATTTTTAATAAGTGCTGTATTGACTTCCTTAAACCATAACCTTGTGTCCGCTCCCAGTTTTCTCGCAAAGGCAAATGTTCTTTCACCATTCTCAGTCAAATCAACGAATGCTAAGGTAGTAAAGGATTCATTATCCACAACAATTCCTTCTGTATCTATTCCTGCTTCCTTTAATGTCTGCTGCAAATAGTTGCCATGCATATCGTTTCCGACTTTTCCAATAAATGCTGTTTTTAATCCTGCTTTGTTTACTGCAGTAAGCATATTAGCCGGCGCTCCACCAGGATTTTGTTCGAATAATTTTGTTCCATGTTCCGATATTCCGGCAGGTGTAAAATCAATCAATAACTCGCCTAAGGCAACTACATCAAACCTTTTTTCCATTTTATCTGCCTGCCTTATTTTGTTATTTTAATATCATAGAATTCTACTTTACTGTCCTGAGCCAATAAGCCGACCTCATATTCCGGTTTTTCAAAAATTCTATATGTAAATGCAACTTCTTCTCCTATAAATGCTTCCACCATATCATGGTCAACTACTATCTTAATATTAATGGCTTTGTTATTCACAATTTCAAATGTTTTTTCGCATACCCTAACCCCATCTGGTCCCGGATCTGTTGCAGGCGGTACAGCCTGACAAGATTCCGCCCAGAACGGATCAACTCCCATAGGAAGATTCAAGAGGGAAACCCTCTGCATTGCCACATCAAATTCCAGTAGAAGACATCCGCTGGCCTCTTTATCTGATTTCAACAAAATACCAAAATGGTCATAGACCTCTCTCGGCATAATTGTGCAGCTAAGCATGTAACTTTCTTCCTCATGTTCCAGAAAGCCATAGGTGCATGTACTGACAGAATCAAACTCTATCATATTTTTCCCATAGAGATTCGCTTTTCCCAATATATTGGTATATTCCCATTCTACCGGTTTAGATATACTATCTGCATATTCTTTAGGGAGTTTTACATTCAACTGACCGTCTTCTGTAGCTACCACTTCATGGGGTATGCAGAAGGTACCACCCCAATACCATTCTCCTGTATCACAATTATTTGCTCTGTCATGTGCCCAAGCAAAATAAAATCTTCTTCCTTCATCATTTACCATAGATTTTGCTGCGTAAAATCTTCTTCCACCAATTCCGTCCTTTTTGGTCTTTCTCCATGGTCCAAAGGGCGATTTTGATACTCTGTAAATGGTGTTCACAAATTCTGAAAATCTGGAATAAGAAAGATACCAGTTATCTCCTATTTTGTACATTTCGCAGCACTCTGGACAATTGGTGTGCCCTGGTGCATAAATGGGTCCGTAATATTCCCAGTGAACCAGGTCCTTTGAACGATACAGAACAATACAGCCTCTTCTGGTAATTGGCATATCTAATTTTCTGGCAGAGATAAGTATCCAATAACATTTATCTTCTTCATTATAAAATATATAGGGGTCACGCCAGTCTAATTTTTCATAGAGCTCTATCATTGGTTTAATTACCGGATTTCCGGGGTCTTTTTCCCAAGTAATACCGTCTTTACTGGTAGCGTGGCATATTGTCTGCTGATATTCTTCCTGGAGACTGTAGCCTGTGTAAAATGCATGATACTTGCCTTCTCCATAGATAACAGAACCTGTCCATACTCCTGACGCATCTGGTTCATCTCCCTCACCAGGATACAATGCTGTAGGAAGTTCAGTCCAATTTACAAGATCTTCAGATACACTATGACTCCATGTAGTACGAAGTCTCGCAGGATATACTGTTGTTCCATGTGGTGATGTTAATGAAAAAATATGATATTTGCCTTCATGGTAAAAGGGAATTGCATCCCCTGTGGAATCTGCGAAGGACATTTTTCTAAATATTTCCATGTATTTTTCCTTCCTTTACACTTATTTTTTTTTTCTAAGAAAAGACAGTTTACCTTTTTGATTATCCAAAAGAACTGCACATGCAATGATTAAACCTTTTACAATTAACTGCCAGTAAGAACTTACACCAATCAGATTTAATCCGTTGGAAATAATTCCTATTACCATAGCTCCAAATACTGTTCCGCTGATTCTTCCTTTACCACCAGTCATGGATGTTCCACCAAGAACGCATGCTGCAATTGCATCAAGCTCATATCCACTTCCTACTGAAGGCTGTCCTGAATACATACGGGAGCAAAGAACTAATCCAGCAAAAGCTGACAATAATCCGGAAAGTGTAAATACTGTGATTTCAATAAATTTAATAGGTACACCAGAAAGTTTTGCTGCCTCTCTGTTGCCGCCAATAGCATATACATAAGTTCCAAATTTTGTTTTGCTTAATACAAAACTGAAAATTACAATTAAAACTACCATATATACAACAGGAAGTGGAATTACATTAAACAGATATCCTGTTCCGATGGCGATAAAAAATTCATCTGTAATACGTGTGGACTGTCCGCCCGAATATACATAAGCAATACCATTTGCAATATTCATCATAGCCATTGTAATAATGAATGCTGGTACCCCAAAGTTGGAAACAATGCTTCCACTGATAAAGCCTGCCATGACGCCTACCAGAATTCCCAATACAATTGCTACTCCCAGATGCATATTCTGATTTACTATCAATCCTACCGTAAGTGTTCCACTCATAGCTACAATGGCACCTACTGATAAATCAATATGTCCCAGAATAATAATGAGTGTCATGCCAAGTGCGATATATGTATTAATGGAAATTTGTCTTAATACTGAAATAATATTATTTGCTGTTAAAAATTTATCTGTTGCTACCGTTACAATAATACACATGATTACTAATACTGCTATAATACCCATGTTTCCCCGGAATATAGAAACTACCGGATTGTCTATTACTTTAGATTTTTTCTGATTCATTATTTAATACCTCCTGCAGCATATTTCATAATCTCTTCCTGACCTAGTTCATCCTTTGACAGGTAACCTGCCATCTCTCCGCCTCTAATTACGCAGACATTGTCACACATGTTGATAATCTCCGGTAATTCGCTGGATACCATAATAATTGCCATACCATCTTTTGCAAGCTCGTTGATAACCGAATAAATTTCAAATTTGGCATTTACGTCTACACCTCTGGTTGGCTCATCCAGTATAAGCACCTCCGGTTTTGTCGCCAGCCATTTGCCAAGTACAACCTTTTGTTGATTTCCGCCTGATAAACTTCCCGCATCAATATTCACAGATGCTGCTTTTAAACGAAGTTTTTCCGCATAATAATCGATAATATCTCTGCATTTCTTTCTGCTGATTGCAATTCCGTTCATACAAAAGTGCAGGCAGGAAAGTGTTGTATTAAAAGCAACACTGTTGCAAAGGATTAGTCCCTGTTTCTTACGGTCCTCCGGAACCATGGCAATTCCCGCTTTGATTGCTTTCATTGGTTCTGTTATTTTTACTTCCTTACCTTTTAGAAATACCTGTCCTGACTGATATTTTCTTGCGCCAAAGATGGCCTCCATAATTTCACTTCGCCCAGCTCCTACTAATCCGGAAAACCCAAGTATTTCACCCTTACGTACCTTGAAGCTGATATTCTTAAATACACCCTCACAAGTCAAATTCTTTACTTCCAGCGCCGTCTCTGCTTTAGAAAGGTCACTGTAATTTCTTGCATAAAAACTTTCCAGATTTCTTCCTACCATCATTGCAACCAATTCATTTGCATTTGTTTCTGATGTATTCCTTGTTCCAACATATTCACCATCTCTGATAACCGTTACCCTATCAGAAATACGGAATAATTCTTCCATTCTATGTGAAATATAAATGATGCTTACTTTCTTTTCTTTCAATCTTGCTACAATTTCAAATAACTGCTTAACCTCTTCATTAGAAAGTGAGGAAGTAGGCTCATCCATTACGATTATATTCGCATTAAAAGATACTGCTTTTACAATTTCTACCATCTGCTGCTGTGCAATGGTTAATTTCTCTACAACTGAATCTGCATGAATGTCCACTCCAAGAGACGTTATCATCTCAGCTGCTTTCAGATTCATTTTTTCAAAATCCACTGTTCCGCTTTTGGTTGTTATTTCTCTTCCCAAAAAGATATTTTGTGCTACTGTCAAGTAGGGAACTAAGACAATTTCCTGATGAATAATACCAATTCCTGCTTCTCTCGCCGCAGGTACACCATTAATGTTTACTTCTTTCCCATTGATTTTTATCGCTCCGCAATCCGGCTGGTATATTCCTCCAAGCACTTTAATCAATGTAGATTTCCCAGCACCATTCTCACCCAGTAACGCGTGTACTTCTCCCAACTCAAGGGAAAAGTCAATTCCACTCAATGCATAGATTCCTGAGAAACTTTTCTTAATACCTATCATTTCCAGAACTGTCTGTCCCATGCTTAGCCTCCCGTTTTTCCTTTAAAAAGCACGGCGATGAAGCTCATCACCGCGCTTTCTCTATTCAATGCTTACATCATCTAAATAACTTATCAAAAATTACTGCCAATCACTGATTGTTTCCTTAGCTTCATCTTCTAATACTAAATGAGAATCAAGATATACTTTCTTTTCTGCTATTTCTGTATCTCCACCAAGATATCTGGTTGCTTCATCAAATGAGTATTCTGCAATCTGAAGTGGTACTTGAGCTGCTACTGCTGTAAATTCACCATCTAACAGTGCTTGTTTTCCGTCTGGAGAAGCATCGATAGAATATACTCCTATTTCACCAGTTTTGTTTGCTGATTTAACTGCTGCTGCTGCACCCAAAGCTGAAGGGTCATTGATACAGAAGAATGCCTGAAGTTCCGGATTTGCAATGATAATATCTTCTGCTAATCCCATGGAAGCATCCAACGCTGCCTGTCCATCCTGCTGAGCTACGATTTCGAATTTATCTGCATTTTCTCCTAAGCCTTCCAGGAATCCGTTTACACGGTCTACACAGCTTTCATTTGATGGAAAGTCAAGAACTGCAATTTTTGCTCCGTCCGGATAATCCTTTGCCATCTGCTCTCCAACTAACTGACCAGCCATATAAGCATTGGTTCCAACAAATTCTGTTACAAATGTATCAATATCATCATCAATTACAGCTGTATCTACATTGAAAATTGGAATCCCTGCATCTTTGATTTCTGCGAGACCAGATGTAATTCCTGCGGAATCAACTGGAATAATAAATACTGCATCGTATCCACTATTTGCTACATCAGATAACTGACTAAGCTGTGTATTTAAGTCATAGTCCGGATCCAGACATGTGTAAGCAATTCCGTTTGCCTCACATAATTCGCTGAATTTTGAATCAATTGAACTCTGGAATGTATTATTCAAAGTGTTTGTACAAAATGCAAAAGATAAATCAGATGCTGCTTCTGTAGTTGCTGCTTCTTCTGATGCTGCTGTCTCTGTTCCTGCCTCTTCTGTTGCTGCTGGTGCTTCTGTTTCCGGTGCTGCTGTTTCTTCTTTGCTTGCTCCACATCCAACAAGAACAGATGTAGCCATTGCCACGCAAAGAACCAATGTAATTAATTTCTTTTTCATAAAATATTACCTCCAATAGTTTAAATGTTTTTTCTAACTCCGACACAAGTATCATTCTTTTTCAACCGGTTTTTACGTAAATTTATAAGCAATGTTTCTTGTTTGTCTTTGTTTACGTAAACTTTATTATATTTCATAATTTAAGTCAATTGTTTTTACTATACTTTATTTATTTTTGTCATTCTCTACAATATTCGTCTTCATTTTTAAGTAAATTTGATTTTATGATTCTGATTATTTACGTAAA
>JAQVCQ010000090.1:6793-9303 GCA_028689715.1 Lachnospiraceae bacterium
CAACCGCATTTTTGTGACATTTATGCAAGCAAAATCTCTATATATTCTTCTTGCTTCTACAATCATTTTTTCTTCTATAGTTATCCTGCCTTATAAATCTGAAGGTAGGCTTTCATAAAAAATATCTTTCCAAGCTCTGCGCAGCTGTTTTGCATCTACAATGTATGGCTGCACACCGACATATTTGGGAACGTCATCACTTACCAGTGTCTTAGCCACCACCAGTGCTGCTGCTCTGCCCTGTTCATATGGTCTTTGCGTGCTTAATCCCTTTACAATTCCTTCTTCCATATTACTAGCTATATCATGATCAAGGTCTGTGGTAAATACTGCTATATCCTGTCTGTGAAGTTCTTTCAGTGCGCGAATCGCCAGTAAAGCTGGCTGATCCCAACTCACATAAATAGCCTTTATATCTGGATAATCATTTACCATATCCTTACACACCTGATATGTATTTTCAATTTGTCCAAATCCTCTGTTAGATACGATATCTATGTTTTGAAAGTTTTCTTTTATCATCGTTTCCGCAGCTGCATCTCTGGCCCTGGTTCCATAAAATGTTGCACCATGTACGATAAAGCCTACCTTTACATGGTCCTCACCTTTAAAATATTCGCCCATAAGTCTTCCCGCGTTGGATCCGTTTTCCCATTCATTAACAGAAACACATGATACATAACTATTCTGACCTATATTTTCCGGTACATTACTGATAAATACTAACTTTGAAACTTGAGATAATTCCCGAAATTTGTCTGCCGTCGCCTCATCATCTGTAGGTACTGCAATTACCGCGTCCGGTCGTTGTATTCTGATCCCTTCCAATTGTACATTCTGTAACTCAGAATCAAAATGTGCATCCATTACTGAAACAACATCTATGCCAAACTGCTCCAGCTCATCCCGAATACCTTTTTCATGTAATTCTGCCCACGCTGTCCCTGTGTAATGAAAAGAAATTGCTACTCGGAACTTACTGTTACGTAGCCTTTTTTTCTCATCACTGGATAGTGATATCTCTTCCGGTGATACAGCTTCTTCTCCATATGGTCCGTTATCCAGCATCTTTGTGGATTTTCTTATTTTCAGTTCAACATCTGCAAGATAATCTTTGGAAATTACATTTCCTGTATTAATTTTTTCAAAAAGTATGTTCAAAGCCTTTGTACTAATCCCTTTTACATCTCTTTCCAGCGTCGTCAGCGGAGGGACCATTAATTCACTCCAGTTTTCGTCTCCGAATCCAATTGCCGAAATCTCATTTGGACATTCTATTCCCATATTTCTAAAGGTTTTCAGTAAATGCAAGGTAAGTCTGTTTCCGCCTGCAACAATTGCCGTGGGCATGACTTTTTTGATTGCCTTTTGAATCATGAGTTGACATAAATCTTCTTCCGACTGCAAGTCCAAATCTATGATATTGGCATCGTTAATATTCAGATTATGCTTTTCCAACGCATCCAGGAATCCTCTTGTACGTTCTTCACGTGTTGAACTTTCTCTGCTTTCACGCAAGTACATAATATTTTTATGTCCGCAGTCCAAGAGATAATTGGTCGCCTTTTGAAGTGATTCACGGTCTTTAAAAACAACCCCGTCTACCTTTTCAGATTCTATAGTACGTTCTATACACACAAATGGAAGTTTTGAATTTATTAATTCTGTATACTGTTTCGCGTCATAGCTAAGGGGTATTTCCAGGATTCCTGCAATTCTTTTATCTTTCATCAATCCTGATAAAATCTGTTTTTCTTCTTCTATCTTTTCATCTGTAATAATCACAAAAAATCTATAGCCCTGAGCCACTATCTGTTCCTGAAGATAGGAAACAAGGTCTCTATATATGGCACTTTTTACATTTGGTACAATAGCAACAATTATAGACGCGTGTCCTTCCCGCAGTTTTTTCGCTTTTTCAGACACCTTATTGATATAGCCTGTCTCTATCATTATTTTTTCAACTTTTTCTACCAACTCAGGACTAACATATCTGGTTCTGTTAATAATATGGGAAACAGTTGCAATGGAAACGCCTGCCAGTTCCGCCACTTCTTTAATTGTTGCCTTTTTCTTTTCGGCCATAATTTTTCCCCGCATATCTATGTAGTGTATATCTCGCTAATTAAAATTGCTTTAATTATCAATTAATATCTATATCTTACATCATATGTGAATCTATTTTCAACATTTACTAAACTAAAGATTGCATAAATTTACCTTCGGAAATAATGGTGTATAGTTCACCATGATGCGCTAATAAAATATCAGGCAATGACTTGTGGATTTAATATACATCTTTTTGGTACTCGAAACAAGCCCAGTTTTCTTTCTGTGCAGACTCCTGCTTATTCCTCTTGACTGTGCTTTTTACAATCCCCATATATGTGAATTAAAGTACACGATTTTTTTATTATGCAATGAAACACTATGACTTATGCTGTCAACATATTTTCCCAGTTTGCTCTGTCTGTTCTTCTCTGACTGGATTATCTCCGCACTGCTTAGGA
>JAQVCQ010000091.1 GCA_028689715.1 Lachnospiraceae bacterium
ACCCTATTCTTTCTGCCTTCTATTGAAATACCCAGTTTAAGGCCCTTTACAAGTCCTTTCAGATAAGCAGGTCCAAATCCCTTTTTATAAAAAAACAGAGTCTTTATTAAAAATCCCGGAATCAGAAAGATCAGATTCAATAAGATCTGTATTAAGGGCATATTTTTCAAAATTACATAAACGCTGTTCTTTGAAGCAAGATTTGTCTTAAATTCATTGTATCTGGAACCACTGAATCCGCTTCCCGCATGTAGCACTCTGGCAGCTGGTTCATAATAATTGTGATAACCATGAATATTTGCCCGATAACCTATATCAAGATCCTCCAGGTATGCAAAGTGATTTTCATCGAACATGCCTATCTTTGTAAACACTTCCTTTTTATAAATCGCGGCACCGGCACAGGCGGAAAACACTTCCTGCCTTCTCAGATATTGCCTGTCTGTAGCTTTTTTCCCTTTACCGCGTGCAAACGCCCATCCAAGAGCACAATAATAATCACCTGCTCCATCGATCAGCTCCGGCCGGTCCATCTGCAGCATCAACGCTGAGACTGAAAAACTCTTTTCGCAAGACTCCAGTGCTTCTTCCAACGCCCAGACAAAACCCGGAAGGACTGTCGTGTCGTTATTTAGTAAAATCACATATTTCGTTTCAGAAGCTTCAATTCCCTGATTGACCGCTTTGCAAAATCCCTGATTTTTCTGATTAAAAATCAGTCTGATCTGTCTGCCATCCGGCATTCTGTCGTGTTCCTGCAGATATGCAACACTTCCATCTGTTGAACCATTGTCAACAATGATCAGATCAAAAGGAACTTGATCATCTTCATATAATGCCTTAAGACAGGGAGCCAGAAAGTGAACTCCATTATAATTCGGAATGATTACGGTCGTCTTTTTCACCTTCTGCCTCCTTCTATCGTCCTGTATGATATATTGGATCATAAATAATCACATATCCCATTTGGCGGATCTGTCTACATAGATCAAGACTGATCTGTCTGATCAGCACTTCATCACTTTTTTTGTATCTTTGAGTCCTTGCATTTATATCTCCGGCTGCTTTATCTCCGGCTGCTCTATCTCTGACATCATTCTTAAGAACATATTCCAGTTTTGACTGTGCTTCAGACACAAGTGCTCTGACTCTGTCATCCTCACAACTGATCATATTTCTCACGTCCAAAGCATCCACCTGCTGCTGTAATACGGCGCGATGCATGGTTCCACTGAATTTTCTTGGAAGACTTTCAAACAGAACACTTCCGTCTTCATTCATGGCACCAAATCTGACTCGTCCATGAAAATAACCGTTTCCACCTGCAAGCGCCACCTCAGGTCTTTGTCGAAACAGATCCGTATATCTGATCCTGTAAAATCCAAGATGCTGTGTGTGTTCCACAACACCTTTCCAGTTTCTGTTTTCTAAGAATGCTTCCAGCGCTGCTTTTCCTGCATCATATGCGTATTGTTTACTGTCTGGGTTCTCTGCTGTTGACCCCGAATGGCATCTCCAGTGGTAAAGGATCTTCGGAATATGGCAGATTTTTTCTTTTAATCTATTTGCCTGGCTACTTCCTTTTTCAGATGTCTGATCCATTATGTATGCCACGATCCTCAAAAACAGATCATAATCCTGAGCGCCATCATATTCCGGACGAAGCAGCATTTTTTTTATGACTTCTGATTTGATTACCGTAAAATGACAGATATAATTATTTGATAAAAAAAGATCCAGGTTAAAATCCATTTTTTTATGCGGTTCGTAAAATAAAGTCCCTGTTTCATCAGTTTTATCTTCATCAGAATAGACCAGCACCGCTTCATGCTGGTCTATACATTGCATCACCTCAAACAGAGCATCCGGTGTCAGAACATCATCATGATCAAGAAGTCCTGTGTATTCCCCTTTTACAAAATCAATTGCCTGATTTGTGTTTCCTGAAATTCCAAGATTCTGATCAAGTCCGATATACCGAATTCTCTCATCTTTGTATTCCTGAATGACATCAGAAACTTTCGAGGTACTCCCTGCATCTGCTATGATCAGTTCCCAGACCGGATAAGTCTGTGCCAGAACAGAATCTACCAGCATTCTAAGATAATCAGGATGTGTTTCATATGCCGGTACCACAATACTGATGAGTTTGTTTTTTTTAAAGATGGTCTGTCTTTGACGTTCCAGAACAGATTCCTCCGGGAGATGGAACTGGTAAGTCTCATTCTTTTGCTGCAGTAGCCGCTCCATTGCCGCTGGAATCATATTTGAAATCCCATTCTTTTTCATAAATCGAATGGCTTTTTGAATATTTTTCATAATTTTGCTTTTAATTCCTGAGTCAGTTTTTCAACCTTTTTCTCTGCATCCTCAAGTGATGTTCCTTTTACGCCCATGTAAAATTTGATTTTGGGTTCTGTTCCGGAAGGTCTTGCACAGCACCAGGAATCATTGGACAGATCAAAGTACAACACATTGGAATTTGGAAGTCCTGTTTCGGATGTATCACCAGTCACACAATCTGTCACGATTCCGCTTTCGTAGTCTCTCATACTAAGGACCTGAAGTTCCCCGAATTCTTTTGGAGGATTGCTGCGCAGCGTATCCATAATTGCGGCGATCTGCTTGGAACCATCAATTCCTTTTAAAGTAATGGTGTATAAGTCTTCTTTATAGTAACCATATTTCTCATAGAGTGCGATCATGGCATCCCACAGAGTCATTTTATTTTTCTTGCAGAAAGCTGCCAGCTCGCATAAGCACATAACTGCAACGATTGCATCTTTATCACGTGCATGTGTCCCTGCCAGACATCCATAACTTTCTTCCAGACCAAATACATAATTGTTCGAACCTGTCTGTTCGAATAACTTGATCTGTTCTCCGATATACTTAAATCCGGTAAGGACTTCAATGATTTTCACTCCATAATCAGCAGCCAGTGGCTCTGCAAGATTCGTTGTTACAATTGTTTTGATCAATGCTGGATTTTCAGGCATCGTATTGGTCTTAGCTCTTTCACGCATAATATATTCAGCGATGAGCATTCCGGACATATTACCGGTAAAAGGTACATATTCCCCACTTACAGTATCAAGTGCATAAACACCCAGTCTGTCTGCATCCGGATCTGTTGCAAGAACAATATCTGCGTTCTTTTCTTTTGCCAGTTTTAACGCAAGTGTAAAAGCTTTTGGGTCTTCCGGATTTGGATAATCCAGTGTGGTAAATTTAGGATCCGGCATTTCCTGCTCCGGAACAACATACACATTCTTAAAACCAAGTTCCGACAAGATTCTTCTGACAGGAAGATTACCGGTTCCATTAAATGGTGTATAAACAATTTTTATGTCATCAGCAACTTCTTTGATGATTTCCGGATGAATGATCTGTTTTTTCAGCTCTTCCATATATTCATCATCAACTTCAGTGCCGATCACAATATAAAGACCCTCTTTCATTGCCTTATCTTTGTCCATCGTTTTGACTGTATGATAATCCGTTACATGTAATACTTCATTGATAATTTCTTTATCTTTTGGCGCCGTGATCTGTGCACCGTCATCCCAATATACTTTGTATCCATTATATTCAGGTGGGTTATGGCTGGCCGTAATGACAATACCTGAAATGCATCCAAATTTTCTAAGTGCAAAAGAAAGCTCTGGTGTTGGTCTTAATGATTCGAATACATAAGCTTTAATACCATTTGCTGCCATGCAAAGTGCCGCCTCATCAGCAAATTCAGGTGACATAAAACGTGAATCATATGCAATCGCGATCCCTTTGTCTGCACCACCCTGTTTTATAATATAATTAGCAAGTCCCTGAGATGCTTTTCTGACTGTATAGAGATTCATTCTGTTTGTTCCTGCACCGATCACGCCGCGAAGCCCGCCTGTCCCAAATTCGAGTTCACGATAAAAACGATCTTCAATCTCTTTTTCATTTCCTTCAATTGCTTTTAATTCCTTTTTTGTTTCCTCATCGAAATACGAGTCTTCCATCCAAAAACGATACTGTTCCATATAATTCATACATTTTCCTCCTTCATATACTATCTGTTTCCCCTGTTAAAACTATTTTGACCTGCATTTTAAACCTGTAATGAATAATCGCTGTGATCAAGTGAAAAATTTGGATTATAATATGGATCTCCTTTTTCAAGCTCCATTTTCCACTTTGTACGGAATACCTCACATTCTGACTCATAACGTGCTGCCTTCTTTTCATCCACATCAAGTCCTCTTGACTGTGATTCAAAATGATACAGTTCACAATATGGGTTGAATATGTTCAAATATCCCTGCTTTCTAAGTCTCAGACAAAAATCAACATCATTCAAAGCTACAGCAAACTCTTCCGATAAACCACCAGCTTCATCATAAATAGACTTTCTGACCATCATACATGCACCGGTGACCGCTGTCACATCCTGTGCATAGCAAAGTTTACCCATATATCCTACATTTTCATAATTCACTTTATAATGTGTATGTCCTGCAGTCCTGTGTGCACCGAGACCGATCACGATGCCTGCATGCTGGATCGTGCGATCCTCATAATAAAGTTTTGCACCAACTGCTCCAACGTCGTCTCTTTGTGCATACATTAACAGTTCTTCTATCCAGCTTGGTGTTATGACCTGTGTATCGTTATTTAATAAGATCACATACTCTCCAAGCGCTACCCGAACGCCATAATTGTTGATAGACGAGTAATTAAATCCGGCATCACTTTGATAAGTCACCACTTTTACATTTGGCAGTTTTTCGATCTGACTATAATAACTAAAAATCTCATCTGTCACACTGTTGTTCTCAACAATGATTATTTCATAATTGTCATAAGTGCTCTTTTCTAATATAGAAGAAACACAGCGTCTGAGATCTGATTCATGATCCTTATTTGCGATCACTACGGAAACCATCGGGGTTGATAACAGCTGATATTTTATCCTGAAAATTGTTTCAAAAGCTCTGGTACTTATGATTTCAAAATCTTTAAATCCGGCTCTGGTAAGATGGTCTGCCACAGCGCCTCTGGCCGCTTCGATCGCATAGGTCTTGGCACTGATATCTGATGCGACACTACCCTTGTGAGATCTCCAGTAATAAAGCAACTTTTGAACATGCACTACTTTTCTTGCCGCTGAGGTCAGTCTTAAGATCATGTCATGATCCTGACTTCCATCGAACTGTGTTCTGAACAGTTCTGTACCCTCAAGAAGTGTTCTCTTAAATACACTAAAATGGCAGATATAATTATTTGCTCTGAGTGTATCTATGGCATAGTCTGACTTGAAATGGAGTGTGATCATCTTATCAATATCACCATCTCTGAATGTAGCTTCATCACAGTAGATGTAATCCGCATCCTGGTCACATATCACTTTCATATATTCATACAGGGCACTTGGATGTAAGATGTCGTCATGATCAAAAAGTCCAATATAATCTCCGGTCGCCATTTCATAGCATCTGTTTGTATTCCCAGAAATCCCTTCATTCTTCTCTAACTTCTTATATAAAATACGGTCATCTTTCTCTATATACTGTTGACAGAGTTCTCCTACGTAAGTATGCGAATCATCTGAACCATCTGCCAGACAAAGTTCCCAGTTTTGATAAGTCTGCGCCTTTACTGAATCTATCATCTCTGTCAGGAAGTTCTTTGGCGTATTATAAAGCGGTACCAGAATACTGATCCTGATCTTTTTTGCAAACTCCATACTTTCCTGTTCTCTTCTTTGTGTCTCATCAGGGAAACTTGCACGACCATGTTTTTTCATGGCTTTTTTTTCAATCATCTTGCTTTTGATCTTTCGCAGGACTCCTTTTGGGTTTCCAAGTCTGATGATTCTGTCCTTCGTCCGAATGATAAAATGCATGGTCACGCGAAAAGGCTTTGACATTTTCCATACCGGATTATTCTTGATCCTTGCAAGTTTGAATTCAAGATCATCGGCTCTGCTTTTTTCATCGGATAACTTCCCCGCAAGCATAGCACTTTTCTTTTTTTCACTCTCATAAGATTCTTTGTAATAGTCCAGGAGATTTTGTATCTTCTCTGTTTGATTTGGATCCGTATTCATATTGTTCATTATTCACCTTGTCATTGATTAAAGTATTGTCAGCATCTGTTCCAGTCTTTGACATAAAAACTGCCTTGAACAGGAATCTTTCATTCCGATCGTCATCCGATAAGAACCGGGTCTTAAGCTAATCTGACCATCGACCGCTTTTGCAGGAATCCTGCATACAAAACCTGAAAGCTCAGCATGGATCTCATCTCGAAACGTTTCCGAAACATCTTTTCGATAACGGGACAATAGCACTGCTTCAATTTTGTTTTGTTCTTCCACTGGCAGGTCTATTGGACCTGTGAGATAAAATTTCTTTTGATAACGAGCGTTATCATTTCCTCTCACAAAACACCAGCCTTCAATCAGATAGCCTTCCTGTTGATCTGTATCTATTTTTTTCTCAAATCCCGCTGATTCAAGACTGAGTACAATACTGTCGTTTTCTTCCATCGCAGGAATGATTTCAACTTTTTTTAATTCTGTAAAAAAATCTGTCTTTTCATAGTCATATATGTAATTGCATCTGTATTCTCTGGCATTTTGCACCAGATGTCTGGAATAATAGGGATCACGACCCTTCAGTTTTGGATGTCTCTGATATAAAAATGTCTTTTCAGCCAGTAAACGCTCCCACTTTTCTGTATCCTCACCATCATTTCCCCTTGTCAGAGACTCATGGTGAAGCAGCACTACATCATTTCTGATACAGTTATAATACCCAAGTTCATGAAGCGCAAAGCAAAAATCAACATCGTTGTAAGAAACTTTCATTTCTTCACAGAAACCACCAGCTTCAAAATATTTGACCTTAGAAACCATAAGGCATGCTGCTGTTACCCCTATCATATCATGAACCATACGATTTACGCCATGATAATAAATGATATCATCATTCATTGCGATCAGTTTGTGTGCTGGCCCTATTCCCAGATTTGTGATTCCTGCATGCTGGATCAGTCTGTCTCCCGGGTAGTACAATTTTGCACCTGCCGCACCAACGTGAGCCTGTGCTGCCTGACCAAGCAGGCGTTCCATCCAATCCTTTTGCAGAACTTCGCAGTCATCATTTAACAGCAAAAGATAATCTCCATTTGCATGTGATGCTCCATAATTACACATTGCTGAAAAGTTAAATTCCATCATGCGGTATAGATGACGAAATCCATATGTTTTTGATAATTCAAGGATATGAAGTCTGTTTTCTCCACTGCTCCCATTATCGATCACAATGATTTCAAAATTATGATAACTCGTGTTATTTTTAATTGATTCAAGACATTTACGCAAAAGTTCCGGATTATTACGCGATGGAATCAGAATGGATACCATCGGATCACCTGTTATTTTATAGACTACTGTATCATCCTCCGTGATATCCCCATCATGACCTCGTCTGATCAGTGCATCTTTTTTTATTTCGTGATGCTCCAGACCTGTACCTGGAATCCAGCTATCAAAATCAAACTCATCAGTTCTATAATAATGATGAAACAATACTTCCTCCAGATGTATGATCTGGTCTTTTTGAACTTTATCTGTCAGCTTTAATAAGAAGTCATATAAGTTCACCAACGGATCAGCACTGCCTTTCCATTGATATTGTTTTAGATCTTTATACCTTACAGCAAATAAACTTCCAATATAAAAGTAGGATAATAATGTATCCGGTGACCATTCAGGTTTGAACCAGGGTCTGCTTCTCTTTCCATACGCATCTTCATAATAATCTTCATCTGCATATAGCAGAACCGGAATCGCATGATTTGTATCAAACATACTTTTGACCCTGTCAAGGGCATATGATGCGAGCGTTCCTCTGTCTTCCACAAACAGAACCACCTCGTCATCCTGGAGTGATCGTTTTTGAATATCAAAATCAGAACCACATTCACTGTATTTCACGACTGTGATTCCTGCAATTGGCACGCTCTGTTGCTCTGATTTCCCTTTTGTTACAACACCCGCCTCATGTAAGCGTATCCATTGTTCATAAGGTTCTTTCTGCCTTGTCAGCTCTGCCTCATATTTAGAAACTGCTTTATCAAGTAAGAACTTTTGAATCCGGGTCTTTAATTCCTCAAGCATTTGTTTCTTTTCCTAACCAAAATTTAGAATTTTTCTTAAATGCATGTGCATTTTTTTCTGCAATTCTGCTTACCGTAAGTTCCAGAACAAGTTCATTCGATACTCTGTGTTCCAGTCCATGCAGGTCAATATTGATATTGGGATCTTTTGTCTCAAATACAAACGTATCCTCACCATATCTGATTCCGTTCGTCATGATCCTTTTGCTTTTAGGAAGGATCACTTCCTGATTCCAGCTGATCTGGTCGATGGTCACAATACAGCTGTCTAGCATTGGAT
Organism: Lachnospiraceae bacterium; assembly: GCA_028689715.1. GTDB lineage: Bacteria > Bacillota > Clostridia > Lachnospirales > Lachnospiraceae > SZUA-378. Next base: position 8,450 of record JAQVCQ010000091.1, read on the forward strand.
CGACTCTTAAAACTACTACATCTTCCGGCACATCGATCATGATTCTTCCATGCCCATCATTCTGATATGGATTATTTAAAAAATAAGAACTTGCTTCTGAAAAACCACTTCCTGTATCTTCATAGACCTGGACACGCTGCTTATGATTGTCATCTTTGTATTTTGCTTCCCATACCTGGGGAGCAAGCATTTCGAATCCAAGCATGTTTCTAAGCACTCCCATTGGAACTCTTTCTCCCGTCACATATGCCTGGAACTCGCTTTCTTCCTCTCGAAGCTTTTGTGCATCTGCTTCCGTCATCTGAAGCAGTTTCAGTATCTGTTCTTCCCCAAACTTTCTTCTTTTCTCAGCCCCCAGTATATAGCAATAGTATGCTCTGTATGCCAACTCTCTGGGTGGTATGGTCTTACCAAAAGTCCACTCATAATCTATAACATTCCATCTGTCATCTTCGACCAGGATGTTTGAAAAAATCAAATCAAAATCCGATACCGGAATCTCACTTTTATAGCTGATCATCATGAGATATTCCTGAAATAATGCAATAAATCCAGCTTCATCTTTACGATCCAACAAATCATCGAACATTTCTTCAAGACTGACACCACCTGC
>JAQVCQ010000092.1 GCA_028689715.1 Lachnospiraceae bacterium
CCCAGTGGCATTGCAATCGTAATCGTTTTGTAATTATCTTCAAAACCAAACCTCCACATTTGTGAATTTGCAGCGGAAGGTGCTTTTCTGCCTAAGTCAAGTGCATACAATACATCTTCTGACAGATGTCTGTAATCATCCTGATTCTCAAGCAGCTCCTGAATCTCTTTTCTTTTTTGGCTTATTGTCTTTTTTGTGATCCTGTCCATCAGACGTAGACCACCATTCTCATAATAACCAATAGGCGTAATGCAGATTGCACGTATGCCTTCCGTCTCACCTTTTGAGTATCCAAAACCCATGTTCGCTTCTCTTAACTGATCCGGTGAATGTAAGTGAGGCATCAAACGTTCAAGTTCTTCTAACTTGTAGTGTCCATACCAGCAAGTGCTTAGTCCTTTACTTTGTGCATAAAGAATAAGCATCTCTCCGACAAACCCAACTTTTGAAATGGAGACACTATCCGTTCCTGCTAAAAAAGCGATGTTATCCGGTGGTGATTTCATGAGTGGATAGAGTGTTTTTGTTGGATCTGCAGCAAAGAATCGAATTTCAACATTGTGATCGAAAGGGACTTGTATTGACCTGGCAAAATCTTTGATCGTATCCATTACAGTTCGATCGACCTGTATCATTTGATAACTGCGAGCTGATCTCCTGGCATCGATTGCCTTCTTAATGTCAAATGCGATTAACATAAGCTACCCCTCCATTCCAATAAGCAAAGCTAAATATCCCCATTCCCATATTAATTTTTCAAAACTTTTTTCCAGGTATTCAAAAATATCTTCTTGGTCATATCCCATCATTCGTGATATTACAACAATATAATTTCGTACCGTCTTATAAGACAGTTCTTCTTGTTGATCAAGCAACCAGTTTAGAAAGATTGTATGCCTCATAATTGTATATTCCATTGCAATCCACTGAAACATAGCAACCATACTTTTCAGATCTGATTCTGGAATCAGACTATTTGTGAAAATATCCAAAACTATGTAATTTCGAAATAAATTCTCATAAGAAGAAAACTGCTTTTCAAATTTTTGTAATTGTATGGTGATATTGTGCTCATCATAGTCATGCGATAAGCTTTCCGCTAACACAGCTACTGGTTCAAGATAACTGGTATAAATCTCTTGTTTTCGATAATTTTCAGCCATATCTAAAAATAACTCATTATTTTCTTCAAAGGTATCAAACCTATTAAATTGCATATTATCTATGGCATCTGATAATTCTTTTAGAACAGCTTCATCCTTATATTCATCTATCTCTTTTTTCACTACAGACTTCTTTTGATAAATATCCAGAAGAATGTAATAAATCATCATTACACTCTTTGAAATACTAAAGCGCTGATCCTGCATGATAGAAATCATCATAGCTCGAATCTGGAATAAAGGGTCTTCATCCATATCAAGCATATTATTCGTAAAACATATTTTATCCTGCTGATTCATCAAATCTACAACTTCCGGACAACAAGATACCAAAGAATATTCTTTTCTATCTGCAAATTCGTGTATCTGTCTTGGGAAACTTGCACAGGTCTCAGACAACACTTCATCTCCAAAGTTCAATACCAGATTGCAAAGCTTCTGTTCATTTAGGAATGGACACTGCTTTTGTTCATTCAACGCAATCACACGGCTACCATCTTTTTGTTTGATGTATTGATCTAAATAATCATTATTTTGCTTCGACAAATTTAAATGCTTCCATTTTTTATAGGTATCATCATCTACCGCAATATTCCACTCCTGGCAACAAGTGAATGGACATTTATCTGCTGTACACATAAATGTGTCATAGTAGTCGGTTTTGATTTCTTTCTTCATCTTCTTCCTTCTCTCCAAATGATTGCATTACAGATCAATATAATTGTTAAAAAATTCTTTCATTTACTTTTCTTTTTTAAAACACTTATATCCTAAAGCAAAAACCAAAGCACAAAAAGCGATAAATATACCTACATAAAATGGATTTCTGATAAATCCACCAACAAATATAATAGCTGCGCCAGCGATTGCAAAAACCGGACAGATCCATCCCCGGAAGATTCCTTTTATTTCTCCCGCTTTTTTCATTTTCATAACTTTTATATAAAGTATGATATAACACGCATAACTAAAGACAATTGCAATTTCACTGATATCTCCACCACGAAGCAGATTGAATTTTTGTGTAACGTAATGGATTACAAACCAAATAAGCGATGTAGCAAAACTAATTTGAAGAGATGGAACCGATACCTGCAAACGTTCATGAATAGGGCTTACTTTCTTTGCTGCAGGCATCATATTCTTACTTGCCAATGCCTGTGGCATCCTTATTCCGCCCAAGACCAGCCCATTTACCACTCCTAAAACAGAAATGACAATGAAAATCAAAATGATTTTTGTTCCGTATGTTCCAAGCAACAGTTCCCCAACTTTATTGATTGCCTGATCTTTCGTAGACAAAATATAATTGACTCCCAATATCTTGGTAAGTCCAAGATAAAAAGTCAGATAGACGCCAAGCACGACAATGGGTCCGCAGATTAACGCTAATGTCATATTTTTCTTTGGATTTTTTACCTCATTTGTTATATTCGTTGCAATGATCCAACCATCAAAGGAATATGCAATTGGAACCAACGCTGCAAGCCACGCAAATCCAACATTTTGGGTAGTAACAAGTTCAACACCTTCCTCCAGCACTGGATGTGGTTGTCCCCAAAAAAATCCTGCGATTGCAATCACTAATAGAGGGATCAGCTTGATCAGTGTCGTAGCATTTTGAAAATACCCACCGATCTTAACTGAAATTAAATTGATTCCATAAAAAAATAATAAGTATAAAAATCCCAATAAAGACTGCATTTCCAAGGTGTTGTCAAATCCAAACAAGGAGCATGTATAAATTCCAGATACCCATGCTAATACTACAATTAAGGTCGGAAAATAAACAAAAGTCTGAAACCAGCCAAACCCACATGCTATTTTTTTAGATATAAAAGCTTCAAAATATCCTACGACTCCACCATTATTGGAGGTTCTGATCGATAATTCTGTTATCGAAAGACTTCCAAAAATGATACCCCATGCGCCAATACAAAAAACCAATACACCCAGCCATACATTTCCGCCTGTATAAGCTAAAATATCGTCACTTTTAAAAAAGATACCGGATCCGATTACAATACCGATAATCATAGTTGTTGCTGTCATAAAACCATAATGCTGTTTTATCTCTGTATTATTTTGTGTTGTTCCATTTGCATTGGATTCGTTCGTTCCATTATTCCATTTGGTATCCATTGATTGCTCCTTGCATTTCCTATTATTTAAAGCAGTAATACTATTATAGTGTAAAGAATAAATTTTGGCATTACATTTTTGGCGAAATAACGCTACTTTTCTATTAGTTGTAAAAGCAAGTATATTATGTTATATTTATATAGTTGCTTTTACAACTATATAAAGGAGTATGAACGTGTTATACAAAGAAATCGGACGAAATATTCTTATCATAGACAAATATTTTAAACTATATCTAAAAACAGCTTTGAAACAGTATGACCTGAATACCGCAGAGGGAATGGTCTTATTAACACTCTATGAGCAAACCGGACATACAAGTGCACAAATAATACAAAATTCTCATCCTGAGAATTTCTCTGCCACACAAAACCAGCTGATTGATGAATTGCACTATGACAAAGGCGTCATGACCAGAATCATACAAAGCTTAGAACAAAAGGGATTTGTACGACGAACCGATCATCCTTTGGATAGTCGGTCGTTCCTTATAAATGTGACGGATAAAGCGCTTGATTTTAAACCTGTCTTAATCAGTATTTTAAAAAGATGGAATGATCTTTTCTTAATCGGATTTGATGAAGCCTCTTTAGATATGCTTGACAAATCACTTGTTACAATGGCAGAAAATGCTGCAGTAGCAACGAAAGAAGGAGATATTCAATGAATACAAAAAGAATAGAATTACTCAGCAAGGAGCCAGTCACCAAAGCAATTTTAACCATGTCTATTCCAGTTGTAATGGGAATGATGATACAGGTTTTATATAATTTAGTGGATACTTTTTTTATTGGTATATTAGGCGACCCCAATCAATTAGCCGCAGTCAATCTTACTACTCCAATCTTTATGCTCATGATGGCAATTGCAGGAATTGTTGGAACAGGCGCATCTTCCTATATATCGCGTTGCTTAGGAGAAAAGGATTATGAAAAGGCAAATAAAACGCTTTCAACAGGGATTGCGATTTGTATTGGTCTTGGCTTCATAGTCATGATTGTTGGCAGCATTTTTATTACTTCTATTGCAAGATCTTTGGGTGCCAGCAATGCAACTTATCCCGCTGTTCTTGCGTATTCAATTGTCCTTTTGTTAGGTGCTGTCCCCATTATGTGCAATTTTGCAATCGGTCAACTCTTACGAAGCGAAGGTGCCGCAATGGGTGCCATGATGGGAATGCTGATTGGAACAGTTGGTAATATCATCCTGGATCCGATCTTTATATTTGGATTTGGTCTGGGAATTCAAGGAGCCGCAATTGCCACTGTCTTAGGGAATGCCATGGGGCTCGTATATTATATCTACTACATCGCAAGTGGTAAGTCATTTGTTAAATTTAAAATCAAATGCATCTCCCTCGACCAACAAATTTGGAAGCAGATATTTGTCATTGGCACCCCTGCCACAATCAGTCAAATGTTAATGGGTGCTGCCATGGTCCTATGCAACAACCTGGCGGTGCAATATGGTGACGTTGTCGTTGCCGGGATGGGCGTTGCTGCAAAAATCATGACGATTGGAACCTTTGTGTTCATGGGGTTTGCTGCGGGCTGTCAACCTATTGTTGGTTATAATTATGGTGCAAAAAACTTTCATCGTATGAAAGAAGTTATTGTCAAAGGCATGCTCATGACATCGGGGATCGGCATAGTTTTAACGATTCTTTTCGGTATCTTTGCAAGAAACTTAATAGGCGTTTTCACGCCTCTGAATGATGTCGTTTTACAAGGAACAACCATTCTTCGTGCACTCATATGGTCACTTCCATTTTTAGGTGCACAAATGATAGCTAATACGACTGTTCAATCCATGGGAAAAGCAGGTGCTTCCCTGTTCCTGTCTATCACACGACAAGGCGTATTCTACATTCCTCTGCTTCTCACACTAAACCACTTATTTGAATTCAAAGGTCTTATCTATGCACAGCCTTTATCTGATATCATGACGCTTGCTCTTTCTCTTACTGTTTTAGCTGCAATTATTAAAAACAGTATCACGCAAAGTAATCGTGATACTGTTCTAAATTCGGAAAATCAATCTTCTATTTTAAGTACAGACATAATCTAAAATATGATGCGAGTGGGGGCGTTTTATGAAAAAGGTTGTAGCGTTATTAGGTACCAAACGAAAAGTCAACACCTACAAACTGCTTTTGAATATAAGAAATTTGTTGGCTGAGCATAATATAGAACTCGAAATAATAGAACTTTACAAATATGACATGAATGATTGCGTCGGTTCACTCAACGAGCTCATCGGTCTTGAAGTTCAAAAGTCATAGACCAATCATCTTCTTACATCAGACACCCTTACCCGAATCTCTCACTTCTACCAGTTCAAGTGGATATGGTGTGAAAATTTTTTGATCCATCAGATAATCCTGTTCAAAGCGAATCACCCATGCTCTAAGGATTGCCATAACTGTAGATTGTGGAATTTGATGATTGCGATATTGTTCCATGGCATCTAAAAAGTATGCTTTCTCTTTCGCATTTAGATCTTTCGAAAAATATCCAAACAAATGAAGCATCACATTAATCATACGCATCGTACTTGGTGCTGTAGCAAGTAACTTATTCATTGCCTCTTCATATTTAATAAATACATCCGGGATACTGTTTTTCTGATGATTTGCAACGATCTTCCCTAAACTATTTAAGTGATTCGGATGGTATGCCATAAATAAATACTTATACTGGCTATGAAATCTGACAAGCTCACCCATGTTAGGTGTTTTTTTAAGTTCTTGAAATGCAGCATGAGTATAGATTCTGGTGCAAAAATGTTCTCGAATCTCATAGTTCAATAACCGGCCTTCATCCTCAATCGCAAGCTGACCAAACTCCTGTGTTACTGCTTTACCAAAAAAACCTTTTGTTTTTCTTGGCAATGAAGACGACTTTCCATATGTCTTATAAATTTTTACATCCTTCATTCCACAGGAAGGTGAGCGACTTTTTAAAATAAATCCATCCACATGTGAAGACTTCAGATCGTTCATTTTTTTCTTCGTATACAATTCCATTGGTGAGGTCAAGGACTCTCCTGTTTGTGAAAAAATCAACTCTTCCCCTTCACCCTGCTCGATGATTCTCAAAGCCTGTCTGGGAGACGGTAATCCAATCTCCATTTCCGGACATAATGGTATAAAGTCTACATAATTTTTGAGTTTTCTCACAAATAGGTCGCTAATCATAGAGCCATCATAGCGACAATGTTCAAACTCCAAACATTTACTAACAACAATTGTTGGTCTTACAAATTGTTCCATCATGTTTCCTCCATTTTAAACTTTCATTATTTGACAGTTTTATTGACCAGCACTATAAATATACGCGTTTCATGGAATGAAATAAAACTATATGAAGTATTACCACTTATTATGTACTTTTTCTGCAAAACCAAAAAAATCTTTAAATTCAACAACAGTCTGATCATCCAGAATCGCTTTCCCATGAAAGCACCCAAACACCTGATGTTGATCACTTTCAAGAACAGCTACCTTTGTTTTGGATGAACGATCTAAAATTGGATCAAAGCTTGCTTCGAAGCGCCCATCATTGGAAGTAAACGTCCACTGTTTTATGTAATCAGGCTGCCCAGTAGGAAGCTTTGGTATCATAAACTGAACCTGATCCAGTTTATGTGCCTTTCCTTTGCGAAAAATCATATTCTCACTCGCTCTAGATGTATCGCCAAATCCATAACCCAAATTAAACCCAAAGAGGGAATCACCAACTTTTCCATTTGCTGCACTCCAATACCAGGTGTTTTCATATGTCCAGACACCTCGGCCCCAGTCTAAGATTCCATAAGAATTCTCTGGCTTAAATTCGTAGACTGTGTCATTGATATGAACCGTTCCTTCCGCCTTCATTCCGACAATTTTCTGATTGTAATAAAATGCTTTTGGATGTTCTCGATATGGAGTCGCAATTACCATAGTGTCATCATACATTTCAGTTAAAAGAATGTCTGCTTTTAACGATTCCTGCTTATCAAATTCGGGTATAAAAACCTTAAGATGACGACTGTTGTTTTCATGGCAGATATGTATTTCCATCTTAGGTGTTTTGACATGAATATCGCCCGATACAGAACTAGAGGGTAACCCAAGCTTTCCCATTGTGAAAAGGGATATCGGGCTAAATGTGTGTTCCGTCTTTGCATTAAAATCCAGAAATGAAGCGCTCAGTAAACTCATGTAACTGTTATCAGCTACAGTGAGTGCGAAACCGAACGAGTTGTTCGTGATTAAATAATAATCCCATTCTTTGATTCTCAGTGGGTTTGCTTTGATCGCTTTACGATGATATCCTTTGACCAATTGATATGCATAACCCGCCTGATTTAGTGTTCCATGATGATCCAGCAATTCCCCTGATGTTAAGAAATTTTGATTCATTATGCACCCCTGACTTTCTATCATAAATACCTGTGAAAAGTTCTTCCATACTTATGTAAAATCATATTAGTAATCAATTTCCCCGTAAATCAAAATACTCAAATGGTGGTAGTCCTTTCCCCCATGAATAAACAATATAGTAGCCCTGACTAGCTACCTCTGCATTAAATGAATCATAACCATGTTCAATAACGTCGATACTTTGTGTGTTTTGTTCCTCAACTATATAATCCCATTGTGTTTTTCTATAATCCGAATAATACTCATTGAGTTCTTCTAATGATAAATCACTTTGTATTAAAATAGCACCAAAAAACTGCATACCATTCCCATTTCCTTCAAGTTTCCCAGACCGACTAAACTCCTCAATTACATCCGTTTTTTCAGGTAATGGTACTTGTAAAAGGTCTTTTGTAACCTGTTTTGAGGTATAATCATTTATAATTGGACACAAAAAGAAGAAGATTAATATAGTGATAATGAATACAGATAGAAGGATAATTAATAAAATGATCTCTAATTCCCCATTCATCATCCTTTATCACCTTTTCAAAATGCGCTGAATATTGTGCCTTTGAAAGGTCATCTATATTTATTGGTAAGCCCTCACATCCTCTTTTCAAATCCTCAATATTACTTGCCGTAAAGTCAGAACTGCTATTTAAAGGTACTTTTATTTCACACATCATCTTGGATAGTAATCTAACAAATGTTGATTTACCGCCATTAGAATCTCCATATATAATACCTATTACCGGAAACGGTGTAACATCATAATTGTTCATTACCGCCACATATCGTAAATAAGGCATGAAAAGACTTGCAAAATACCAATTCAAAAATCCAAAATAGTCTTTCTGGCTCTGTTCAACATCACCGTAGAACATGGTTAGACTAGATAGATAATTTTTCAGACAATTAATATCGGATTTTATTTTATCTGGATCTGGTTTTAAATCACATGCTTTTCCATTAAATTTCATAGTACCTGACTCATAATCCACATGTAATTTAGGTAGCTTTTTCTCCTTAATTTCCTTTATTTGCTTGTGTTCTGAATATTTTCTCTTAAATGCATGCAATGTTTCCGCTGTCAATAATG
>JAQVCQ010000093.1:0-1384 GCA_028689715.1 Lachnospiraceae bacterium
AGCATAATCCACGCACATATTGTTCGAACGCAACACGCTTTCGCTTGAATTCAGCCGTAGTGGTACTAAGAACATAAAGGACATGTTCTAAGTACCAACGGCTTCATACAGTTGCTTATCAATCAATGATGTGCCCGGATTATAAAAGGACAAAAACATTAAAACCATAACAATTAAAACCATAACCATATAATCATAGACTGTAGGGTCATTGCTTATTATGCGATGAACAAGAACAAGGGCAAGAACAAGAACAAGGAACTAAGATCATGTTCGATTAGATCAAAGACGTGGTTATGATGATTCTCATTTGAGGGAAAAATATGGATAAAGAAGAGCGACTTGGGGCATTTGAAAAGATGCTTCAAAACGTTAACGATCGCTATAAAGTTACAGTAGATAAAATGGAAAAACTTAAAGCTGAGGGTAAGGTGAAAAGTGTTACTTATAATCAGTTAATGGCAGATAAGATGACATTGCAGAAAATGATTTCTATGTATGAAGTCTATGGATTATTGTAGTGACAGGTATATGTCCTTATGGTCAGAAAGGTGTAAAAATGGATTATGAAAAAGTTTATAAAATGAGTTTTTATAAAGTATACACTGCCTTAAGAGATAAAGCACTGCGCAAAGGACGTACAGAAGATGAATTAGTAGAGATTATATGCTGGCTGACAGGATACTCAAAAGAAGAGATTGTTCAGATTGTAACCGACGATATGGAGTATGGTTCTTTTTTTCAGGAGGCACCTTGCCTGAATCCAGATAGAAAGCTTATCACAGGCACTATTTGTGGTATCAGAGTAGAGACAATTGAAGAACCATTGATGCAGGAAATCAGGTATCTGGATAAATTAGTTGACGAACTTGCAAAGGGTAAGTCAATGGAAAAGATCTTCAGAATCAAGTAAATTTTATAGTAGTTTCATTTAAGGCTTTCTGACTTTTGGTAGTACAATAACCGATTGCAGGAGCCTTTTTTTCATGCACATGTTTAATATATTATTTTTGTGAAAAGGAATTGACAAATTCATAATAAGTGATAATATTAACATATGAACAAGTATTCATATGTAATGCAATTTAAAATATCATTTCATAGAGGAGGTCTAAGATATGGAACTGGATTATGAAGGTCAGTCGATGAAAAGCAAAAAGCAGAACAAGCCGGAAGCAGAAGAATGCTGTGGTTATATTCACATACATCAGGAAGTGATTGATAAAGTGGATACCATGATGCCGGAAGAAGAGAAGCTGGCAGATCTTGCAGAGTTTTTCAGGGTATTTGGAGATACAACAAGAATAAAAATTTTATATGTATTGTTATGTTGTGAGATGTGTGTATGTGATATTGCTCATATTTTAAATATTTCACAGTCAGC
>JAQVCQ010000093.1:1484-4270 GCA_028689715.1 Lachnospiraceae bacterium
GAGGAATAAACATCGAAGAATAAAAACAAAAATAATAGATATATGAAAATAACGAGAGAAAAATAATAAATAAAAAGCATAGAAAGGATCGTGATCTGTATGAAAAAAACATATAAGCTTGAAGAACTGGGATGCGCTAATTGCGCAGCAAAGATGGAGCGTAAAATTGGTGAATTAAATGGAGTGAATGAATGCAGGATTTCTTTTATGACAGGTAAAATGATTCTGGATCTGGAAGATGGGCAGGAATCTGAAATCATGAAAGAAGCAAAAAAAATCATAAAAAAACTGGAGCCGGATGTAGGTGTCTGTGAAATATAGGAATATCTGAATCAATGACTTGATTAATTTATAACATTAGGGTATGAGAAAACATACAGAATAGGACATGATATGACAAAGAACATGAAAAAACGAATGATCAGGGTGAGTATTGGTGCATTGCTATTTTTTATAGCAGTCGTCACGGAAAAAATACAATTGATAAAAAGCGAAAATCTTATATTAGGAATCTTTTTGGTTTCGTATTTTATTATAGGAGGAGATGTTGTTAAAAGAGCTGTCAGGAATATAGGAACTGGTCAGATCTTTGATGAAAATTTTCTCATGACGATTGCGACAGTGGGTGCATTTTTAGTCAGCGAGTATCCGGAAGCAGTTGCGGTCATGTTATTTTATCAGGTAGGTGAATTGTTTCAGGATTATGCTGTACATCGTTCCAGAAAATCAATCGCTGAATTAATGGATATCAGACCTGATTATGCAAATTTGATTCAAAATGGTGAAGTGGTGCAGAAAGACCCGTCCGATGTAGAGATCGGGCAGATCATTCTTGTCAGACCAGGAGAAAGAATCCCGTTAGATGGTGTGCTCACAAAAGGAAGTACCTCTCTTGATACTTCAGCACTGACCGGCGAAAGTCTGCCAAGGGATGTTATGATGGGTTCAGAGGTCTTAAGTGGTTGTGTAAATCTGACTGGCGCGATTGAAATCAGAACGACAAAAGAATTTGGAGATTCTACAGTTGCCAAGATTTTGGAACTTGTTGAAAATGCTTCTTCCAGAAAAGCACAGTCCGAAGATTTTATAACAAAATTTGCAAGATTCTATACACCGGTCGTAGTAATCAGTGCAGCACTTCTGGCTATATTACCACCACTACTTACAGGAGCAGACTGGAAAGACTGGATGTACCGTGCACTTACATTTTTGGTCATTTCCTGTCCATGTGCGCTTGTAATATCCGTACCACTCAGCTTTTTCGGAGGATTGGGTGGTGCAGGGAGAAGTGGGATTCTTATAAAAGGCGGCAATTATCTGGAAGCTTTGTCACAGGCAAAGACGATTGTTTTTGATAAAACAGGAACTTTGACGAAAGGACGTTTTGCAGTGACTAAAATCGTGCCACATGAGATTGATCCAGCACAGCTTTTGGAAGTGGCGGCATATGCAGAATACTATTCTAATCATCCGATTGCTTTATCAATTAGGGAAGCATATGGCAAAAAAATAGAAGAGTCAAGGATAGCAGAAGCGACAGAAGAGGCAGGATACGGGGTGAGGATCCTGTTGGACGGAAAAGTGATTCTGGCTGGAAACTCAAAAATGATGTCCAGGGAAAATATTGGTTTTCAAAAAGAACCAGGTGCTAAAACGGTGATACATGTGGCACAAAATGGAGTTTACGCAGGACATATTCAGATTGAAGATGAAATCAGGGAAGATGCAGCGGAAGGAATTGCAAGATTAAAAAAAGCAGGAATCAGACGTATGGTCATGTTGACCGGTGACAGGCATGTGCAGGCGATGGAAACAGCTGCAAAGCTTGGAATAACGGAAGTATATTCACAACTTCTTCCAGGTGATAAAGTAGATAAAATGGAAGAAATTTTAAAATCAGAAGAAAATAAAGGGAAAGTCATTTTTGTTGGAGACGGAATGAATGATGCGCCTGTTCTTGCGAGGGCAGACATTGGTGCTGCGATGGGTGGAATCGGTTCGGATGCTGCAATCGAGGCGGCTGATCTGGTCATTATGAATGATAGTGTATCCAAGCTATCCACAGCGATCCGTATTTCTTCAAAAACGATCAGGATCGTGAAACAAAACATTGTTTTTGCAATCGGGATTAAAGTCTTTGTTCTGCTACTTGCTGCAATAGGATACGCAAGTATGTGGGCTGCAGTATTTGCAGATGTTGGAGTCGCTGTGATCGCAATTATCAATGCAATGCGTGCAATTGGAAAAGTAAAGGATTAATATTTCAATTTAAAACTGACATTTCAGTTAGGGAATAAGTTGTGTATTAATATATTTCGTGATAAGATGGGGGAGCAAGGAAGTCGGGTAGTTTGCATTTGAGCGCTGCAGCAAAAAATGAATTCCTGTTGAGGTATCCGAGATGAAACAGATCGTTCTGAAAAGGTGTTTGTCAGATCAAGAACTTGAAAATATGATTCGTCGGTATCATTTTAATGATACCGACTTTTCGCTTTCTAAAAGTATTTATCAGGTGGTCAGACCATTATCAGAGGTAAAAGTATTTTATAAAATAACAGATGATATGAAAAAAAATACACAGTATGACAAAAATGTCATATGCGTCATGACACTTGGAAACGCCCTGGATAAGCTACAGGACGCATATCACGCATCAGGGAAGGAACTAGAGGTATATTTTATAGAATGTCTCTCCATGTTTATTTTAGAACAGGCTTATCCTGATTTTGAAGAGGTAATCAGAAAAGAAACAGGTTTTAGTCTGGAACAGATCAGATTCCCAGATG
>JAQVCQ010000093.1:4370-8520 GCA_028689715.1 Lachnospiraceae bacterium
TCAAGCCATCTATGGTCAGACCAATTATGATCAGACTGTTCATGATCAGGCTATTCAAGATCAGACTATCTATAGAAAGAAAAGGAAAAATTAAATGGAAAAAGCAAGAGTGATCTTAAAAAAAGGTGAAGGCCGCACCCTGAAATCAGGTGGGATGTGGGTATATGACAATGAGATCGACCATATTGAAGGCGATTTTATGGAAGGTGATATGATCGTTGTTGAGGACTTTGATGGATATTTTTTAGGGCATGGTTTTATCAATACAAGATCGACGATTACTGTGAGATTGATGTCCAGAAAAAAAGATGCTATCGTTGATGAGCATTTTATTGAACAGAGAGTGAAAGACAGCTATGAATATAGAAAAAACACAGTAGATTTATCAAGCTGCAGACTACTATTCGGCGAAGCTGATTTTTTACCTGGGATCGTAGTTGATAAATTTGAAGATGTATTGGTAGTAGAGTCGCTGGCACTTGGAATTGACAGGTGGAAGTTAGTGATCGTGAATGCTTTAAAAGAAGTACTTGCAAAGGATGGCATGATTATTCGAGGAGTATATGAAAGAAGTGATGCGAAAGTCCGTCTGAAAGAAGGAATGGAACGCTACAAGGGATTTATTGGCGATGAATTTGATACCAGAGTCAGAATGATCGAAAATGGTGTTTCTTATTATGTAGATGTAAAGGAAGGTCAAAAAACCGGATTTTTCCTGGATCAGAAGTACAACAGAGCTGCGGTAGCTAAGCTTTGCAAGGATAAAAGAGTTCTTGACTGCTTTACACACACTGGATCATTTGCACTAAATGCAGGGCTGGCAGGTGCAAGAGAAGTGCTTGGAGTGGATGCATCTAAGCTCGGTGTCGACCAGGCAACAGAAAATGCCGCATTGAATCAGCTTGAAAAAACAGTACGGTTTCAGTGTGAAGATGTATTTGAACTATTGCCGAAACTGGAAGCAGCAGGTGAAAAATTTGATGTTGTGATTTTGGATCCCCCAGCCTTTACAAAGTCAAGAAGCTCTGTGAAGAATGCTGTGAAAGGATATAGAGAGATCAATATGAGAGGGATGAAGCTTGTTCAGGATGGTGGATTTCTGGCAACATGTTCCTGTTCGCATTTTATGACTCCGGAATTATTCGAAAAGACAATCCGCGAGGCTGCAAAGAGCGTGCATAAGAGAGTCAGACAGGTAGAATACAGAACACAGGCACCGGATCATCCGATTTTATTCGCTGCAGAAGAATCCTATTATCTTAAGTTCTATATTTTGCAGATCTGTGATGAAAAATAAATGAAATAATTCGAAAAAGCTTACTGTTCACACATTGGATAGTAAGCTTTTTTTACATAAGTACCAATAATGTATCAGCGGACGGATATTTCAGTTTTATGATTGACAAACATTTGAAAAAAGAATACTATATAAATACCCATAGGGGGTATAAATAAAAAGAAAGTCGGGTGGACAATATGACAGAATGTTCCTGCCATCAGCATAAAAAAAGAACTGAAAAAGAGACAAAAGATCTGATCAACAGACTGAGCAGAATAGAAGGACAGATCAGAGGGATCAAGGAAATGGTATCTGATGAACGGTATTGTGTCGATGTGCTGACACAGGTCTCAGCAGTTCAGTCAGCGTTGAATTCATTTAATAAGGTGCTGCTATCCAATCATATCAGGACCTGTGTGGTGGAAGATATTAAAAACGGCGAGGATGGGGTTGTAGATGAATTATGTGTGACGATTCAAAAACTCATGAAGTAAAGAAGCGTTCAGAAAACAGAGGAGGGTGTCATGAAAACCAGTAAGAATAAATATGATATAACAGGCATGACCTGTTCAGCGTGTTCGGCACGGGTAGAAAAAAGTGTCAGGGCACTGCCGGGTGTCAGTGAAGTGAATGTGAACCTGCTGACCAATAACATGACTGTAGAATACGAACCGGAACAGATCGCTTCGAAGGACATTATAAGTGCTGTGGAAAAATCAGGTTATGGCGCGATGGAGAGCAGGTCGAACAGAGCAGGATCACAAACAGTACAGCAATCTAATAAGGAAGAATACCTAGACCAAAATCTTAAATCAGCAAGCGAAATGAAGAGAAGGGTATGGCTTTCCGTTGCCTTTTTGCTCCCACTTATGTACCTGGCTATGCATCATATGCTAAAAGAGTGGTTCGGAATTCCGGTACCGGAGTGGATCAAGACCTATTTTCATGGGAATGAGAATGCAATTGCGTTCTCCTTTACGCAGCTTCTACTGTTGGTACCCATTCTGATCTTTAACCGGAAATATTTTTTGGTCGGGTTTAAAACGCTGTTACACAGAAGCCCAAATATGGATTCATTGATCGCAATTGGTTCAGGTGCAGCAGTCTTGTATGGAATTTTCTCGATCTATAGAATAGGCTATGGATTAGGTTATTCAGATCTTGATCTGGTAGGTAACTATGTTGAGAATCTATATTTCGAATCAGCAGGTACCATCCTGACACTGGTAACAGTAGGGAAGTACCTGGAAACGAGATCAAAGGGAAAGACCTCACTTGCCATTACAAAGCTGATGGATATGGCCCCTAAAACAGCATGGCGTGAGGAACAAGGTAAAGTCGTAGAAATTCCTGTCGAAGAATTACAAAAAGATGATGTCTTTCAAATTAAACCGGGAAGCAGTTTTCCAGTCGATGGCGTAATCATAGAAGGAAGGACACTTGTTGATGAATCAGCAATTACAGGAGAAAGCATTCCGGTAGAAAAAACTGTAGGTGACAAAGTCGTCTCAGGAACAGTGAACCAGACTGGATTTATCAGATGTCGTGCTGAAAAAGTCGGTGAAGACACAACACTTGCCAAAATTATAGCATTGGTCGAAGAAGCATCCTCTTCAAAAGCACCAATCGCTAAAATGGCAGACCGTATCTCGGGGGTATTTGTCCCGATCGTCATAGCAATCGCATTGGCCACATTTTTAATCTGGATCCTGGCAGGAATGGGATTTGAATTTGCGCTTACGTCAGCGATCGCCGTGCTTGTCATTTCCTGCCCATGTGCGCTAGGACTTGCGACACCGGTCGCAATTATGGTCGGAACTGGAAAAGGAGCAGGTCTTGGTATTCTGATCAAATCAGGAGAGGCACTGGAACATGTCAGCCAGATCGATACTGCTGTATTTGATAAAACAGGAACACTGACGCAGGGGAAACCGGAAGTAACAGATCACTATCTTGCAGAAGGCGTGATAAAAGAAGAGTTTTTTGCATTGGCGGCGGGGATGGAATCTTCCAGTGAGCATCCACTTGCAGAGGCAGTCGTAAGAGAAGCAGAAAGACTTAAAATAACACCGGTAAATGTAAGTGAATTCACAGCTATACCGGGGCGTGGAATTGTAGCTTTTTATCAGGGCAGACAGATCTTGGCTGGAAACCAGTCTATGATGAGTGAACATCACGTGGCAATATCAGATTTGGAAAGAGATCAGATCATCCATTTTGCAGAAGATGGTAAAACGCCATTGTTATTTGCAGTAAAAGAAAATGACGCCGATCAAGGACGCCTGAGTGGTATTCTGGCAGTTGCGGATACAGTAAAAATGAATAGCGCAGCTGCGATCAGGGCATTTTCTAAAATGGGAATACGAACGATCATGCTGACTGGTGATCATGAAATAACTGCAAAAGCGATTCAGAAAAAACTTCAGCTCGACGAAGTCATTGCACAAGTGCTTCCGGATCAGAAAGAAGAGAAGATCAGAGCACTTCAGGAATCTGGTAAAAAAGTACTTATGATAGGTGATGGTATTAATGATGCGCCGGCTCTGATGCGTGCAGACGTTGGTGCAGCGATCGGTGCTGGAAGTGATATTGCGATAGAAAGTGCGGATATGATCCTGATGCATGATGATATTATGGATGCAGTGTCTGCAGTCCGGCTAGGAAAAGCAGTGATCCGGAATATCAAGCAGAATCTCTTCTGGGCATTTATCTATAACGTGATTGGGATTCCAATTGCAGCAGGCGTGTTTTACCATACATTTGGATGGCAGCTCAGCCCAATGTTCGGAGCAGCAGCAATGAGCTTCAGCAGCATTTTTGTAGTAAGCAATGCACTCAGACTCAGATGGTTCAAAGAATCAGTGGCTGAAG
>JAQVCQ010000012.1 GCA_028689715.1 Lachnospiraceae bacterium
GATAATTTCAGATCAAAAGAAAAACTTGAGGATGTGATTCAGCAGATCGTGGCAAAATGCAATCGAGTCGTGAATGAATCGTCACCGATTGTTGATGCGAGGCTGACAAATGGTTCCAGAGTCAACGTAGTACTTTCTCCGGTCGCGCTCAATGGTCCGATCCTGACAATAAGAAGATTTCCGGAAAAACCAATCGAAATGAAGGACTTGGTCAGAATTGGATCACTTAGTAAAGATGTGGAAGAATTTCTTAAAAAACTGGTGTATGCAAAATATAATATTTTGATCAGTGGAGGAACAGGATCTGGAAAAACAACATTCCTAAACGCATTATCTGAATTCATTCCAAAGGATGAACGCATTATAACAATAGAGGATAGTGCTGAATTGCAGATCAGAGGAATCCCAAATCTGGTACGTCTGGAAACAAGAAATGCAAATATTGAGGAATGTAAAGAAATATCAATCAGAGATCTGATAAAAACAGCACTACGAATGAGACCTGACAGAGTCATTGTTGGCGAAGTCAGGGGAGGAGAGGCCATCGATATGCTACAGTGCTTCAACACCGGACATGATGGATCTATCTCAACTGCACATGCAAATTCTGCAAAAGATATGCTGGCAAGGCTTGAAACCATGGCGCTGATGGGAATGGATCTTCCATTATCTGCGATACAAAGGCAGATCGCATCAGGAGTAGACATTATCATTCATTTGGGAAGAATCAGGGATAAAAGCAGAAAAGTACTTGAAATAGCTGAAATATGCGGTTATGAAAATGGAGAAATTTTAATCGAAACTTTATATTCGTTTCAGGAAAATGAATCGAAAGCAGGTGAGCCGATATCAGGGGAACTGGTAAGGAGAAACGAATTGAAAAATGCAGAAAAATGGATGGCAGCAGGCCTGTAAAAGATTATTCAAAGTATCAATTTTCGGGCAAAGTAAAATTATATATTTTTTTAGTATGGAGCCTGGTGGCATGTGTTTTTGGGTATTTATTTTATCAGTCAGTCATTGCAGCGATCTGTATTATGTGTGGAATTACAATTTTCAGTAAAGAGATCAGGAAAAGTCTCATGGTCAGAAGAAGAAAAGAACTACGCAACCAGTTTAAAGAAGTCATGCTTAGCGTGTCTTCAGCTTTACGAGCCGGTTATTCTGTAGAAAATGCATTTACAGAGGCAATCACAGATATGAAAATGCTTTTTGGAAATGAGAGTCTGATCTGTGTCGAATTAATATGGATCGAAAAAGGAATGAAGAATAATATGACACTTGAAAGTCTTTTGACCAATATGGCAAACAGAAGTGGCGTGGAAGAAATGATGGAGTTTGCTGAAGTATTCCAGATCGCAAAGCGAAATGGTGGTGATATGAACCACATTATTCAAAGATGTAGTCAGGTGATCTGTGAAAAAGCAGAGGTAAATAAAGAAATCGAGGTTGCGATTCATGCAAAGCAATTTGAGCAGAAGATCATGAATGTTGTCCCACTACTTGTGATGGTGTATATCCGCTTTACATCACCAGGATTTTTTGATCCGCTTTATCATAATGTAACAGGAATTCTTGTAATGACAGCATGTCTGATCCTTTATGCATTTGCATTTCTTCTAGGGAATAAAATTACAAAGCTGGAAGTATAAGGAATAATTATGAAAATACTATATTTGAGCATTATATTTGTGATGTTACTTCTTTCTATTTTTTCCAGAAAAATAAAACTGCCGCAAGGAATCAAAAGGAACAAATATAATTTGTTACTGATCAGGATTTCGCTATATCTGTATAAACAGTATCAGTCAGTTCAGAAAAACGTAATTTACAGCAGACCCTCTCATAAAGATTTAAAAAAGCATATCCTTGAAGAATATCTGATTGCACTCAATCCATTGACTGACAAACAACAACAACGACAACTTCTGATGGAATATCATGTAAACAGAATTAAGACTATATTACTGATCGTATTAATCGGTACACTGACGGGACTGGCTATTGAATGCGGGAGGCAACCCATACTCTTAAAAGAAATGTCTGCAATTGAGAAATATGACTTTGGAGAAGGTGACAGACAGGTCCATTTAAATGCAAAAATTAATGGAACAGATGAGATAGAAGAGGTCATACTCACGATACCAGAGAGAGTCTATTCAATAAATGAAATTGAGTCACTTTATGAAGAATTTCTGGTCGAACTAAGACAGGAAATGCTCGGTGATAATAAAAAATCAGAGCAAATCAGAGAAAATTTGAATATGGTTGAAACCATCAAAGGATATCCGTTTAAGGTTTCCTGGTCTTTTGACCAATATGAATACATTTCTGATAAAGGAGTCTTGTCAGATCAGATTCCAGAACAGGGAAGTGAACTGATTGTTTTTGCAGAAATTGAGTATGATGAATGGAAAAAAGAAGAACTCTTTCAGTGTATACTATTTCCTGGGAAAAAACAGGAAGTCAGTTTAAACCAGATGATAGAAGAACAGCTTAAAAATATAATTGAGAAAACAAAAGAAGATGAGTATCTTAGATTGCCTGAACAAATTGAAGGAATTCAAATAACATGGAGTGAAAAGTCATCAGGAGATACATTTTTAGTGTTAGCCGGCATTATTATAACTATTATCATAATTAATCTTGCACTTGAATATGAATTAAAAGAAAAAATTTCAAAAAGAGAAGAACAAATGATGCTAGATTATCCCGAACTTGTTTCTAAAATATGTCTGTTCCTTGGTGCAGGGCTGACTGTAAGATCAGTATTTCAGAAACTGGGTAATGAATACTTAAAAAAAAGAGCCGATGGGATGCCTATAAAATATGCATACGAAGAAATAGCAGTAACCTGCTTTGAACTGGAGGGCGGGGTATCAGAAATGACAGGTTATGATAATTTTGCAAGAAGATGCAGGCAAAATCAGTATTTAAAATTAGGTTCAATATTATCACAGAATCTAAAAAAGGGATCTGCCAGACTACAGGAAATTTTGGAAGCTGAGGCACGCGCTGCTTTTGAGAACAGAAAAAGTCTGGCAAAAAAAAGAGGAGAAGAAGCAGGGACCAAGTTATTACTTCCCATGATGCTTATGATGGCAGTCATTATGATCATTATTATGGTTCCGGCATTCTTAACATTCAATTTATAGGAGGAAATACAATGCAACAGTTTATTAGATTTTTAAAAGAAGAAGATGGAAGCGGAACAGTAGAAATGATCTTGATCCTTGTTGTCTTAATAGGACTTGTGATTATTTTTAAGAAGCAGTTGACCAGCCTTGTAAATGATATTTTTTACAGAATTACATCTGATGCCAAATCTATTTAGTAGAAAAGACTTAAGTTCATCTCACCAAGTAAGAGGCGAAATTACAATTTATCTTGCCTTGATACTGGGAATCATGCTGTCTCTCATATTGACGTTGGTTGAAGGTGCAAGAAGAAGTGCGGTAAAAATGCAGATCGAATGTGTTGTAGATATGGGACTTGATTCGATTTTTGCAGAATACCATAGGGAGTTATTACGGCAATATGATCTGTTTTTTATTGATACTTCTTATGGTACTAATCTACCGTCACTTGCAGCGACGGAAAATCATTTGGTGGATTATATGGAATATAATTTCAATCCTGCTAAGTTTCAGCTTGTATTTGGTGCGCGTGACTGGCTTGGCATCAGAACACAGTTGCTTGCAATTTCTGAGTTTTCTACAGCTACAGACGAAAAAGGAAGTGTAGTCAGAAGGCAGATTCTTCAATATATGAAAGATAAATTTTTTGTTGAGGATTTTAACCGACTGGTAAAAAATCAATCAGAAGTTACGAGGAATCATTTGCATGAAACGAATCTGCAAAGTGAAAAAGACAGAAACAGAGAGGAACTTAACCAAAAAATTCATGAAAAAGAGAAAGCTGAGAATCAGGAACTAGTAGTTGAAGTACCATCGGATCAGTCAAATCAGATCAGAGGGCTCAGCCTGCTACCCTATATCACAGAAGGTAGCACAAAAATTTCCAGAACAACAGTAAATTTACCTGAATATATTTCTTACAGAGATCCACTAAAAGGAAATGGAATTCCTTACAATCATCAGGAAAAAAATGGGATTATGGATGAGTTTTTAATTAGTGAGTATATGTTGGATAAGTGTGGCTATTACAACATGGAAAAGTCGGAAGGTCAGCTGGCTTATCAGATAGAGTATATTCTTGCTGGTCAAAATAACGATTATGGTAATTTGAGTGAAGTTGCAAACAGATTGTTAATGATCAGAGAAGCTTCCAATATGATTTATCTATGGTCTGACACTGGAAAAGTTGCAGAGGCTGAAGCCATGGCAGTTTTAATCAGTACACTGGCGCTTGTTCCGGAAGCAGAACCAGCACTAAAGCAGCTCATACTTTTAACATGGGCAACAGCTGAAAGTATATGTGATCTGAAGGCAATTTACAAAGGTGAAAAAATTCCAATGATGAAAACGTCTGCCACCTGGAAACTAAGCTTTTTTCAATTCAGTAATTTTGGTGCAGGAGGTACATCCGGAACAGATTCTTCGGATGGGCTGACCTACAAGGAATATTTAAGGGTATTACTTTCATTACAAAATGCTGATGATAAAATGATAAGATTTCTTGATATCGTTGAAATGGATATCAGAATGACTGACTATAACCAGGATTTCAGGATGGATGCCTGTATAGATAGTCTCACCGTCGATGCACTATTTTATAGTCATTTTGGGTTTCAATATGGGATACGACGGTTTTATAGTTATGGCTAAGATGATGTATAGGACGATGGTATTCCTTCTGATAACATGTTGCGTTACCTTACTGATCATAAAATAAAAAGAAACCAACAAATCTAAATTCAAATCTCCGGACATATCCAAAACTCCAACACAAAGAAAGAAAAGTCAATAGGTATGCAATTGAATCAGAAAAGAATGCCATCGTCCTGTACATCATTTAAAGCAAATATGACTGTAGAGGCTGCACTCGTTCTACCATTATTTTTATTTGGAATACTATTTTTATATAGCTTAATTGAAATCATAAGACTTCAGTCTGAATTTGAACAGGCATTGCATCAGTATGGAAAGAAGGCTGCCTTGCATTCCTATGCATATGATAAACTACAGTCCAATGAGAGTGAGGCTGCAGATATAATAGAAGGAGTCGGCTTTTCAATTTTGTTTTTAAAAAAGGAGTTTGAAAACATTGTTGGACAGGAATATCTTGAGCAGTCGCCCTTGGTTGGCGGGAAGGATCAGATCCAGTACTTGCATTCAAAATTTATGGATGAGGATCTGATCGACCTGATACTGGTATACAGAGCAACACCATATTACAATATTTTTAAAAGTAGTGAAATGATATTAATGAATAGGTGTAGATTGCATGCCTGGACAGGGTATGACCTCAAGAAAAACACAAAGACTAGTATTTCAAGAGAACAGTATGTATATATAACGAATGAAAGTGATGTGTATCATATAAATAGAAACTGTACTCATTTGGTCCTTTCAATTCAGCAGTGTACTATGAACACTCTTGAACATTTTAGAAATAATGATGGTGGTAGATATAGTCCTTGTGAGTTCTGTGAAGATAATAGTGGTACACAGAGCAGGAATATATACATAACAGAGAGTGGAACGAAATATCATAGTTCCATACAGTGCAGTGGTCTGAAACGTACAGCGCATGTTGTGCCCTTAAGTGAAGCAGGAGCAAGAAGACCCTGCAGCAGATGCAGCAAATAGTAAACATTTTTGTGCAGGTCAATCGCACGGACTGGTGTAGAAATGAAGCAATGTATTATTATAATATTTTTATTTTATGGAGCGTACTGTGATATCAGAGACAGATGTATAAGTAAAAGGTATTTAGTACTATTTGGAATGACTTCTCTGGTATTTATTTTAAATGAACTAAAAGAAAAGGGTATAGCAATTGAAACATTCAGCCAGTTGCTTTATGCAATACTACCGGGAATCATCATGCTGGCGTTCAGTAAGATCACACAGGAACAGATCGGTTATGGCGATGGTCTTCTTATGATGATTCTTGGATTATATTTAGGGTGGAAAGATCTGATTGTGGTGTTTAGTATTTCGCTGATCATCATAATGGCAGCATCAGTTATGATTTATATATTCAGATCAAAATTAAAATATAAAGGGATTCCTTTTATCCCGTTTCTATTCATTTCATATCTATTAGGATTTATTTAAAAATGAATCTATTTAAAATTTTATTTTTCAAGAAAGTGCAGTATATATGAATAAGAAATTTGTGAAAGCATCATTAACAATTGAAGCCGCCTTATTATTACCTTTTATCACAATGATTATTATTCTTACGATTTACCTGGGACTATTTCTATATAACAGGTGTACACTTTCCCAAAGAACTTATATTGAAACATTTAGGGGAAGCAGCATGGAATCAGAAGATCAGATAATTACTGAAACGGTCAAAAAACAAGTGATTCTTTATTCAGATAAGTATGTGTTGGGAGGAATTGCTTCTGTGAAAGAAATTGAATTAAATGATGATCGCATCAATAGTATAATTTTCTTAAGAGGAAATAATCCATTTTATAAAAATGAATTGACGAAAGGAATCAATTCATTTTGGACAGCTAAAATAGAAAAAGAAGTATATCGTCTGAATCATTTGGATTTTATAAGAAACTGTAGAAGAATAGAAGAAATCCTGGAGGAAGATCATGAGTCTGGAAAGTAACTATATCCGAGAACTGAACCGTAATTATTTGGTGGTATCGCCAGGATCAGATACCATAACAGAAAGTTTTGAAATTGAAATGGTAAGGCAGAATAAAATTCAGGGACTACTTGAATTTGACATCAGACATATTGATGGAAGGCAAATGTTCATCTATGAGATCAGTTCAAAACAATCCATAAAAAATTTATATGCATCAACAGAAATGAATTTCGAAATGATCGCAGGACTGGTGCAGTCGATCTATCAGTTGATACATGCTACCGAAGAATATCTGATTGATATGAATCACATTTTGATAGATCCTGAATACATTTTTATTGATATTGAAAAATATAATTACTATTTTGTATTTTTTCCTGAACTGAAAATGGATGCAAAAGATGGATTTATAAAACTCTCGGAATATATCCTCGATAAAGTGGATCATAAAGATGAAAAAGCGGTTCTGCTTGCATATAGAATTTATAAGAACACGCGTAGTCAAAATTTTAAAATGGAGGAGATCATTTCATTTTTACATGAGTGCGCCCAAAAGAACAATTTCTATTCAGATCAAAACTCAAAATGCAGAGTAAATGATATTTATGATCCACAGGCAAGTGACTTTATGAAAAATGCTGAAGAAACAACAGTAGAAACAACAGTAGAAACAAAGAATTCATGGATTCAAAAAAAAGAGAAATCAGATAGATTTAATGAGAATAGTGAAGATCATGATGTATTTTTACACATTGATCATGAAAATCAATTGAAAGAACAGGATTTTATTACCAGAATAGCAGGAATCTTTTTTGAGAAAACAAATCTTATATATATATCGCTAATTCTTATATTATTACTTTCCTTTATTCTGACAGGCTTGGGATGGTATCTGGGCGTGATTCGAATAAGCAGGCTCGGCATGATAAAAATAGAAGGCATATTATTATTGCTTCTTACATTAACAGTACTTTTACTTGAAATAAAAGTAAGTCGGGAGAAGACGAAATCTGTAGAAGAACATTGTAATAAAGTAAAACAGAAAATGGATCATGAGGAGTTTGAGGAAGCGGTAGCAAAAGAAAAGGTAGAAATCAAGGATTTTTTAATCGATAATGATTTTTATAAAGGAGATAGAAAAACTTTTGAAAATGGAGATACTATGCTGATCAGCTTCGAAAAAGAAGAAGAAACAAAAGGAATCCTGTCTGGTAAAATTGAAGGGAGAGAGGAAACAATTGAACTAAATTCCTTTCCGTTCACAATTGGGAAGTTAAGTGGAAATGTAAATCTTGAATTAGCGGATCACTCGGTCAGCAGGATGCATGCAAGATTTTATATGATTGAGAATCAGCTTTATTTAGAAGATCTGAATTCATTAAATGGAACTTTTAAAAATGGAGTCAGATTAAATCGAAATGAACCTGTCATGGTTCAAAAAAATGATGAGATCGAATTTGCAAAAATCAAATTTACCTATCATTGACACGAGTATTTAGAAATGATACCTTTAAATGAAGAAAACAATAGAGAGAAGGGAATCATATGATGAAACATATGAAAGAGTTTCTGACATCTCAGGGGTATCAGTTCTTACCATCCAATTTACCTGAATTTATGGTTTATTACAGGAATCATAATAATGTTATGGAAGTAATTCATGTAATGAATACCAGTGAAAAAATAGAAGTAACTCCACAGCAGGCTTCACAGATCAAGAATAAGATCGTTCAACTTTTTCAGAACAGAGGGTATCAGAATATTCATATGCTGACACTGATTTTAAATGGTCAATTATCGTGGACAAAATTACTAGCGCAGGAAGACGACTGCTGTTGGATCTTAGACGAGACAGAAAAAAGACTGTTGATATACGAAAATCAAAAACCATGCTTTTCCGAAATCAAGACAGGAATTGAGAGCTATCTGCAGTCAGAAAAAGAAAATCAGGAATTGTCTGAACCGGTAGTAAAAAATATAAGCAGTAAAAGTAAAGTAAATATTTACCAGAATTTTAAAAATAGAAAAACACAGATAACAGATGGTATCACAATCTTAAATGTTATTCTGTTTTTGATCTGCATTTTGACAGGTGATATTCTTTACCAGTTGGGATCAATTAATGCAATTCGTTTTTTTTACAATCATGAGTATTACAGAATTTTCACAGCTATGTTTTTACATGGGGATATTCAGCACTTGATCGGCAATATGCTTATGTTTTTCTTTCTGGGTGAAATTGTTGAAAATAAGCTCGGTTACCTTCGCTATCTTACACTTTATCTTGGAGCGGGTATCTGTGGTGGATTATTGTCTATGGCATACAGCACCTATCTTCAGACATTTACAGATTCGATCGGTGCGAGTGGTGCAATTTTTGGAGTCATCGGTGCACTGTTATGGATCGTACTAAGAAATAAAGGAAAAGTAGAAAATATCACGCTGGGGAAAATAATGTTTTTAGCGATCTATTCACTATATAGTGGATTTATCAGTACAAATGTTGATAATGCGGCACATATTGGTGGATTTATTGCAGGTATTGTAATTGCAGCGGCTTTATACCGCAAAAATACACAGCCGGGGCAGAAAGAGGAAACACTTCATGGGAATGAAAGTTAATATCTATTATGGGGGAAGAGGTCTAATTGATGACCCGACATTATTTGTGATCAGTAAAATGCAGGAAGTACTGGAAGAACTTCATGTTGATGTAAAAAGATATAATTTGTATGAAATGAAAAATACAATTACGACTTTGCCGCAGACATTGAAAGAAGCTGATGGAATCATCCTTGCATCTACAGTTGAATGGTATGGTATCGGAGGATTTATGACGCAGTTCCTTGATTCCTGCTTTTTATATGGAGATAAAGACAGAATCAGTAAAATATATATGTGTCCTGTTGTGATGTCGACAACCTACGGAGAAAGAGAAGGGAAACTGACACTTTCAACAGCATGGGAGATTCTGGGTGGTCTTCCCTGCAGTGGGATCTGTGGATATATTG
The DNA here is from genome assembly GCA_028689715.1 of Lachnospiraceae bacterium. Classification (GTDB taxonomy): domain Bacteria; phylum Bacillota; class Clostridia; order Lachnospirales; family Lachnospiraceae; genus SZUA-378. Next base: position 9,750 of record JAQVCQ010000012.1, read on the forward strand.
CAGATACATTAGCGCTCGAGATGAATCAGGGGTATAGTAAGCTGATTGAAAAAAAAGCTGAAAATCTTTATCGTACAATCAGCCAGAAACTGACCAGTTTTCCAGCAAGTAATCAGGCAGTCAAACAAATGGTTTCTCAGACAAAAAATGTAGATCTGACACCACAGGAAACAGAACAGCTTTCCCAATATGCAGCTGATGACGATTATGTTCAGAAACAAAAAGAAGATATACAGGAACTTGCTAGTTATTTTAAGGATATGCTCGTGACAAAGGAAATTGAAGATCATTCAGATGCACTAATAAAAGAATTCCAGGATCATTTTAAACCGATTCCCAGTCTGAAAGCATCCTATAAAATTACAATCACGGAAAGAAAAAAGCCACTTGTCATACAGATCAGTCATACTGAGCTGAAATGTTTTTATGGTGTTCTGGAAAGAGCTGATGTTGAAATGGATCTCAGTCAGGCAGCTTTAAATGATATTATTTTTGGCAGAATGACCTTTCAAAGAGCATTTATGGCTGGTAATATAAAAATGAAGGGTGACTTTAAAATATTAAGAGACCTTGATCTGGTATTTACCTTTATGGACACAGAAAAGATTGGAGAGTAGTGGGATGATTGATGAAAATTGTATTTTTTGTAAAATAGCAAATGGTGAAATACCATCAAAAACAATATACGAAGATGAGGATTTCAGGGTCATTCTGGATCTTGGTCCTGCAACAAAAGGTCATGCACTGATTCTTCCAAAAGATCATTACAATGACGTATATGAACTTCCGGAAGATCTGACAGGTAAGGCGTTCATACTTGCAAAAAAGATTTCACTTCTTTTAAAGAAAAAATTGAACTGTGATGGATTGAATCTGATCCAGAATAACGGAAGAACAGCAGGACAGACGGTTTTTCATTTCCATATACATGTCATTCCGAGATATCATGATGATCATCAGCATATTGGATGGAATCCGCAGGAGATCTCACAGGAAGAATTAGAAGAAATTCAGAAAGAAATTTTTGAATCATAAAACGTAATCATAAAGTGTAATTATAAAAAGCAGCTGTTTCCGAAAAATGGAAATAGCTGCTTTTTGAGAATCATGATAATTCCTGAATGAGTGATAAAATGATAGCAGCAGAATCTGTCTGTGTACTGTGCTTCATCTGATCTATGAACTGATTGCGATTGCTATATAATTTATGAATTTCAGAGATCATAAATTCTTTTGTCAGAGCTTCTTCTTCAAGAACGACACTATAACCCTGAGATTCAAATGATCTTGCATTCAGCAACTGGTCTCCTCTGCTGCTTTTTGATGGAAGCGGAATCAAAAGATTCGGCTTTTGCAGTGCAAGAAGTTCACAGATCGCATTTGCACCTGCACGGGAAATGACAAGATCAGCAATTGCAAATAAATCTTTTAATTCATTTGTAATATATTCATATTGAAGGTATCCTTCAGTATTTTGCAAAGAGGTGTCCAGTTTGCCTTTGCCACATAAATGCACTACTGAAAAATCCTGCAGAAGAGTCGGAAGAGCAGTTCGAATCATTTGATTTACAGCAGCGGACCCAAGGCTTCCGCCAATGACTACGATTACTGGCTTGTCATTCTTCAGACCACAGAATCGAAAACCTTCTTCTTTGTCACCGAGAAAGAGTTCGCGGCGAATGGGAGTGCCGGTCAGAATGGCTTTATTTCCTGGAATGAACTGAAGTGTTTCTGGAAAATTGCAGCATACTTTTTCGGCTACAGGAATACACATACGGTTCGCAAGGCCCGGTGTCATATCCGATTCGTGAATTATGCAGGGAATATGTAGGGAAGCAGCAGCCCGAACGACCGGAACGGTAACAAAACCTCCTTTAGAAAATAAAACATCAGGTTTGATCTTCTTAAGAATTTCTTTTGCTTCAAAATATCCTTTTATAACTCGAAAAGGATCTGTAAAATTTTTCAGGTCAAAATACCGTCTGAATTTTCCGGTTGAAATACCATAGTAAGGAATTGAAAAATCCTGAAGCAATTTCCTTTCCATACCATCGTAAGAACCGATATAGGAAACATCATAATCTAAATCTTTCAACAAAGGAAACAACGCTATATTTGGTGTTACATGACCTGCGGTTCCACCACCGGTCAATACTATTTTTTTCATAAAATACCTCCAGAGTAACCTTTCTATCACTGCGATTATAGCAGAATAAGAGGATAGATTCTATATGATTCATAAGATTGAATGGAAAAGAGCAGATTTGTGAGGTCATGAATTTTATCTTGATAATCAGAAATAAGTTTGCTACACTAAATAAACGAAACAGATGACTGTAAACAATCAGCCATAAAATATAGTTTAAATGATGATAAACAAGGATAGATAGAAAAGGAGTGTATCAGGATGAATCAGAAAGTAAGTTTTGATTATTCTAAAGTAAGTTCATTTGTAAATGCAAAAGAAGTTGAAATGATGAAAAAATTGACTTTGGATGCAAAGGAATTACTTGTTTCAAAAACAGGAGAGGGAAATGACTTTTTAGGCTGGATCGACCTTCCTGTCAATTATGACAAAGAAGAATTTGACAGAATCAAAAAGTCAGCAAAAAAAATACAGGAAGATTCAGAAGTTCTTCTAGTAATTGGTATTGGAGGTTCTTATCTTGGAGCCAGAGCTGCAATAGAATTTTTAAGACATAGTTTTTATAATGTTCTCCCAAAAGAACTTAGAAAAACACCTGAGATTTATTTTGTTGGAAATTCAATCAGTTCGACTTACATCAGACATTTGGCAGAAGTAATCGGAGACAGAGATTTTTCTATTAATATGATCTCCAAATCAGGTACTACAACAGAACCTGCGATCGCATTCCGTTTCTTTAAAGAAATGGCAGAAAAGAAATATGGGAAAAAAGGTGCTGCAGAAAGAATATACGCAACAACTGACAAAGCACGTGGTTCATTAAAAGGACTTGCGACAGAAGAAGGCTATGAGACTTTTGTTGTTCCGGATGATATCGGCGGAAGATTTTCGGTATTAACAGCTGTTGGACTGCTTCCAATCGCAGTAAGTGGAGCGGACATTGAACAGTTAATGAAAGGTGCAGCATCTGGCAGAGAAAGAGCACTTGGACTTTCATTTGAAGAAAATGATTCACTTCAATATGCAGCACTCAGAAATATCCTTTTAAGAAAAGGAAAACAGATTGAAATACTGGCTAATTATGAACCAAGCGTACACTTTGTATCTGAATGGTGGAAACAGCTTTTTGGTGAAAGTGAAGGAAAAGATCAGAAAGGTATTTATCCTGCAAGTGTTGATCTTACAACAGATCTTCATTCAATGGGACAGTTCATTCAGGATGGATCAAGAAATCTGTTTGAAACAGTCCTGACGATTGAACAGTCAAGAGAAGAGATCATTATTGGAGAAGAACCGGTCGATCTTGACGGATTAAATTATCTGGCTGGAAAATCTGTGGATTTTGTTAATAAAAGCGCAATGAATGGGACAATTCTTGCCCATACAGATGGTCAGGTTCCTAATCTTATGGTTCATATTCCGGAAGTAAATGAGTTCTATTTAGGTGAACTTTTCTATTTCTTTGAATTTGCATGTGGCGTAAGTGGATATCTGCTGGGTGTAAATCCATTCGACCAACCGGGTGTTGAAAGTTATAAAAAGAATATGTTCGCACTGTTAGGAAAACCAGGATTTGAAGCACAAAGAGAAGAATTACTGAAGAGACTATAGTTAAATTCGTATAGATGCGACAAAGGTGTCATAACAGGCAAATGCTTATTATGACACCTTTCTTATACATAATAATATAAGAGCTTAAAAGAAGCAGTATAAAGATCTATTGTAATAATAAAATATACATAAAAGGCAGGGTTATCGATGAAAATAGTATTATTGGAACGCAACAGCTTAGGAACAGATATTGATGTTTCCTGTTATGAAAAACTCGGTGAGGTAGAATCCTATCCGGTTTCAGATGTGAATAATGCACCGGATAGAATTCGGGATGCAGATATTATAATTGTTAATAAGGTTCCTATGAATGAATTGACGCTAAAGGATGCAAGTCGTGTAAAACTGATCTGTGTTACCGCAACAGGTGTGGATAACATTGACTTTTCATACACTTCAAAAAGAGGAATAGTAGTCACAAATGTAAAAGATTACTGTACAGCTGCGGTTGCCCAACATACGTTTGCAATGTCACTCTATCTGATTGAACACTTAAGACATTATGATGATTACGTCAAAACAGGAGTATATGCAGATCAGCCAAGATTTTCAAATTTTGATCTTCCATTCTTTGAACTTGCAGGGAAAACCTGGGGAATTATTGGCATGGGGAATATTGGAAGAAATGTGGCTGAAATTGCAAAAGCGTTCGGCTGTAAAGTTATCTTTTATTCAGCATCAGGGCAAAACACATCAACGGACTATGAAAGAGTGGAATTTGATGACCTACTGGCTAAATCCGATGTGATCTCAATTCATTCTCCACTGACAGACAGGACAAGGAATCTGATTGATCTTGATGCCATGAAAAAAATGAAACGCAGCGCAGTTCTGATCAATGTTGCAAGAGGCCCAATTGTAAATGATGAAGATCTCTATACTGCATTGACTGAGAATATTATTGCAGCAGCAGGTCTTGATGTTCTGGGAAAAGAACCAATTTCAAAAGAGAATCCACTGGGTTCTTTAATGGACAGCAATAAACTTCTGATCACACCACACCTGGCATGGGCAAGTACAGAAGCCAGAATTAGACTGGTAGATGAGATTTTTAATAATGCAAGTGCTTTTCTGAATGGAGAAGAACGAAATGTAGTGAACCTGGCGTAAAACGTTAGAATCATTTATTTCCTTAAAAAACCATGTGGAAATATTTTGATATTTCATGTACAATGAGACCGTAATCTCTTTACAGTGATGATAGGACAGACGACCATCACTTTAATAAAAATTCGGCTGAATTATAATAATTATCGGAGGAACTATTATGAGTAGCGAAATCAGAGATATTAATCTGGCCGAATCAGGCGAACAAAAAATTGAATGGGTAAAAAGAAATTGTGATTTGCTGAGAACTTTAGAAGAAGAATTCTCAGTTTCAAAACCGTTTGCAGGAAAAAAAGTTGCATTATCAGTACACTTGGAGGCTAAAACAGCTTATCTGTGTAAAGTATTGGCAGCAGGCGGAGCACAGATGTATATTACAGGCAGCAATCCTCTTTCAACACAGGATGACGTAGCAGCAGCCCTTGTAAAGGCAGGTCTGGAAGTTCATGCATGGTATGACTGCACACCGGAAGAATACGAAAGCCACATTAGAAAAGTACTTGAGATCGGTCCCAATATTATCATTGATGATGGTGGTGATCTGGTTCATATGATGCATACAGAGTTTGTAGATCTGATTCCGAATGTGATTGGTGGATGTGAGGAAACAACAACAGGAATCATCAGATTAATTACGATGGAAAAAGAAAATAAGCTTAAATTTCCAATGGTCATGGTAAACAATGCTGACTGTAAACATTTATTTGATAATAGATATGGTACAGGTCAGTCTGTATGGGATGGAATCAATAGAACAACGAACCTGATCGTTGCAGGCAAAAATGTTGTTGTTGCAGGCTATGGTTGGTGTGGAAAAGGAACGGCATTGCGAGCAAAAGGACTTGGTGCAAAAGTGATCGTTACAGAAATTGATCCAATCAAGGCGATAGAAGCGATCATGGATGGATTCGATGTTATGCCGATGAAGGAAGCAGCGAAAGTCGGAGATTTCTTTGTCACTGTAACAGGATGTGATAAAGTCATCGATGAAGAAGATTTTGCTGTGATGAAAGATGGCGCTATTTTATGTAATGCCGGACATTTTGATTGTGAAATAGATATGGCAGGATTAAGAAAAATAGCTGTCGAAACAAGAGAGCAGAGAAAAAATATTATGGGTTATAAGCTTCCTACAGGACAGTGGATCTTTGTTCTTGCAGAAGGAAGACTTGTGAATCTTGCAGCAGGAGATGGACATCCGGCAGAGATCATGGATATGAGTTTTGCGATTCAGGCATTAAGTGCAAAATACTTAGTTGAAAATGAAGGAAAACTGGATCATATGCTGATCGATGTTCCTGTAGAAGTAGATCATGATGTAGCAAAGAGAAAGCTTGCTTTTATGGGAAAAGAAATTGATGTCCTTACAAAAGAACAGGAAGAATATCTTTTTGGTTCCACGACCGCATAGTATATAGAGATACAATAAAAATGCCTTTCAGTGCTTATTTGGATGACTCCATAAGCTGTCTGAAAGGCATTTTTTATGATCAGTCAGGTATATTGCTGACCGGACGATGAATCATTTATTATTTGACTTCTATTTTTTTAGGTTCTTCCGGCGCAGCAAGTTCTTTTTTCGGAAACTTCACTTCAAGAATACCGTCCTGATAACTTGCATCAATATCTTCCGGTCTGATGCCTTCTACATGGAAGCAACGTTTATAGGAACTATAGTGCCGTTCTTTTCGGATATAGTTTTGCTTGCTCTCCTCGCTTTTTTCTTCATGATTTGCAGAGATGGTCAGGGTATTGTTGGAAAGATCGATATTGATGTCTTCTTTTTTAAATCCAGGCAGTTCAGCCTGAAGAAGATAATGGTCACCTTCATCAATCACGTCTGTGTTAAAGCTTTCTTTACCTGCTAGGCTGTTTCCCCAGAAGTCTGTAAAGGCAGTGTCAAAAAAGCGATCAAACATGTTATCGAAGAATGCCGGTTTTGATGATTCAAATAGTGCTGGTCTTAACATAAAAATCACTCCTTTTCAAATACTTTACTATAATATAACGGTTATCATAATTGATAACTCTTTGTCTATAATTGTTATATAACATATATAACAATGAGTCAATTAAGCATTTATAAAGGATTTATAAATAAAATATAAACTAAAATACAACAAAAAACTGACCTCTTAAGCAGATAAAATCTAACATAAAAGGTCAGTACAAAATTCTGATTTTTAGTATGGAGATGATTCAGATATGATAAATGTTTTATCCGAAGTATCTGTTTAAAAGACCCTGGAAAGCTTTGCCATGTCTTGCTTCATCTCTGGCCATTTCGTGTACAGTATCGTGAATTGCATCAAGATTAGCAGCCTTTGCACGTTTTGCGAGATCGAACTTACCAGCTGTTGCACCATTTTCAGCATCAACACGCATTGTAAGATTTTTCTTTGTTGAATCTGTGATCACTTCACCTAATAATTCAGCAAATTTTGCTGCATGTTCAGCTTCTTCCCAAGCAGCTTTTTCATAGTAAAGACCGATTTCAGGAAAGCCTTCTCTATGTGCGACTCTGGCCATTGCAAGATACATTCCAACTTCGGAACATTCTCCGGCAAAGTTCGCACGAAGATCTGCTAAAATATCTTCACTTACACCTGAAGCAACACCTACAACATGTTCAGCTGCCCATTCAAAAGTTCCGCTCTGTGCAGTGAATTTTTCAGCAGGAGCACCACAAACTGGACATTTTTCAGGAGCTGAATCTCCTTCGTGTACATAACCACATACTTGACATACAAATTTCATAATTTTAAATCTCCTTTTATTTTAGTTTTTTTAATTAGCTGTAAAGGGTAGTGAATAAAAAAATGATTTACGAGTACTGTTCCAACTTTGTACAATCAGGACAGGTACCATAAAAATAAGTAATATGACCGGTAATTTTTCCATCAAAACCTGCACCGGCGATCTCATTAATATGAGAAAGTGATTCCATATCCAGATCAAGTACAGAGCCACAGTGCGTGCAGACAAAATGATAATGTGATGATACATCTGCATCAAAATGATCAATTCCGTCCCCGACGCGGATTCGAGTGATCTCTCCAATTTCAGAAAGCAGTGTAAGATTTCTGTAAACAGTACCAAGGCTGATATTAGGAAATTCCTCTCTTACCTTTGTGTACACAACATCTGCAGTTGGGTGATCTTTTCTTGTCATCAAAAAATTCTTAATGGCATCTCTCTGTTTGCTATGTTTTAAAATCATCTTTTCTCCTCTAAATAGTAATGATTACTGTTATTATATTAACATAAAATATAAAAATGTCAATATAAATTATAAAAATTTTGTGATTAATTTTCAGACATCTACAAAATTACTGGCTTTTATTTTAGGATAGGATATAATAGTAATTGATTTTATAAATCATATTCATGGTATAAAATCATACCAATTTAAAACAACTTACCAGTAAGAAGGGAGAATAAATCATGAATGACTTTACATTTTACAGTCCAACTTATTTTGTATTTGGAAAGAATAAAGAAAGCGAAGCGGGTGCTTATGTAAAACGGTTTCAAGGGACAAGAGTATTGATCCATTATGGCGGTGGCTCTGTTGTAAGATCCGGTCTGCTTGACCGAGTGAAAGCATCACTTGAAAAAGAAAATATAACTTATATTGAACTTGGCGGTGTAAAACCAAATCCGAGAAGCGGGCTTGTATATGAAGGAATTGAATTATGCCGGAAAGAAAAAGTAGACTTTGTTCTGGCTGTTGGTGGCGGAAGTACGATCGATTCTGCCAAAGCCATTGCTGCAGGTGTAGTTTACGAAGGAGATTTCTGGGATTTCTATCAGGGACTGCCTATCACCAGAGCGCTCCCGGTCGGAACGATTCTTACAATTGCAGCAGCAGGAAGTGAAGGATCGCCTGATTCGGTAATTACAAAAGAAGAAGGAATGTTCAAAAGAGGTGCATCTGGAGAGGCAATCAGACCAGCGTTCTCAATTTTAAATCCGGAACTGACAATGTCATTACCTGTTTACCAGACAGCATGTGGTGCTACAGACATTATGGCTCATGTATTTGAGCGTTATTTTACAAATACAAAAGATGTAGAAATCACAGACAGAATGTGTGAAGCGGTTCTGCTTACAATGATAAAAGAAGTGCCAAAGGTCATTGCAGATCCAATGGATTATGAAGCAAGAGCAAATATTATGTGGGCTGGTATGGTCGCACATAATAATCTCTGCGGTGTAGGAAGAGATCAGGACTGGGCAAGCCATGACATTGAACATGAACTTTCGGCAGTGTATGACTGTGCGCATGGTGCTGGACTTGCAGTGGTTTTTCCTGCTTGGATGAAATATGTATACAAGCATGATGTAATGAGATTTGCAAAAATTGCATGCAGAGTCTGGGGATGTGATATGAACTTTGACAATCCTGAAGAGACTGCACTTGAAGGAATCAAGAGGCTTAGAGAGTTCTTAAGATCTATTGGAATGCCTCTGAATTTTAGTGAACTTGGTGCGTCAGAAAAAGATATTGATAAGATGGCAGAAACCGCATGCTTTGGAAATGGTCGTGCTGGTGAAATTGGTGGATTTGTAAAACTTAAAAAAGAAGATGTGGAAAATATATACCGATTAATGCTTTAATCGTATTAATGCTTTAATCGTATTAATGCTTTAATCGTACTGCGCCTTTTTGTATCAATAGGTTATTCTGGCATCGAATTGGTCACATCAGTACTAAAAAACTGGATGTGAGTTAGATAAAATCATAGAACTCCCCGAAATACAGATATTTCGGGGAGTTTTTTAATAAATATTTTAGAATATTATTCAGCTAACTTTATTCATTCTATCTGGAAATGTGCTATAATTCATACAATTAGAACTTTTATTTTGAAAATAATCACGAATAAGTGATTTACCGGAGTGATTTATGAAATTAAAAACACGATTATTGATCACATTTTTGACGATCATATTATTGCCAGTCATATTAAGTGGAATTGCATTTGCTGGCATTGGACTGACTCTGATCCGTTCACAGTCAGACAATCTGGATATGAAAATTGCAGATTATTTTATGTTTTCAGATTCAGCACAGACTTACAGCAAAGCAACAGAAGAAATTTTTACAAAACTACAACAACAGGCAGATACAGATGCAGGAGTTTTTGAATCTCAGGAGTTCCTGAATGAAATAGGAAAATCACTTGAGGGAAAATCTTCTTATTTACTTGTCAGAAAGAACGGAGATATATTCTTCACAAACAATTCAAAAGCAGCAGACAGAATTTTTGATATCCTTCCGGAATTTGGTGATGAAACTGAAAATTCGGGAATGGGCTATTTTTATGATGATCTGCAAAAATTGGTAAAGCAGATTGATTTTAAATTTAGTGATGGAAGCCAGGGAAGCGTTTTTGTAATTACGAAGATCAACAGTATCATATCAAGATCTTTCCTGATGGATATGTTTATTGCAATTGTTCTGATCCTTGTATTTACGAGTATAATGCTTACCAGATGGATCCACAAAGGTGTATTTAAACCAATTGGAGAACTGAATCTTGCAATGCAACAGATTGCAGACGGGAATTTCGATTATGTATTGACAGCAAAATGTGATGGTGAGCTCGAAGAAAACTATAAGAATTACGAAGAAATGCGTCTGAGGCTGAAAGAATCAGCAGAAGAGAAAATTCAGAATGACAGAAAGAACAGAGAACTGATCAGCAATATATCACACGATCTAAAAACGCCGATCACAGCAATTAAGGGATATGTCGAAGGAATTATGGACGGAGTAGCAGATACTCCTGAAAAGATGGAAAAATACATAAAAACCATTTATAATAAAGCCAATGATATGGATCGCCTGATCAATGAGCTTACGATCTATTCCGGAATTGACTCGAACAGAATACCATATAATTTTCATAAAATTAATGTTGCGGATTATTTTGGAGACTGTATTGAAGATGTAGGTCTTGATCTGGAATCAAAAAATATTGAGTTAAATTATTCAAATCTTGTTACAGCAGATACGATGATCATTGCTGATCCCGAACAGCTCAAAAGAGTGATCAATAACATTGTTGGAAACAGCGTGAAATATATGGACAAGAAAAAAGGAATGATCGACATCAGAATTCTTGATGAAATTGATTCTATCCGGGTCGAAATAGAAGACAACGGAAAAGGGATCTCAGCAAAAGATCTTCCTAATATTTTTGAAAGATTTTTCAGAACAGACGCTTCCAGAAATTCGTCCAAAGGGGGCAGTGGAATCGGTCTTTCCATTGTTAAAAAAATTGTAGAAGACCATGGTGGATATATCTGGGCGACCAGCAAAGAAAATGAAGGAACCTGTTTACATTTTGTAATTAGAAAATACAGAGAGGCTGAGACAAATGAGTAGAATATTAATTATTGAAGATGAAGAAGCAATTGCAGATTTAGAGAAAGATTACCTGGAATTAAGTGAATTTGAAGTGGAAATTGAAAATGCAGGAGATACCGGTCTTGTAAGAGCACTTGAAGGAGATTTTGATCTGGTCATTCTTGATCTTATGCTTCCTGGTGCTGACGGGTTTGAAGTATGTAAAAAAATCAGGGAAGAAAAGAATATTCCAATCCTGATGGTATCTGCAAAAAAAGATGATATCGATAAGATCAGAGGACTCGGACTTGGCGCAGATGATTATATGACAAAACCTTTTAGTCCAAGTGAACTTGTTGCCAGAGTAAAAGCACATCTGACCAGATATGACAGACTGACAGGTACACATAACAAGGAAAATGATATTGTTGAGATCCGAGGAATCAGAATTGATAAGACTGCCAGACGAGTCTATATTGATGGAGAAGAAAAGAACTTTACAACAAAAGAATTTGATCTTCTTACTTTCCTGGCTGAAAATCCAAATCATGTATACACTAAAGAAGAATTGTTCCGGGAAATTTGGGATATGGATTCTATTGGGGATATTGCAACTGTTACAGTGCATATTAAAAAGATCCGTGAGAAAATTGAATTTGATACTGCAAAACCGCAGTATATTGAGACGATCTGGGGAGTAGGATACCGATTTAAAGTCTGATTTTCTCTGAAACGAAATATTTAAGAAGCGAGATTTCATTTGGAAATTACATCAAACATTAAAATAGTATATGAAGATTTAGATATTCTTGTCGTAAACAAGCCTTCAGGTCTGGCAACACAGACCGGAAGGCTTGGAGAGCGTGATCTGGTCAGTGAATTGAAAAGGTATCTTTACGGGCAGCAAAGCAAAAGATCAGAACCTTATATTGGTCTGGTCCACAGGCTCGACCAGCCGGTGGAAGGCTTACTTGTAATTGCAAAAAATCCAAAAGCTGCAAAAGAGATGAACCGCCAGCTTTTGGATGGGACATTGAATAAAGATTATTGTGCACTTGTTCATGGGTCGCCAGAGAATGAAGGAAAGCTGATTCACTGGCTAAGACAGGATAAAAAAAATAACAGATCTGACGTGGTAGAGAAGGATGCAATTGATGCAAAAAAAGCAGAACTTTCTTTTAAAATAGTAGAAAAAAGAGAAGACTGTAGTCTTGTACAAATTAAGCTTGTAACAGGAAGACATCATCAGATCCGGGTGCAATTTGCAGGAATCGGACATCCACTACTTGGAGACAGCAAGTATGGAAGTCTGGAGAGCCAAAAAGTTTCCACAAAGCTAAATATTAATACAGTAGCACTTTGTGCGAATAAACTTATGTTTATCCATCCTACAAATAAGAAGAATCTTGAATTTCAAATCACACCAGGGCAGTTCCAATAACCGGATCTGGTATTGATCGGAATATAGATACGTAAAAAAATAATCTGATCAAGATGCAGGTTGACAAGTCCGGTGAATTTGAATACAATCGTTTTAGTAATAAATGTGTAAAACTTTAATCATATGTAATCATGATGTGGAAAAGGAATAGTACAGATTAGGACCGGTGCAGAGAGAAAATCAGTTGGTGAAAGATTTTTACGGAGATAATTTGGAACCTACCTTGGAGTCCTGTATGAAAATACAGCGTTGACAGGCGTTAACTGTAACTTGAGATGGGCATATCATATGCCAATTAGGGTGGTACCGCCGAAGCTTTCGGTCCCTTTGGGACAGAAGGCTTTTTTTATATTGAAAAAAGGAGAAAAGAAATGGCAAACGAAAAAAAACTTGTTGAAGCAATTACTTCCATGGAAGTAGATTTTGCACAATGGTATACGGATGTTGTAAAAAAAGCAGAGCTGATTACTTATTCCAGCGTAAAAGGATGCATGATCATCAAACCGGCAGGATATGCAATCTGGGAGTTGATTCAGCAGCAGCTCGATCAGAGATTTAAAGAAACAGGTGTAGAAAATGTATATATGCCAATGTTCATTCCTGAAAGTCTTTTAAACAAAGAAAAAGACCATGTTGAAGGATTTGCACCAGAAGTTGCATGGGTAACACATGGTGGGCTGAATCCTCTTCAGGAACGTTTATGTGTCAGACCTACTTCAGAGACCCTGTTCTGTGATTTTTATAAGAATGATATTCAGTCCTATCGTGACCTTCCTAAAGTCTATAACCAGTGGTGCAGTGTTGTAAGATGGGAGAAAGAGACAAGACCATTTTTGAGATCCAGAGAATTCTTATGGCAGGAAGGACATACAGCACATGCTACAGCTGAAGATGCGGAAGAAAGAACCATACAGATGCTGAATGTATATGCAGATTTTTGTGAAAATGTACTTGCCATTCCGGTCATTAAAGGACGTAAAACAGAAAAAGAAAAATTTGCAGGTGCAGAAGCGACCTATACGATTGAAGCATTAATGCATGATGGAAAAGCACTTCAGTCAGGAACCAGTCATAATTTTGGTGATGGATTTGCAAAAGCATTTGAAATTCAGTTCACGGATAAAGATAACTCTTTAAAACATGTTCATCAGACATCCTGGGGTATGTCGACTCGAATCATAGGCGCGATCATTATGGTGCATGGAGACAACTCCGGTCTGGTACTTCCGCCAAAAGTTGCACCTGTACAGATCATGGTCATTCCGATCCAACAGAAAAAAGAAGGAGTACTCGAAAAAGCTGTTGAAATCAAGAACAGACTTTCCGGATTCAGAGTCAGACTTGATGATTCTGATAAGAGTCCTGGATGGAAATTTTCCGAACAGGAAATGAGAGGGATTCCGATCAGAATTGAACTTGGTCCAAAAGATATTGAAGCAGGAAAATGCGTCATGGTTCGCAGAGATACCGGCGAAAAGATTGAAGTATCGCTTGACCAGGTCGAGGATAAGGCAAAAGAATTATTAGAATTGATTCAAAAGGAAATGCTTGAGCGAGCAAAAAATCATGTTGTGACTCACACTTATGAAGCAACAGAATTTGATGAATTTGAAAAGACTTTAAATGAGAGACCTGGATTTATTAAAGCATTATGGTGCGAAGATCAGGCTTGTGAAGATGAAATCAAAGAAAAAACCGGTGCGACAAGCAGATGTATGCCATTTGAGCAGGGAAATGTAGAAGGAAAATGTGTTTGCTGCGGCAAACCTGCTAAAAAAATGGTATACTGGGGAAGAGCATATTAATAATGACCGACAGGAAGGCTCTAATTTTATTAGAGCCTTCCTGATAAAGTAAAGAACATACAGATAGGAGAAAACAATGAATATATTAGTAATAAACTGTGGAAGTTCCTCGTTAAAATATCAGTTGATCCAATCCGACACAGAAGAAGTACTTGCAAAAGGTCTGTGTGAAAGAATTGGTATTGATGGCGGCATGATGGTACATCAGGCAGGTCAGGGTGAAAAGATCAAAAAACCGCTGGAGATGAAAAATCATACTGTTGCAGTGAAAGAAGTGATCGCAATTCTTACAGATCCTGAAATAGGAGTGATTAGTTCTTTAGATGAAATCGGAGCAGTTGGTCACAGAATTGTACATGGTGGTGAAAAATTCTCACATTCTACAGTATTAACAGAAGAAGTACTTCGCGAAATTGAAAGCTGTAATGATCTGGCACCACTCCATAATCCGGCGAATCTGATCGGAATCCGTTCCTGCCAGGAAATTATGCCTGATGTAACAATGATCGGAGTATTTGATACAGCATTTCATCAGACAATGCCAAGAAAGGCATTTCTCTATGGTATTCCGTATGAGTATTATGAAAAATATAAAGTCAGAAGATACGGATTTCATGGAACAAGTCATGAATTTGTTGCAAGACGTGCAGCAGAGATCCTTGGAAAAGAATTTGAAGCATGTAAAATCATAGTGTGTCATTTAGGTAACGGTGCAAGTATTTCTGCTGTAAAAAATGGAAAAAGTATTGATACAAGCATGGGTATGACTCCGCTGGAAGGTCTGATAATGGGGACACGTTCAGGTGATATTGATCCTGCGATCATATCATATCTTTGTGACAAAGAAGGACTTGACGCACAGGCAGTGATTGATATTTTAAATAAAAAATCAGGTGTTCTTGGAATTTCTCAGTTCTCAAGTGACTTCCGTGATCTTGCAGAAGCAAGTGCACAGGGAAATGATCTTGCAACTGCAGCGCTTGATGCGTACTCATACAGAGTTGGTAAATATATCGGTTCTTACGCAGCAGCAATGAATGGTGTGGATGTGATCGCATTTACGGCAGGGGCAGGAGAAAACAACGCAGAAGTAAGAACTCTGATTGGACAATACATCGGATTCCTTGGAACAAATATTGATCCTGAAAAAAACAAGACCAGAGGAGAAGAAGTCATTCTTTCTGATGAAGGATCAAAAGTAATAACAATGATCGTTCCAACGAACGAAGAACTGGCAATCGCTAGAGAAACATTACGTCTAGCAAAGTAATATCGTAGTATGATTCATGCGATACCGTATTAAGGGATGAGAATATTTATGAAGATCAGTCTGCCGGAAAAAGTGAATAAAATTATTGAGACCCTGAATGATGCAGGGTTTGAGGCGTTTGCTGTTGGAGGCTGTATCAGAGACTCTCTTCTGGGAAGAGAACCTGAAGACTGGGATATCACCACCTCTGCAAGCCCACAGGAAGTAAAAGAATTATTTCCCAGAACCGTTGATACCGGAATCCAGCATGGAACGGTCACCGTTTTAGTTGGAAAAGAAGGATTCGAGGTCACTACTTACAGAATAGATGGTGAGTATGAGAATTCCCGTCACCCGAAATCCGTTATATTTACAGATAATCTGGTAGAAGATTTAAAACGCAGGGATTTTACAATCAATGCAATGGCATACAATGAGCAGACCGGACTTGTCGATGTGTTCGAGGGAGTTCATGATCTGAAACATAAACTGATCAGATGTGTTGGAAATGCGGGAGAGCGATTTAGTGAAGATGCACTCAGAATACTTCGTGCAATCCGTTTTTCAGCGCAGCTGGGATATGAAATAGAGCCGGAGACACAACTTGCCATCAAAGCGCAGGCATCTGATCTTTCAAAAATCAGTGCAGAGAGAATCAGAACAGAGTTGATCAAACTGATTGTATCAGATCATCCTGAAAAACTAGTCACAGCCTATGAAGCGCATGTCACGGCAACCATTCTTCCAGAGTTCGATAAAATGATGAAAACACCGCAGAACAACCCTCACCACTGTTACAGTGTGGGGGAACATACGATGAAAGCGGTTTGCTTTTGTGAACCTGATAAGGTGCTCAGACTTGCACTCCTTTTTCATGATATAGGCAAAATCGAATGCAGAACAACGGATGCTGATAAGATAGATCATTTTTATCATCATGCTGCCCATAGTCATGAAATTGCAAAGACCATCATGAAAAGGCTGAAATTTGACAATGAGACAATGAGAGTGGTACTCAAACTCGTAAAATATCATGATCTGAATATTGGACAGAGCCAGACAGATGTCAGGAAAGCTATATATGAAGTCGGTGAAGACAATTTTGTAGCGCTGTTAAAAGTAAAAGAAGCTGATATGATGGCACAGAGTGAATTAAGAAGAAAGCAAAAAGAAGAAATGTTGAGAACTGTGAAGAATCATTACACAGAGATATTGGAACGAGAGGATTGTGTTTCTCTAAAAATGCTTGCAGTATCCGGATCGGATCTGATCATAGCTGGAAAAAGACCGGGAAAAGAGATCGGTGAGCTGTTGGAGAAACTCCTGAAAATGGTATTGGAACATCCTGAAAGGAATCAGAAAGAATACCTGTTAAAGTTAATTGAACAGGAGGATATTCGTTGAAAAAATTATGTAGATTCGTTTTTTTGATTCAGGTCATATTATTTATGGGGGGCTGCAGTTTTATTGAGGAAAAAGACGGAATTCATTTTTCTGATTCGGAAGAAACCTCAGAGACAGGATTCGTGAGAGAAGAGGCAGGATTTTATGATTCTGCTGATACTGCTGTTATTACATCAGTCAGTCTGGATGAACAGAAAATTATATTTCATAATTTTCAGCTTGGAAGAAACTATACCTTAAAATATGATGGAGCAACAGTCATTTCTGATAAATATGGAACCGGTATGGCCATGTCACAGGTAGAACCCGGAAGCGTGGTTGACATAACGTTTTATAAACTTGCAAAAAGATTAAATTCCATGAATCTGTCAGACCAGGCCTGGAGTTTTTCGAACGTAAAAAAGTTTGATGTCCTGTCAAATCAAAGAAAATTTTTTATAGGTGAGGAAGAATATGCACTGCATAAAAATGCTGTTGTACTTTCTGAAGCCCGGCAGGGAGAGCTAAGTGATCTGAACCGGAATGACATTCTTACGGTTAGAGGGATCGACCATGAAATTTTAAGCATTACCGTGGAAAAAGGACATGGCTATTTAAGACTTACAAATGAAGAATACTTTGTGGGTGGCTGGATAGAAGTCGGTCAGGAATTGATACAGCCGATTACGGATGATATGTTGCTGATCGTTCCGGAGGGAACATATCAGGTCTTACTAACAAATACCGGAATAGAAACGACTCGCGAGATCACGATTGAGAGAAACGGTGAAATAGAACTGGATGTAGGGGATGTTGTTCCGGCTGAAAAAAAATTCGGACAGATTCTTTTCAGTATTTCACCAGCAGATGCGTCACTATATCTGGATGGGGAATTAACAGATGGAAGTAAACCGGTCTCTCTTGAATATGGAATTCACCAGATGATCGCAAAAGCAGAAGGATATGATACACTTTCACAATATATTAAGGTTGGACAGGATTATGCCAATATTAATATTGAAATGGAAGCTTCTAAAGAAGAGCAGGATGAGGAGTCAGATGAGTCAGCAGCTGTTTCTGCAAATACAGTAACATCAAATAACACGGTCCTTTCTTCGACAGACCAATCATCAAAAATCTTTATTGAAGCACCTGAAGGAGCTGAAGTATATCTGGATACCAATTATGTTGGGATTACGCCTGTTAGTTTTGAGAAAACAGCTGGAACGCATGTCATTACGCTTCGAAAGAGTGGATATGTTACAAAAAGTTATACCATTCAGGTAGACAGTACACAAAAAGATATTACATATTCTTTTTCAAATCTGGTCAGTGAATAGAAAGAGGTGGCAGAATGAGCCTTCAGGATAGTATCAGTGATTTTGACCGGGTCATTAAAACGTTGCGTGGAGAAAATGGCTGTCCATGGGACAGAGAGCAGACCCATGAGAGCCTTCGTTCGTGCATTATGGAAGAGGCAGCAGAACTTCAGGCTGCGATCAGAATTTATGAGCAGACAAAGGATGCCGGTAATATGAAGGAAGAGTTGGGTGATCTCTTGCTTCAGGTAGTCATGCAGAGTACGATCGCAGAGGAAGAAGGACTTTTTACACTTGAGGATGTGATCATTGGGGTACAAGAAAAAATGATACGCAGACATCCACATGTATTCGGTGATCTTAATGTAAATGATTCTAAAGAAGTACTAAAGAACTGGGAAGAGATCAAGAAGAAAGAAAAAGAAACTCAAACATGGACTTCTTCACCATTAAAAGATATTCCCAAAGAGCTTCCTTCTTTGACGAGGGCAACAAAAACGCTGAAAAAAGTCGATAAATTATATGAAAAAGCACCATCATTTTTGCAGACACAGAAAGAGCTGATTCAGTCAGCAAATATGCTTGTAAATTGTGTTGATCATCCAGAGGATGCGGCGAACGAGATGGGGAATCTTCTTATGCTGCTTTCCAGACTGGCAATGCAGATGCACCTTCCGATCGAACAAATTCTTAATGACAGGATCGATGATCTGATCGATCAATATGAATAGAAATCTGAACCTGCAAAATCAGTACTAAATGACCAAAATATGCCTAAATAGGCAAATCTTCCTTGACAAAGGAAGGAAAAGTGTCTATAAATATAGATAGGTGTTTTATTGGAACGCTAAAAATTTGAATACAATATACTCGATATAAGAGGAGGAGTTCGAAATGAACAAAACAGAATTAGTAGCAGCGATTGCTGATCAGGCAGAATTGTCAAAAAAAGATGCAGAGAAAGCTTTAAAAGCATTTACAGACGTAGTTGCAGCAGAATTAAAAAAAGGTGAAAAAATCCAGTTAGTTGGATTTGGTACTTTTGAAGTATCTGAAAGAGCTGCCAGAGAAGGAAGAAATCCTCAGAGCGGAGAAGTTATGAAAATTGCTGCTTCCAAAGCTCCTAAATTTAAAGCAGGAAAAGCGTTAAAAGATTTAGTTAACGAAAAATAATTTCAACAGAGTACATTTGAAGTTGGGCAGTTTCGTGGGAACGCGAATGCCTGACTTCTTTTTAATTCATGGTAATATGTTAAGAGAGAAGGGAAGACAATGAGACTTGACAAATATTTAAAAGTATCACGTCTGATCAAAAGAAGAACCATAGCAAACGAAGCGTGTGATGCAGGAAGAGTTCTTGTGAATGAGAAAGAAGCAAAAGCATCTACAAGTGTGAAGACAGGAGATACCATAACAATACAGTTCGGCAATAAAGAAGTGAAGGTAGAAGTTCTTGATGTTGTCGAAACATCTAAAAAAGATGAGGCAAAAGAGCTGTTCAGATATTTATAAAGCGCATAAAATGGATAATTAACCGGATAAACGGTTGACGCAGACTGTTAAAGTGGTTACAATAATGTTATGTAAACATTTCGGAATGAGAGGCGGCGACAAGGATGTCAGGTAGGGTTGCAATTCGAAAAAGAAGACAGAATCGTCTTGGTATGCTTCTGGTAACAGTAGTTGTTCTGATGCTGCTTTTAGTCGTTGCGGTCAAATGTATGGAACTGAAGCAAAAGCAGGAAATCTATCTGACAAGAGAAGCGCAGCTTCAGGAGCAGATAGACGAACAGGAAGCCAGGGCTGACGAAATAGAAGAGTTTCGTAAATATACCAAAACAAAAAAATATGCAGAAGAAGTTGCAAAAGATAAACTTGGACTTGTGAATGAAGATGAAATTATCTTTAAAGAAGAATAAATGCGGAGAGCTTAGACTGTCCGCATTTTTTATATGGAGGAGGCCGTCGTGTATCAGAAAGTTCTAGACTTTTGTAAAGAACATTCTTTAATTGAAACAAATGATAAAATTGTAGTGGGAGTATCAGGCGGAGCCGATTCGGTATGCCTACTGGTCATATTATGTCAGATCAGGGAAATGATTCCGATTCAGATCTATGCGGTTCATGTGAATCATGGAATCCGGGAAGAAGCCAGCAGAGATGAGCAGTTCGTTGCAGATCTGTGCGACAGACTTCAGGTCCCGTTTTACGTGAAGAATGAAAACATTCCTGAATTGTCTGCACGACTTAAAATTTCAACGGAAGAGGCTGGTAGGAAAGCACGATATGATGCATTTGAAGAAATCAGGAGCCTGACCGGCTCCAATAAAACAGCAGTTGCCCACAATATGAATGACCAGGCTGAAACAGTTCTGTTTCATTTATTCAGGGGATCCGGTATGAAGGGGATCTCAGGAATCAGACCTTTAAGAGACAGTATTATCAGGCCATTACTTTGCGTGCAAAGATGTGAGATCGAACAATTTCTGTCTGACAGAGGTTTCGATCATCAGACCGATCACACAAACTTTGAAGATGAATATACGAGAAACCGAATCCGTAATCATATTATTCCACTGGCTGAAAAAATGGTCTGTACTGGAATTGTACACCATATTAGTGAAACCGCCCAAATTGCATCCCAGGCAGAAGCGTATATCACGAAGCAGTCACATTTGATTTATACGAGGATCACACATGAAAAGAAGGATCCAAGCCGGATCATTTACGAACTAAAGGAACTGGAAGAGCTGGATCCAATCATTAAGAGCTATCTCTTGAGAGAAGGAATCCAACGTGTTAAAGGAACGATCACTGATATTTCCTCCATGCATCTTTCCCAGATCAGCAGTCTGACAGAAAAGCAGGTAGGAAAACAGGTCGATCTCCCTGATGGAATTCGTGCATATAGGACATATAATAGTCTTGTCATTGAAGATTCCAGAGCTGATAAAACAGAACCCACTGTAAAAAGCGTATGCCATACATTGCTTTTCAAAGATACTGATACTGTCAAGGAATCTGAATACATAATAGACGACTTTGGAAAGCTTGAAATCAGGCTTTTCATGCGAAATGAAGGACAAATTATTCCCCAAAATTTATATACGAAATGGTTTGATTATGATAAAATAAAGAAATCCTTGCAACTCAGAAACCGGAGGCTGGGAGATTATCTGATCGTAGATGAAAAAGGCAGTCGAAAATCATTAAAGCAATATATGATCGATGAAAAAATTCCCAGAGAATTCAGGGATCAGATCCTTGTTCTGGCTGATGAAGACCATATTGTCTGGATTCCGGGGTACCGGATCAGTCAGTCATATAAAATAGAAGATCAGACAAAAAAAATATTAGAAGTGAAGTTAACAGGAGGAATTAAGTTATGGCAGAGCATGTTAGAATAATGCTAAGCGAAGAAGAAGTAAATCAGAAAATTCAGCAGATCGCGAAACAGATCAGCGAGGATTATGCAGGAAAGCAGGTACACCTGGTATGCGTATTAAAGGGTGGTGTTTTTTTTATGTGTGAACTTGCAAAGAGAATTACGGTTCCGGTATCTATGGATTTTATGTGTGTATCCAGTTATGGAAGCGAGACAAAATCCAGTGGTGTAGTCAAAATCGTCAAAGACCTTGATGAGCCACTTGATAATAAAGATGTTTTAATTGTCGAAGATATCATCGACTCAGGAAGAACACTGAGCTATCTGATTGAAATGTTGAAAAAAAGAGGACCGGAGAGCATTCGTGTCTGTACGCTCCTTGACAAACCGGAAAGAAGAGTTGTTGATGTAAATGTTGATTATACATGCTTTGAGATACCAGATGAATTTGTAATCGGTTATGGACTTGATTACGACCAGAGATATCGAAATCTACCATACATCGGTGTTGTTGAATTCGATTAAGGAGGCCTGCATTGAATAGGACAGGAAAAGGACTTAACCTTTATTTTGTTATTATTATTGCCCTTCTTCTTATTACAGTCTGGATCAGTTCATTGAGTAATAATGAGGAAGATTATACTTATAGCGAGTTTCTTCAGGAACTTGAAGCTGGAAGTATAAAAGATGTTGTGATACAACCGAACAAAGAAACACCAACGGGCGCACTGCTTCTTACCATGGAAAATGGAGAAGAAAAGGTACTCTATGTTTCTGATGTGACAAAAATAGAAGATCTATTGGAGAAATATGAAATTTCACCTGTTTTGAAGGATGTTCCACAGGAAAACTGGTTCATTACATCCATTCTGCCAATTATTGTCATGCTTGTGATCGGTGTTTTTCTTTTTACCATGATGAATGCCAACAACGCTGGTGGCGGTGGCGGGAAAATGATGAATTTTGGAAAAAGTCGTGCCAGATTAGCGGCCGGTGATAACAAAATCACATTAAAGGATGTTGCCGGATTAAAAGAAGAAAAAGAAGAACTGGAAGAAATTGTAGAGTTTTTAAAAGAACCTTCAAAATTTACCAGAGTAGGTGCCAGAATACCCAAAGGAGTGCTTTTGGAAGGCGCACCTGGAACAGGTAAAACACTTCTTGCGAAAGCAATTGCAGGAGAGGCAAGCGTTCCGTTCTTTAGTATATCAGGTTCAGATTTCGTGGAAATGTTTGTTGGTGTAGGTGCATCAAGAGTAAGGGATCTGTTTGCGGAAGCAAAAAAGAACTCACCGTGTATTATATTTATTGACGAGATCGATGCTGTTGCCAGAAGAAGAGGAACAGGTATGGGCGGTGGACACGATGAACGTGAACAGACACTGAATCAGTTATTGGTCGAAATGGATGGTTTTGGGGTCAATGAAGGAATTATTGTCATGGCAGCAACCAACAGAGTCGACATTCTGGATCCGGCCATTTTACGTCCGGGACGTTTTGACAGAAAGATCAGCGTTGGTTCACCTGATGTTGGTGGACGTGAAGAGATCCTTAAGGTTCACGTAAAAAACAAACCATTAGCTGATGATGTGGATTTAAAACAGGTCGCGCAGACGACAGCTGGGTTCACAGGAGCAGACCTTGAAAATCTGTTAAATGAAGCAGCGATCTGTGCTGCGAAAGAAAGCAGAAACTTCATCAAACAGGAAGATATTAAAAGTGCTTTCATTAAAGTTGGAATTGGTTCTGAAAAAAGAAGTCGTATTATTTCAGATAAGGAAAAGAAGATCACAGCATATCACGAAGCAGGTCATGCGATCTTATTCCACGTTCTTCCGGAAGTTGGACCAGTCTATACCGTATCGATCATTCCTACAGGTCTTGGAGCTGCGGGATATACCATGCCTTTACCTGAACGTGATGAAATGTTTAACACAAAAGGAAGAATGTTGCAGGAAATCATGGTTTCGCTGGGAGGAAGAATTGCAGAGGAAATCATCTTTGATGATATTACAACAGGTGCATCCAGCGATATTAAGCGCGCAACAAAACTCGCCAGAAAAATGGTCACCAGATTTGGTATGTCGGAGAATATCGGTGTAATCAATTATGATGACGATGATGATGAAGTATTTATCGGACGTGATCTTGCACATACCAGAAGTCATAGTGAATCAATTGCCGGTGAAATCGATAAAGAAGTAAAAGTAATGATTGATGACTGCTATGCAAAAGCCAAGAAGATCATTATGGAATATGAAACGACCCTTCATAAATGTGCTGCACTTTTACTTGAGAAAGAAAAAATTACACGCGTTGAGTTTGAAGAATTATTTCAAGTTTAATTGTTAAAATTATACAAAAATGAATACTTCAATTTGTAAACTTTGTGAATCATGAGAATAGACGAACAGGGGACCCTTTGCTATAATACTTCTTGTAACCCCCCCCAATACGTTATATAGTTTTTTGCTATACCCCATAAGAAGAAATACCTTCTCTAAAAAGGACAGCCATCGTGATGCTGTCCTTTTTACTTTCTCTGAAATTTTACATAGAAAGTATTGTCTAAGAAGGTTGCGTACTATATGATAGTTTCATATCTAGTTATATCATAGAGAAAGATATGAAATATAATCAGCGTAACATGTAATGCATCAGTATAGTAAAGAGCGTGGTCAAGAGGTACAGTTATGAATTACCAGCAATTAATAAAAAATGAAGAACAGGACTATATTAATCGGATGCGTCCGGTCATAAATATAAAAGCACTATTCAGTGACATGACTGAAAGCTATGTGTCACCATGCGAGCCGGAACCAGATCAGCAGGTCAGTATTCGTTTCAGAACGAAAAAAAACAATGTTGATTCAGTGTATCTGGTGTGTGCAGCTTACAAAACAAAGATGCATATCAAATCAACAGATGAAATGTTTGATTATTTTGAGACAAAAGTTTTTGTTGGCAAAACAAAATTTACTTATTGTTTTGAGATCCGTGTCGGCAGATTGGTTTATTATTATGATAAACGTGGAGCGCATAAAGAAACGTTGGAGCACTATCAGTTCGCATTACTTCCCGGTTTTAAAACACCTGATTGGTCAAAGGGTGCTGTGATGTATCAGATTTTTGTGGATCGCTTTTATAATGGGGATCCAACGAATGATGTACTGACTGGTGAATATAATTATATAGGCGGAAACACTGTTAAGGTCTATAACTGGAATAAATACCCTGACAAATTTGGAATCAGAGAATTTTATGGAGGGGATTTGCAGGGTGTATTGGATAAACTGGATTACTTGCAATCACTGGGAATAGATGTTATCTATTTTAATCCACTTTTTGTCTCTCCTTCGAACCATAAGTACGACATACAGGATTATGACTATATTGATCCGCATTATGGCAAGATCATCAAAGATGGCGGAACACTATTGAACCCTGAAAAGTCTGATAACCGTGAGGCTACCAGATATATCAGAAGAGTAACAGATAAAGTAAATCTTGAGGCCAGTAATCGTTTTTTTGCAGAAGTTGTAAAAGAAATACACAAACGAGGAATGAAAGTAATCCTGGATGGTGTATTTAATCACTGTGGCTCCTTTAATAAGTGGCTTGACAGGGAACAGATCTACAGCACTGAAGAGGGCTATCAGAAAGGTGCATTTGTTGACCCGGCAAGTCCTTACCGTGGTTTTTTTAAGTTCCATGATGAGACCAAGTGGCCAAACAACCATACCTATGATGGCTGGTGGGGACATGATACGCTTCCAAAGTTAAATTATGAAGGATCAAAAGAGCTATACGAATATATTTTATCAGTAGCAGCAAAATGGGTATCTGCACCATTTCATGTGGATGGATGGAGACTCGATGTTGCTGCAGATCTTGGTTTTTCACCCGAGATGAATCATAAATTCTGGAAGGATTTCAGGAAAGCCGTTAAAAAGGCGAACCCGGAAGCCTTAATTCTTGCTGAGCATTATGGAGACCCTTCTTCCTGGCTGCATGGCGATGAATGGGACAGCGTTATGAACTATGATGCTTTTATGGAACCGATCACATGGTTCCTGACAGGAATGCAGAAGCATAGTGATGATTATCGTGAAGATCTTCATGGGAACGCCGGTGTGTTCTGGGATACAATGAGACATAACATGGCAAGCTTTGCCATGCCATCGCTATTTACGGCCATGAATGAGCTGTCTAATCATGATCATTCCAGATTCCTGACCAGAACCAATAAAAAGGTGGGTAGGATCGATACACTTGGTCCTGATGCCGCAAATCAGAATATTAGAAAAGAAGTATTCAGAGAAGCTGTCGTGATGCAGATGACCTGGCCTGGTTCGCCTACGATCTATTATGGTGATGAGGCTGGATTGTGTGGATTCACAGATCCGGATAACAGAAGAGCATATCCCTGGGGAGAAGAAGATCTTGAACTCATATCCCTGCATAAAGAAATGATCAAGATACATAAAAGTCATTATGAATTAAGAAATGGTTCAATCAAAGAACTTTATGGAGATGATAATATCATTGCCTATGGAAGATTTACTTCTGAAGAGCAGAGTATTATCATAGTAAACAATAGTGAAGAAGAGCAACAGCTTGAGATACCTGTTTGGCTTACCGGAATGCCGAGAGAATGTACGCTTGAACAGCTGATTATAACTGGAAAAGAGGGACACTCCACGCAATGGAGAAGTTACCCTGTTCTTGAAGGGATTCTCAGTATTTCCATGTCTCCGGTTTCGTCCATTATTTTAAAACATAAAAAAATAAATAGAAAAAAATTCTTGCATTTTGCATAAACATATGGTATAACTTTATATTGTCAGGGTTGATCAAACAATCAGAATTTTAGGTCAGCAGCCATATGGATGGATTCCCGAGTGGCCAAAGGGGGCAGACTGTAAATCTGTTGGCAGCGCCTTCGAAGGTTCGAATCCTTCTCCATCCATTGCAATTCAAAGCAATGCCGGCGTGGCGGAACTGGCAGACGCACAGGACTTAAAATCCTGCGGGACTAATCTCCCGTACCGGTTCGATTCCGGTCGCCGGCAGTAATATGTGAAACAAGGATATTTGCCCAGATAGCTCAGTCGGTAGAGCAGAGGACTGAAAATCCTCGTGTCACTGGTTCGATTCCGGTTCTGGGCACTGTAATAAATATGCGGGTGTAGTTCAATGGTAGAACACTAGCCTTCCAAGCTAGATACGTGGGTTCGATTCCCATCACCCGCTCTCAACTACATATATGCGATAGTGGCTCAGTTGGTAGAGCACCTCCTTGCCAAGGAGGAAGTCGCGAGTTCGAGTCTCGTCTATCGCTCTTTTAAAACCTTGATATTTCAAGGTTTTTTTGTTATATGGGAAGATAGATAGGACGATATAATGCCCAGGAATAAAAGCAATATCTGATGGATGAGATGACATTTTATTTGGAGGTAAACAATGGCAAAAACATTAAAATTTGCGGTAAAACAAACGATACCGGTGTTCTGCGGCTATATATTTCTTGGGATAGCATTTGGACTGTTGCTTCAAAAGGCGGGATTTTCTTTTATATGGGCATTTCTGATCAGTCTGATCGTGTATGCAGGTTCAATGCAGTTCGTTTTGGTCGGCCTGCTTTCAGGAGGGGCATCGCTTGCTACAGTGGCGGTCATGACACTTATGATCAACAGCAGGCATATTTTTTATGGTCTTTCCTTTATTGAAAAATTCAAAAAAATGGGAAGGCGATATTGGTACATGATTTTTTCTTTGACCGATGAGACCTATTCTGTGCTTTGCACAGTAAAGGTACCAAGTGAAATGGACGAAAAAAGAGTGCTTTTTCTCATTGCACTACTTGATCATATTTACTGGATCACAGGTTCAGTGATTGGTGCGTTGATCGGAGAGAAGATACCATTTAACTCCCAGGGAATAGATTTCGCAATGACTGCATTATTTATTGTGATCTTTTTGGAACAATGGAAAGAATCGAAAACACATATTCCTGCGCTTACAGGTATTTTAATCTCTGTTCTGTTCTTAAAACTGATGGGACCGGCTTCGTTCTTAATGCCAGCGTTGATCATGATCGTACTTATTTTATTAATGGGAAAAAGTCTGATCATCAGGGAGTTTGGATGTGAGGATGTACCGACCAATGAACATGTTCAACAGGAGCACAGCCAGGAGGAGGGGATCTGATAGATATGAATATACTTGGAATCATAGTCATTGCAGCAATCTGTACGTTTGCGACCAGAATCACCCCTTTTTTGTTATTTGGTACCAAAAAAGGGGTTCCAGATGCAGTCAGCTATCTTGGAAAAGTGCTTCCGGCTGCGATTATGGGCGTTCTGATCATATATTGTCTTAAAAATGTTTCTTTTACGGTTTCACCATTTGGAATTCCTGAAATAACAGCGACTATTGTGGTGATATTACTGCATCAGTGGAAAAGGAATACCTTGCTTAGCATTGCAGGCGGAACGATTCTATATATGCTGATGGTGCAAAATTTTTTTAATTCCTTATTTTCTGTTTTTATTTAGAAGATAATTCAAGTATTCTGTTGAGAACAGCATGATCAGAATAAACAGGATCAGATAGACTGGAAGAAGCCAAAATCCTGTCGTCTTGGCAATCACACCAAATACTGGAGGCATAAAGGTACTTCCGACATAGGCAAAAGCCATTTGGATGCCCATGATGGATTGCGAAAGCTCTGGGCTGAAGCGATTTGGTGTTTCATGCAGCATTGCGGGGTAAATTGGAGCAAATCCAATTCCCATCATAATAAAAGAAATCAGGAACAGAACCGGACTTCCGGATAGCAACAGAACTAAGCCACCGGCCAGACTAAGGGCTTCACCTAGACGGATCAATCGTCTGTTATTTATTTTCAGAGCAAGAAATCCCGAGAAAAATCGTCCAAGGGTAATTCCGAAATAATAAAATGATACCCATCTTGCTGCAGATCTGGCATCCATTTCATGAACACTGACCAGGTAAGTACTGCCCCAGAGCCCAAGAGTCAGCTCAGCGGCACAATAAGCAAAAAATGCAATCAGAGCAGGTTTTGCGCCTTTTAATCGAAAGACTTCTTTGATTCCGATTCCGGTCACTTCAGTATTTCCGAGAGTGCTTTTATAATCATGCTCGAACCGTTTCCAAAGTGGAAGCGATAGGAGAACAAGTACCATCAGAACAATCTGAATCAATGAGATGATCAGATAACCATTTCTCCAGTTTCCGTCACCAGAAAGATGGAAAGACATAATGATTGGGCCGGTCGTGGCACCAATTCCCCAAAAACAGTGAAGCCAGTTCATGTGAGAAGACTTATAGTGCAGCGCGACGAAATTATTCAGAGCGGAATCAATTGCACCTGCTCCAAGCCCTAGTGGAATGGCTATAACAAAAAGCCAGATGTAATTCTGGGAGAAATAAGTCAGGAACAATGCAGATGCAGTTAAAAAGATACTAACATTTGTGACAACGCCTGTTCCGAATTTTCTGATTAGTTTGTCGCTGAACAGACTTGATAAAATGGTACCGCCGGATACTGTCATGGCAATAAATCCTGCATAAGAAACAGGTGCACCCAGATCCTGCCGGATCACAGGCCATGCGGAGCCAAGAATGGAATCAGGAAGACCAAGACTGATAAATGCAAGGTAAATTAATATCAATAATATTGTAGCCATAAAACCTCCAAACATGTTGCAGGGTACTTTTTAATCTATAACAATGTTGATTTTGTCATAGAAGAAAGTCCCTGAAAATAGTAGTGATCAGTATTTTGAACATAAGTCAGTTCAGGCATATGTTTTTGAGGCAGCATTGACATGCAGGCCTCGGAAATGGGTCCCATCATATTAATGCTGATACTCTGTCCAGTCAACATAATCACGTCTGGGTTCAGGATCGTAACAAAAGCACAGATTGTTTTTGCCACGATGTCGGAATTCTCAGAACGGGCCATAGGCAGCCTGATTCTCCGGCTATGATCTTTTTCGAATGGAAGGAAGGATACCTCTCCGGCAAAATTACTCTTTCCATGATGGACTGCACCGTTAATAATGATTCCTGCACCGGAACATATATTTTCAAAAAAAGAGATTGCTACGACACAGCGATTAGAAGAGTAATTTTTTTCGTG
>JAQVCQ010000094.1 GCA_028689715.1 Lachnospiraceae bacterium
GAGTTCGAGTCTCGTCTATCGCTCTGAAAAACCTTGATTTTCAAGGTTTTTTTTGTTATCCGGAATAAAAAACAGAGTGATGAAGCAGAAAACAGAAGGAGGCAGTTATGATATTTGGACCAAAAGAGATACTTTTAAAAGATGGCAGGAATTGTATCCTGCGTTCCCCATCAGTACTTGATGCTGAGGATATACTGGAGTATTTAAAGACGACTTCCGCAGAAACAGATTTCATGATCAGATGTCCGGAAGAAGTAACAATGACGGTGGAAGAAGAACAGAAGATACTTGCCGATTTTTTAAAAGACCCAAAGCGAGTCATGATCTCGGCTATTCTGGATGGAAAGATCGTAGGAAATGCAGGAATGGCCTGTGTTGATGATAAGATCAAATTGTGTCACAGGGCACATTTTGGAATAGCGATTGTAAAAGAGGCATGGCACCTTGGAATCGGAAGTGCTATACTGAAAGAAATCATTCAGACAGCCAGATCAATAGGATTTGAACAGATCGAACTTGAAGTTGATGAAGGAAATCAGAGAGGAATCGCACTTTACCAGAAAATGGGATTTAAAGAGTATGGGAAAAGAGATGCTGCATTTCGACTGAAAGACGGAAGCTATCATGCAGAATATTTAATGATGAAAAAACTTTGATTTTTAAAGAGGTTTCATTTTTTTATTACCACATCACATTGACCGATTATAAAGGAGGATTTGCCATGAAACGTTTATTAAATTGTCATACCAGTGATTTTAACAAGATGAACAGGGATGAATTAAGACAGGCGATTCTTGCAAGTGCAGGACGAACGATTCTGGGTGAGACTGTCGTGATCGCGCAGCCACTGCTGCAGGATCTGACCAATGCAGAAGTCATATCCGGATTTGGAGGAGACCTGATCCTACTGAACTTTTATGATGTTTATGAAAAGAAGATCATGGGAATCCCTGAGTCGGAGGAAGAACCGATCAGACGAATCAAGGAGCTGACAGGACTTCCAGTCGGAATTAATTTAGAACCGGTCGATGAAGATGCGGATGCACTGGAAGAACTTGGTGCCCTGCCAGCGGGAAGACGTGCCAGCAGAGATACACTGATGATGGCAGCAAAGCAGGGAATTGATTATGTATGCCTTACGGGTAATCCGGCGACAGGAGTCAGTAACCGTGAAATACTTCATGCGATAGAGGTGGCGCGGGAATGTTTCCCGGGTCTGATCATTGCGGGCAAAATGCATGGTGCAGGTCTTGGAGAGCCTGTGATCAGCAAAGAGATCGTACTTCAGATGATTGAAAAAGGTGCAGATGTCATTCTTTTACCGGCATGTGGGACAGTACCGGGCATCAGTGAAGCAATGCTCCATGAGATGGTTGCATTGATCCATGAAAAACAGACTTTATGCATGGCAGCAATAGGAACCAGCCAGGAAAGTGCTGATACGGAAACAATCAAACAGATCGCCCTTGCGGATAAAAGAATAGGTTTTGATATTCATCATATTGGAGATGGAGGATTTGGAAATGTACCGGATCCTGAAAATCTGATGGCTTTATCCATTACAGTAAGAGGAAAGAGGCACACTTATTATCGTATGGCACAGTCTATTAACAGGTAGAAAGCTATGGAAGCAACAGTACAAAAACATACTTTTGGACCGGTCTATGACAAAGATTCGAAGATACTGATTTTAGGGAGTTTTCCCTCTGTAAAATCCAGAGAGCAGAATTTTTATTATGGACATCCCAGGAATCGGTTTTGGGAAGTCCTTTCCAGGCTATATCGGGAAGATATACCAAAAGAGATCGAAAAGAAAAAGGATTTTCTATACAGGCACCACATTGCGCTTTGGGATGTGTGCGGTGAATGCGAGATCGCAGGATCTGCAGACAGCACGATCAGGCATGTTGTGCCAAATGAAATTGGAAGCATCCTGGATTCGGCAAAGATAAAAGAGATTTTTGTAAATGGAAAAAAAGCAGAGGCACTTTTTAAAACACATCTGTTTCCCATGATCGGAAGAAAAGCAATCGTCCTTCCTTCAACAAGTCCTGCCAACGCAGCATACAGGCTGGATGAACTGATACAGGAGTGGAGTCGTATACAGCAGGTAACGGAACAGGAAAATAGCAACTAAAATATGATAGAGATGGAGAATTTTCAAACATGCAGGTAGTGATCATAACAGCACTTGGTGTTGGAGGAGCAACGGTACTGGGTGCAGTATTAGGTTTTATATTTAAGAACATACCACATAAATGGAATGATGGAGTACTGGGATTCGCAGCCGGAATCATGCTGGCAGCAGCTGTGATCGGTCTGATCCTTCCCTCGGCAGAATCTGTTGGGAGATCAGGGATCTGGGTCACGGCACTTGGTATGCTTTGTGGTGCATTCTTTTTGAACTTTGCAGACAGAATGACGCCGCATTTACATCATCTGACAGGAGTCGGAGAAGAGGCTCATAAACATAATAAATCGATCAATAAGGTCATGCTGTTCGTACTGGCGATCCTGATCCACAATTTCCCTGAAGGACTTGCGGCAGGTGTCGGATTTGGAGCAGGAGATACGAGCAACGCAGTCCTTGTAGCAGCCGGAATCGCCCTTCAGAATGTACCGGAGGGTATGATCATTATTGCACCGATGATCATGAGTGGGATCAGCAAAAAAAGAACATTTGCAATTGCTTCATTTACAGGTTTTGTAGAGGTAGTCGGTACTTTTCTCGGTTATTTTGCTGCATCGATCTCGGCGGTCATTCTGCCGTTCGCACTTGCATTTGCAGGAGGAACCATGCTTTATGTGATCAGTGATGAAATGATTCCTGAAACACACAGTCATGGTTATGAAAGAATGGCCACGTATTCTCTTATGATAGGGTTTATTGTCATGCTTTTAATGGATGCGATGATAGCTTAAATAAAGGATGGGATATAACATGCAGAAATATATTCATAAAGTACAGTATTATGAGACCGACCAGATGGCGATTGTCCACCATTCAAATTATATCAGGTGGTTCGAAGAAGCCAGAGTGGATTTTCTGGAACGAATCGGGTATGGATACCATGACACAGAAAAAATGGGAATCATCAGTCCTGTAACGGGAGTAAGCTGTGAGTACCGATCCATGACAAGGTTCGGGGAATCTGTGCGGATCGGAATCAAGGTCAAGGAATTTAATGGCATACGCTTGAAGATAGGCTATGAGATCGAAGATGCGGACACCGGTGAACTGAGGGCTGTCGGTGAAAGCAGTCACTGCTTTTTATCAGAATCAGGCAGACCGGTCTCTGTAAAAAAAGTATGCCCGGAGTATTACGAAGCGATCAACCGTTATTATAAGAAAGAGACAAAGACAGTATGACAAAACAGAAGAGAGACTATCCAACCTCCGTTCTGCTGAAACGATTTATTCCCTATTACAGCATGCATAAAAAGACATTATTTCTTGATCTGATCTGTGCAGCACTGACCACAGTGTGTGAAATGGTGCTGCCACTGATCATGCGGTATATCACGAACGTAGGGTTATATGACCTGGCTTCCCTGACAGTTACGACTGTACTGAAGCTGGGATTTCTTTATTTTATCCTAAGAATCATAGACAGCATTGCGAACTTTTATATGGCGGATGTGGGGCATGTCATGGGTGCAAAAATTGAAACATCCATGAGACAGGATGCATATGAACATCTGCATAAATTGTCCAATACGTATTTTAATAACACAAAAGTCGGACAGATCATGGGAAGGATCACAAATGATTTATTTGATGTAACAGAATTTGCCCATCATTGCCCGGAAGAATTTTTTATAGCTGCCCTAAAAGCAGGGGTATCTTTTTTTATCCTGCTCAATACCAACGTTGCACTGACTGCGATCATTTTTATCATTATACCGGTCATGATCATAACTTCCATAATTTTGAACCGGAAGATGAGAGCAGCATTTAGCAAACAGAGAAACCAGATCGGGGAACTGAATGCAAGGATCGAAGACAGCCTGCTGGGACAGAAAGTTGTAAAAGCGTTTACAAATGAAGAAATGGAAACGCAGAAGTTTGGTGAGGATAACAGCAGATTTCTAGAGATCAAGGAAGAAACATACCGCT
Organism: Lachnospiraceae bacterium; assembly: GCA_028689715.1. Taxonomy (GTDB): domain Bacteria; phylum Bacillota; class Clostridia; order Lachnospirales; family Lachnospiraceae; genus SZUA-378. Next base: position 4,118 of record JAQVCQ010000094.1, read on the forward strand.
ATATGGCGGCATTTCATACAACGACAAGAATTTTTGACGGAATCATGTATCTTGCAGTCGTTGTGGCCGGTGGGATTTTTATGATCAAAGGCCTGATCCGACCGGGTGATCTGGTCGCATATATGCTCTATGTCAGCACACTGATCGCAACGATCCGCAGAATTATTGAATTTGCAGAGCAGTTCCAGAGAGGAATGACAGGGATCGAAAGGTTCTTACAGATCATGGATGCAGATGTGGAAATATTTGACCTTCCAGATGCTATAGAGATGAAAGAACCTGCCGGTGAAATTGAATTTAAGAATGTCAGCTTCACGTATACAGATGATAAAAACACCATATTTGAACACTTAAATCTTCATATAAGATGTGGCGAACGGGTAGCGATTGTAGGACCATCGGGCGGAGGAAAAACAACACTCTGTAATCTGATTCCGAGATTCTACGATGTGTCTGAAGGTACAATTCTGATAGATGGAGAAGATATCAGACATTTCACACTTAAGAGTCTCAGAGAAAACATAGGAATCGTGCAGCAGGATGTTTATCTGTTTTCTGGATCAGTATACGAAAATATAGTTTACGGCAGACCGGAGGCAACTATTGAAGAGGTCAAAGCCGCTGCAAGAAGAGCAGGAGCCGACTCTTTTATTAATGAACTTCCGAATGGATATGATACATATGTTGGAGAAAGAGGGGTCAAACTTTCCGGTGGACAGAAACAGAGGATCAGCATAGCAAGGGTATTTTTGAAAAACCCAAGGATCATCATACTGGATGAAGCGACCTCAGCACTTGATAATGAGAGCGAATTTGAAGTGGCAAAGTCACTGGAGGAACTCTCAAAAGGCAGAACAACACTGACGATCGCACACAGACTTTCCAGTATCAGGAATTCTGACCGGATACTGGTGCTTACGGAAGAAGGAATCACAGAAGAAGGAACACATCATGAGCTGCTTGAACGAAAAGGGACATATTATCGTTTTTATCAGACAGCAGAGGCACTGCGATAAAACAAAAACGCAATGTTTTGGTGTTATTTGAAGTGCACGATATGACCGCAACTTTTATTGCCCGCAACATATGAAAATGGTATAATGAAAAAGACTAAAAAAACAGATTTGGAGGGTATGCTGATGAGACTGACCTTTTTAGGAGCTGATCATGAAGTAACCGGAAGCTGTCATTATATTGAGGCCTGCGGAAAGAGGATTTTAGTAGATTTTGGTATGGAACAGGGACCTGACATGTATGAAAATAAGGATCTGCCCATTCCAGCGGCAACTGTTGATTATGTACTTCTGACCCATGCTCATATCGACCATTCAGGTATGCTGCCATTGCTTTATGCTCAGGGATTTCGTGGAAAGATCTTTGCTACAATTCCAACAGCTGATCTTTGCAGTATCATGCTTCGTGATAGTGCCCACATTCAGATGAATGAAGCTGAGTGGAAGAACTATAAAGCGGTCAGATCCGGAAAACCAAAGGTTGAGCCTCTTTATACCATGGAAGATGCAGATGGGGCGATCAGACATATTATTCCCTGCGAATATAAAAAGAAGATAGAAATTTGTGAAGGAGTAGAGATCCGCTTTACGGATATCGGTCACCTTCTGGGTTCAGCGAGTATTGAAGTCTGGTTGAATGAAAATGGAGAAAATAGAAAAATAGTATTTTCAGGAGATATTGGAAATAAAAATCAGCCAATGTTAAAAGATCCTGCACCAACATCACTTGCCGATTATGTTGTCATGGAATCGACTTATGGTGACAGACTTCATTCGGAAGATAAACCTGATTATGTTGCTGAACTTGCTCAGATCTTTAAAGAAACTTTTGACAGAGGAGGTAATGTAGTCATTCCTTCTTTTGCGGTCGGACGTACACAGGAAATTCTTTATTTTATCAGAAAGATCAAAGCAGACAAACTGGTAGAAGATTATCCGGATTTTCCAGTCTATGTGGATAGCCCGCTTGCAGTGGAAGCAACAGGTGTGTTCCAGAAAAATGTATCCTGTTGTTTTGATGATGAGGCGATGGCACTTGTTAATAAAGGGATCAATCCGATTGCGTTCCCAGGACTAAAACTTTCCATTACAAGTGATGAATCAAAAGAGATCAACTTTGAAGATACGCCTAAAGTCATTATTTCTGCAGCAGGTATGTGTGAGGCCGGTCGTATCAGACATCACCTAAAACATAATCTGTGGAGAATCGATTCCACGATTTTATTCGTAGGGTACCAGGCAGTGGGAACACTTGGACGTCATATTCTAGAAGGCGCGAAAGAAGTAAAACTCTTTGGAGAAGTCATTGAAGTCAATGCTACAATCCTGCGACTGGAAGGGATGAGCGGACATGCTGATAAAAATGGATTATTGGATTGGATCAATGGTTTTGAAGTAAAGCCAAAACGGGTCTTTGTAGTACATGGAGATGAAAGTGTTGCAGATGATTTTACTGCCTGTCTGGAGAATGAATACGGTTATTCTGCTTATGCACCTTACAGCGGAACATCGTTCAATCTGCTTACCAACATGATCGAGAAGGAAGCAACCCCGGTCGTTTTAAAGAAAAAAGCAAGAATCGTTACGGATGCCTATACAAGGCTGCTTGCTGCTGGGCAGAGGCTGCTGGCTATCATTAAAAAGAGTGAAGGAATCAGCAATAAAGATGCAGGAAAGTTTGCTGATCAAATTAATTCACTTTGTGAAAAGTGGGACAGGTAAGTCTGTCTCATCGCTGATGATTCCGTCATAGGATGAGCGCAGGTTAAGATGGAAATGGAAGGTGTAGAGGAGGTTTTTTTGAGATGAGTTATGCAGATCGGATTTTTATAGATATGTGCAGGAATATTTTGGAGAAGGGGACGAGCACGGAAGGGGAGAAGGTAAGACCGAGGTGGGAAGACGGCACTCCGGCTTACACGATCAAGTTATTTGGTGTGGTAAACAGATATGATCTGTCGAAAGAATTTCCGCTGCTGACCCTGCGAAGAACTGCATTAAAGAGTGCGGTGGATGAAATGCTTTGGATCTGGCAGGCAAAGTCTAATAATATCAATGAACTTCACAGTCATATCTGGGACAGCTGGGCTGATGAGACAGGGTCGATCGGCAAGGCGTATGGTTATCAGCTGGGTGTGAAGCATCAGTATAAAGAAGGAGTAATGGATCAGGTAGACAGAGTGATCTATGATCTGAAGAATAATCCTTTCAGCAGAAGAATCATGACAAATATTTATGTACATCAGGATTTGCATGAAATGAATCTGTATCCCTGTGCATATAGTATGACGTTTAATGTGACACAGAAAAAGGGTGAAGATAAGTTAACATTAAATGGTATATTAAATCAGCGCTCACAAGATGTACTTGCTGCCAATAATTGGAATGTTGTACAGTATTCCGTACTTTTACATATGCTGGCGCAGGTCTGCAATATGAATGTGGGGGAACTGGTCCATGTAATCGCAGATGCTCATATTTATGACAGACATATTCCAATCATTGAAGAACTGATTCAGAGAACACCTTTTGATGCGCCCAAATTCACACTGAATCCGGATATTCATGATTTTTATCAGTTCACAAGAAATGACATCAGTGTAGAAAATTATCAGACCGGACCACAGGTCGAGAATATTCCCATAGCAATATAGAAATAGTAAGAATTATGCAATTGCAATAGAAAACAGGAGGACGTACATGAATTTAATCGCAGCCGTCGATAAGAACTGGGCCATTGGTCATGCAAATAAACTGCTGGTCAGCATCCCAAATGACCAGAAACATTTCAGAGAAGAAACACTTGGAAAAGTGGTCGTGCTCGGTAGGAAGACACTGGAGACTTTTCCGGGAGGATTGCCGCTGAAAGGCAGGACTAACATTATTCTGACGACTGATCCGGAATTCAGTGCGAAAGAAGCCATTATTGTGCACTCGAAAGAGGAGCTTTTTGAAGAACTGAAAAAATATGATTCAAAAGATGTTTATATCATTGGAGGTGACAGTGTCTATAAAATGATGCTGCCTTACTGTGATACCGCACACATCACAAAAATCGACCATGTGTATCATGCAGATACTTATTTCCCAAATCTGGATGAAGCACCAGACTGGAAGATCACTGCGGACAGCGAAGAACAGACTTACTTTGATCTGGAATATGTTTTCTTAAAGTATGAAAAAGTTAAAAAATAGGTTACATCAAATTAAATTGGTATAC